>JAOUGW010000055.1 GCA_029865465.1 Gammaproteobacteria bacterium
GGGCACGGGGATGACGCTGTTCGGCCGCCACGCGGACCGGACGCACACCGACCTCACGCGCGAAGCGGTCACCGCTGCCATGACGGATGCGGGCGTCCTGCCCGGCGACGTCGGCATGGCCATCTACGCCAACGTGATCCAGGGTTTCTTCGCGCAGGAGATGTCGATCCCGGGCGAGTATGCATTGCGCCCCCTCGGCATCGAGGGCGTGCGCGTGATGCACGTCGAGGCGGCCTGTGCCAGTTCGACCATCGGCCTGCATGTCGCGATCGATTACGTGCGAGCCAGCCTCGCGGATGTAGTGCTCGTCGTCGGCGTCGAGAAGCTCTATAGCTCCGACCGCGCCAAGCGGTTCGCCGTCTTCCAGCAGCCGCGCGATGCCGAGGAGGCACGCGCGTACCTGGAGCGCACGCGGGGCATGCTGGTGCCGGCACCGGTGGGTGCCGACGGACCGGGCCCCAATATCATGATGGACGCCTACGCGGCACAGGCCCGGCTGCACATGGCCACGTACGGCACGACGGCGCGGCAGATCGCCGCCGTCGCGGCCAAGAACCACGCGCATTCGGTGCACAATCCGCTCGCGCAGTACCGCAATGCCATGAGCATCGAGGAAGTGCTGGCGGCGCCGCCGGTGGCCTGGCCGCTCACCGTGCCGATGTGCGCGCCGATCAGCGACGGTGCGGCGGCAGCAATTGTCTGTGCGGATGAGATCCTGCGGCGGTTTCCCCGCTCTCGCCCGGTGAGTGTCCTGGCCGCGGAATCACAGAGCGGCCGCGACCGTGCGCCGGACGACTATGAGCATCACGTGAGCCGGCTGACCGCGTCCCGAGCCTACGACAGGGCCGGGGTCGGGCCGGACGACGTCGACGTCGCCGAAGTCCATGACGCCAGTTCGTCCGGAGAGATCGTGCAGTGCGAGGCGCTCGGCCTGTGCCCACCCGGACAGGGCGGCTGGAGCGCCGAGCAGGGTGAGACGTCGCTAGGTGGGCGCATCCCGGTCAACGTTTCAGGCGGGCTCGTCTCGAAGGGGCATCCGCTCGGCGCCACCGGGCTCGGGCAGATCCACGAGCTGGTCCTGCAGTTGCGCGGCGACGCGGCGCTGCGCCAGGTCGAGGGCGCACGCATCGCACTCGCCGAGAACTCGGGCGGGTTCTACGGCGTCGAGGACGGGCTTTCCGCAATCACGCTGCTGTGCCGCTACTAGTGGCCTTCGTCGAACAGGGATTCCAGCTCGGGCACCAGCGCATGCGCCGTCATCTCCACCTGCAGCGGCGTGATCGAGACTTCGTGGTCGAGCGCGGCCTGCAGGTCGTTGCCGGGTTCGTGCCCGCCGTCGGGAAAGACGGCCTTGATCCAGTAATACGGCACGTGGCGTTCGTCGACGCGGCGCACCGGCATGAACGCGCCGGTCGGCCGCATGCCCTGCCGCGTGACACGGATGCCCTTCACGGCATCGGGCGGGCAGTCCGGGAAATTGACGTTGACGAAAGCCCCTGGCCGCCAGCGCATGTCGAGCAGCCTGCGGATCACCAGTGGTGCGTAGGCGCGCGCGGTGTCCCAGTGGACTTCGCTCTTGTAGCGGATGATCTGGCTGAGCGCGACGGAGGGAATACCGAGCATGACCCCTTCGATGGCGGCCGACGCCGTGCCCGAATAGGTGATGTCCTCTGCGAGATTGGGGCCACGATTGATGCCGCTCAGCAGCAGGTCGGGCTTGCGGTCCGTCATCAGCTCGTGGATGCCAAGCAGGGCGCAGTCGGTCGGCGTGCCCTTGACGGCAAAGTGGCGCTCGTCGCGCTGGCGCATGCGGATCGGGTGCGACATCGACAGCGAGTGGCCCGCGCCCGAGCGCTCCTCGTCGGGCGCCACCACCCAGATGTCGTCGGTGAACTGCCGGGCGATCTCCTCGAGAAGCACGATGCCGGGAGCGTCGATGCCATCGTCGTTGACGATCAGGACACGGGGATTGCGCGCTGGGGTCACGGGTGTCTCCGTGCGAGGGGCCGGGTTCACTTCTTAACGGCGCAACCGAGATTAGTCAATCAATATTGTAGGACGATTTCCGCTGCGGACCTTGACAAGAGGCGGGCGGCTGAGGCACTTAGTACCGGTGAACAGGCTGAGCGGGAGGGTTGACGATGGGCGAAAGTCTGCCGCTGGACCGGATCAACACGGGGGCGGTACCGGCAACCCCGCTGGTGGAGGCCACGCTGAGCCTCGTCCAGGACCTGGTCCGCAACCGATACCGGGAGTCAGGCCTGTCCTGGGCTGAATTTCGCTACGCCGGCTCCGACCGGCTGCTGCGCAAGGAAGACTTCGCTGCCATCGAGCGCCGCATCCTCGATGCCGGCCACAGGTTCGCATGGTCGGCCGTGATTTCTGTCGACGAGCGGCCCGAAGCCTACGTGCCCCGCGCGGGCGATGAGCAGGCAGAAGCCGGCTTCGCGCATCCCGAGGCTCCGCAGGGAGAGGTCGAAGCGGACGGCAGGGCCGTGCGGGGCGTCGGCGACAACGTCGTGCGCCAGCAGACCAACGCTGTCGGGATCGCCCGCTACATCCGCTCCAACGAACGAGTGCTTACATATCTCTCGGAGGGGGTCCCGCGAGGAACCATCGCCGTCATCGATGATTCCGGCGGCACGCTCACAGCGCCGATCATCGAACAGTTTGCAGGCGTGATCTGCGCAGGCGGCACCATCCGTTCGCATCTCGGGATCCTGACGCGCGAGTACAACATCCCTTGCCTGATGAACGCCAAGGTCGCAGGCATCAAGGACGGTGACCGCTTGATGATCGAATGCAGCGCCGCGGCGAAGACCACGGAGGACTACCAGCAGGGCGTCGAACGCGTCGCGCGGATCTGGCTCCTCACCGGCGACGCGGAGGTGCGGTCGTGAACGACCGCGACCTCGTCTTCCACGGCCTCGCCGTAAAGCGCCATGCTGCCCCGCCCGCCGTCGCCTCGCTGGTCGGAATCGATGCAGCCAGGGTGAAGTCGCTGTTGGTCGAAGCCGTCGCCGGCGGCCGTGCGATCGAGGCGAAGGGCGGCTACGCGCTCACGCCGCTTGCCCGGCTCGCGCTCGAGGGGCGCTACAGCTTCCACTTCGCGCCCCTGCGGAAAAATGAAGGGTTCGTCGCAGCGTACGAATCGTTTGAACGCATCAACCGCACGCTCAAGCAGGTGATCACCGACTGGCAGACCATCGAGGTCGCCGGCGAGCGGGTTGCAAACGTCCACACGGACCCCACCCACGACGAGGCCGTCATGGACCGGCTGGCCGGTGTGCACGAACAGGTCGAGACGGTGTTGCAGGCCCTGGCCGGGCCGTTGCCTCGCATGCGCATCTACCAGCAGAAGCTTCTCGCCGCCCTCGAGGCCGCGGAGGACGGCGACCGTGAGTGGGTGAGCGACGTGCGCCGCGAGAGTTACCACACAGTCTGGTTCGAGTTGCACGAGGACCTGTTGCGCATCATGGGACGCGCGCGCGAGGAGTGAAAGCGACGATGGACGCGCGTTCCCTGGTCAACGATGCGCGGGTACTGCTCGCGCAGCTGCGGCGTTCGCGCTGGAGCGAGCTGCACGTGCGCACGCCGCAGGGTGAGGTCTTTATTGCCCGACCAGGTGCCGGGCCAAATCCGTTGCGTCGCGTCGCAGCAAGCGTCGTCCACGAGGCAGCGCATCCCGACCCGTCGGCAGTGGATGCCGCGGACGTCGTCGTCTGCGCACCGCACGTAGGGACCGTGCTCGCGGTCCTGCCGGTCCGGACACGGGTCGAGGCCAACGCAGTCGTCCTGCGTCTGGTCGTGCTCGGCGAGGTGATTGAAGTCCGGAGCCCGCACGCCGGCGTCGTCGACGCGATCTTTGCCGCAGACGGCGCGTTCGTCGAGTACGAGTCGCCGCTATTCAGCCTCGTCCGAACACAGTGAGCGCCAGCCCCGTGAGACCGACCAAGAAAAATACTCGTGCAGGATCCGGCAAGACACCTGCGGCGGCCATTACCGACGCGGAGAGCGTGACGGATCGCGTGGCAGATGCGATCACCAGCGGTATCCGCGCCGGCACATTCGTGCCGGGGCAGCACCTGCCCGAGTCAGCCATCACTCTGCGCCTGGGCATCAGTCGCGGTTCGTTGCGCGAAGCGCTTAAACACCTCGCTGCCGCCGGCATCGTGACGTTGAACCGCTTCCGCGGGGCGTACATCAGTACGCTTGACCTGCGCTCGACACTCGACCTGCTCGAAACACTCGAGCCGCTTGCACGACTTGCAGCCCGCCTCGCAGCAGAGCACTGCGACACCAACGAAAAGCGACGGCGCATGAAGGCAGCCGCAGATGCAATCGACGTCGCTGGACGCAACCGTGCTCGCGCCGAGTACCTCGAGCGCCGCCGTCACTTCTACGACACGCTCGTGGAAATCGGGGGCAACACGGAACTGGCGCGTGTCATGCCGCTGTCGCGGACCGACCTGTTCCGCGCCCAGGTCGAACGAATCCAGACCGAACGCCAGCGTGCCCTCCACCTCGCCGGCTATTCCAGGATCGCGGCGGCCGTCATTGCGCGGGATCCTGCCGCCGCCGACCGTGCTGTGCAGCGACACTTCGCCGGCACGCGACAGACAGTGGCCGAGCTGCCGGCGGACGTGTTTCCGTCGCAACGGCGTCGATGACCTCCGACGCTTCGACGACGACCGTCCGGGACGGGTTCGGCCTCGATGAGGCGAGGCTCGCGCAGTGGCTAGCGGGGAATGTTGCCGGCTACGAGGGCCCGCTCAGCGTCGAGCAATTCAAGGGCGGCCAGTCCAATCCCACGTACAGGCTGATCACGCCGCAAGCCCAGTACGTCTTGCGGCGCAAGCCGCCTGGGAAGCTGTTGCCAGGCGCCCACGCCGTGGATCGCGAGGCCCGCGTCATGTCGGCGTTGCGCAAGGTGGGCTTCCCCGTGCCGGCCGTCCACGCGCTGTTCAACGACGACTCCGTGCTTGGCACACCGTTCTATGTCATGGACCTGGTCGTGGGCCGAATCTTCTGGGATGCCGGGTTTCCCGAGGTGAGCCGCGCGGATCGGCCTGCGTACTTCGACGCCATGAACAGCACTCTGGCGACCCTCCATCGATTCGACCCTGCGGACGTGGGTCTGGGTGATTACGGCAAGTCGGGCAACTACTTCGCCCGCCAGCTGGCACGCTGGTCGAAGCAGTACCTCGAGGACGTCGACGCGGGCCGCGACGAGAACATGGACGTCGTGCTGGAATGGCTCAGCGCCAATATTCCCCGGAACGACGAGACCCGGATCGTTCATGGAGACTACCGCTGCGACAATATGATTTTTCACCCGCGCGAGCCACGGGTCGTCGCCGTACTCGACTGGGAGCTGTCGACGCTCGGGCATCCGCTGGCGGACTTCGCCTACCACGCGATGATGTATCGCATGCCGCCGGACATTGTTGCCGGCCTGGCCGGCGCGGATCTGGCCGCGTTGAATGTGCCTACCGAGGCGGAGTACCTCGCGCTCTACTGCGACCGAACCGGCCACGCTTCGGCGCAGGACTACGAGTTCTGCATGGCGTTCAACTTCTTCCGTCTGGCCGCGATCTTCCATGGCATCAAGGGCCGCGTAATCCGCGGGACGGCGGCCTCGGCCCAGGCGACGGAGCGCGCCGCGAAACTGCCGGTGCTCGCCCGACTTGCCCGCGCCAGCATGGAAGCCTGCCGATGATGCTGTCCGCGCACGTCCTGCGTGCCTGAAGCTCTGCCGATGGACGGATGAGCGCGTCCTATCGCTCGCGCTCGCGCGAACCGTCGGCCCCCTGGGCGAACGGTACCGCCAGCGCACTCGCCGGCTGCAGTGCGACGGTGCCGAACTTCTCCCGCACGGCATCGACGGCCGCGTCCAGCTGCCGGTTACGCGTGGATTCCGGCGCGCCGAACAGATCCGCCTGGACTTCCTCGCCCAGGTCGCTCACGCCGACGCCCAGCAGTCGCAAGGCGGCCAGCGGCTGGGTGCGCCGCCACTCGTCGAGCAACTCGACCGCGACCCGCGCCACGACCCGAGTTTCCTGCGTGCGCGGCTCGACCTGGCGCTGTCGCGTGTAGGTCGTGAAGTCGCCTCGCCGGATCTTCACGGTCACGCAGCCGCCCAGCAGCTTCCGCGCGCGCAGTCGTGAGCATGCCTTGTCGGCGAGCCGGTGAATCTCGGTCTGCAGGCGCGCAGGATCGGCGATGTCGGTGTCGAAAGTCTCCTCGGCGCTGATCTGCTTCTCATCGACATCGGGAATGACCGGGCGATCGTCGATGCCGGCCGCGCGTTGCTGCAGGCGTTCGGTGTAGCGGCCGAAGACCGGCCGCAGTCGCGACGGGTTGGCCTGGCGCAGGTCGCCCAGCGTGCGGATGCCGAGCGCCTCCACCTTCGGCGCGGTCTTTGCGCCGAGGCCGAACAGCTTGCGGATGGGCAGCGGGTCGAGCAGGCCGCGTACTTCCGCCTCGCTTACGATCACGAGACCGTCCGGCTTGCGCAGGTCGGAGGCGATCTTGGCGACCAGCTTGTTCGGCGCCACGCCGACGGATGCCGTGAGTCCGGTGCGTTCGCGTATGCGGCGCTTGATCTCGCCGGCGATGTGTTCCGCGTTGCCGAGCGCGCTGCGACTGGCCGTGACGTCGAGGAAAGCCTCGTCGAGCGACAGCCCCTGGACCAGCGGCGTGAACTCGTGGAAGACCGCGAAGATCTGCTGCGAGACCGCGCTGTAGTGGCCGATGCGCGGGTGGACGACGATCGCGTCGGGGCAACGGCGCAAAGCTTCGCGTGTCGGCATCGCCGAGTGCACGCCGAACTTGCGCACTTCGTAGCTTGCCGCCGCGACGACCCCCCGGTTGCCGCCGCCACCCACGATCACGGGCTTGCCGCGCAGCGCAGGGTTGTCGCGCTGCTCCACCGATGCGTAGAACGCATCCATGTCGACGTGCAGGATGGAGCGGGGTGCAGTCACGAGCCGGCCTGCCGCGCGCTACAGCGTCAGCGCGGTGTAGAACAGCAGTCCGACCAGCGTCAGGGTCATGAACACCAGGTAGCCCACGCCCAGCGTCGAGAATTTCAGGAGCGTTACGATGCGTCCCTGGCCGTAGACGCGGCGCATCGCCCGGTACAGGTAATACGGCACGTAGAACAGCAGGATGAAGAGCAGGAAGTTCTCGGCGGCCTTCAGGATGCCCCCGGCTCCCGTGCCAGCCAGACCTTCGGCGAGCCGCGCGAGAACGACCACGACGATGCCGCTCAGGAAGAAGAACGCGTGGAAGTGCACGAAGAACAGCAGGTGCTCGACGTAGAAGCGGCCGGAGCCGAGGTAGAGCACGAACATCACGACCGCGATCAACGGCAGGAAGATGAACATCATCTTCGGGATGTTCTGGTACAGCGCGCGCCCGAATGTCTTCGGCTCGTCCACGATCTTGCGGCAGGTGTCGCGCAGCTTGTCCTCATACTGCTTGCCTGCGGGACCAATATCGATCTTCAGGCTCTCGCTGCCGCAGGGATCGTTGACGAGCCGCTTGACCGGCGCGACTTCCTCAGGCGACAACGACGAAAGTTCCTTTTCCAGGCCCGCGCGAGCTTCCGATCGTTGTTGTTCCGGAATGCGCTTGACGATGGAATCGACGATCAGCTGTCGCTCGGGATCGAGCCTGGTTGCCGCCGCAGGTGCGGCAGGCGCCTTCGCACCGGACGACGAAGTCGCGGTCGTCTTGCCGTCGCCCGGTGGCGTGAGCTGCAGGCTGGCCCCGCCCTCATTGTCGATATTGAAAGTGAGATCATCACCGGGGTTGCTGCCGAGCGACGTCAGCAGGAAAAACGCGACGCTCAGGATCAGGTACATGCGGAACGGCGGCGAATAGTAGGCGCGCCGACCGCGCAGGTACTCCACCGTCAGCGTGCCGGGCTTGAAGGCAAGCGGCTTCAGCGTGCGCCACAGGCGCGAGTCGAAGTTCGTGATGTCGCCGAAGAGATCGCGCAGCAGCGTACCGAGCGAGAGCACCCGCACCTTCGCGCGCTGGCCGCAGTGCGAGCAGTGCTGCCCGCGCAGGACTTCGCCGCAGTTGAGGCAATTCTCGGTCGAGAACGCGCCGCGGATGAATTCCTCGCGATGCGCGAGCATGCGGCGCTCGGCCCGGAAACGGTCCCCGAACCTTTCGGCGCCCTGGGCCCGCATCCGGGGCGCGTAGTCGCGCAGATAGGCGTCGAGTGCCGCCTGGTTGCGCAGGCGATACTGGACGATGCGCCGGATACGGCCTTCCGCCGCCGTGTCGTCGCCGAGGATCTCCGCCGACAGGAAGCCGTCGAACTGCAGCACGTCTGCGATGTGGTCCCGCAGCCAGGTGTCGAACGGGCCCTCGATAGCGGCGTCCGCATCGAGATTGACCTCGTACAGTACGGTCTCGTTGTCGTCGTCGTCGGCCACGGCGCAAGGTTAGCGCAAGCCGGGGCGCGGCAGGATGGCTTCGTGACGGTGTTCCCGGCCCGGCGGTACGATCCCTGCACTGCCGCCGCGCTGTCGCGCGCGGCGCCGGGAAACCGCGGAGGTGTGGACGATGGACCGGATGCTGCGAGTCAATGGCGCCGACCTGCACGTGAGAACCGATGGGCCGGACGGCACGCCCTGGCTGGTGCTGTCGAATTCACTCGGTGCCACGCTCGACATGTGGGAGCCACAGGTTGCCGCGTTCAGTCGCGGGTACCGTGTCCTGCGGTACGACACGCGCGGGCATGGACGTTCGTCGGTTCCCGCCCGGCCGTACACGATCGATCAACTGGGCCTCGACGTCCTGGGGGTGCTCGATGCGTCTGGCGTCGAGCGCGCGCATTTCTGCGGCCTTTCAATGGGAGGCGCGACCGGAATGTGGCTGGCCGTCCACGCGCCGCAGCGAATCGGGCGGCTCGTGCTCTGCAATACTACTCCCTGGCTCGGGCCACCGGCGACGATGGACGCGCGGATCGCGACGATGCTGCGTGACGGCATGCCGACGATGGTGGAGGCGATCCTCGAGCGCTGGTTCACGCCCGAATTTCGTACAAGTGATCCGCTCGCAGTCGACCGCGTCAGGCAGCAGTTGCTGGCGACACCGGTGGAGGGGTACGTGGGGTGTTGCGAGGCGATCCGCGACATGGACCAGCGTGCGGCGCTGGCGCGGATCGCGGCGCCGACGCTCGTCATCGCGGGTACGTTCGATCCGGCACCGACGCCCGCCGCGGCGCGGAAGTGGGCGTCGGCCATCCCGCATGCCCGGTTCGTCGAATTGCCGGCGGCGCACCTGTCGAACATCGGCGCTGCGGCAGCGTTCAGTGACGCGGTGCTGGCTTTCCTGTCCTCTGCCTAGGCAACGTTCAGTCGCGCCATGCCCGCCGGCTTCGGTTCCGCCTGCACCGCGGCCATCAGCTCCTCGGTCGCGAAGTCATCGACGTTGATGATGTCCATGACCTTGCGGTCGTACTCGCGGAGCGTCGCGGCCTCGTTCGCGTTGATGATCCCGGCTGCGAGTGCCTCTTCGATCTGTCCGGGCAGATCGAGCGCCGCGATCAGGCCGGTCTTCACGCCTTCGACACGGATGCGCTTCTCGAGCGGCTCCGCCGCCACGGAAAGCTCCAGGGCTTCCTGCAGCAGTCCGAGCTGATTGCCCGGCTCGAGCGTGCGGTAGATGCCCCATGCGAGGCGGTCGCGCGTCGCGCTCGGCATCATCAGCGGTTCGACGATCGCGCGCCCGAGGCGATCGCTGGCCGCGAAGTAGGTGCGCCCGCGCGGGAAGATCACGATGCGCATCGCGCCGGCGATGAAGCGGTTCGGGAAGTTGCGCAGGAAGTCGTGCAGCTGCTCCTGCGCCCTGTAGAGCAGCGTGCGGCAGCTCCACTCGACCAGCGGCAGGTCGGCTTCCGGCCGTCCCTGGTTCTCGTAGTGCTTCAGCACCATTGAGGCCATGTACAGCGACGACAGCACGTCGCCGAGGCGCGCCGACAGGTGCTCCTTCTGCTTCAGGTAGCCGCCGAGCGTCAGCATCGCCATGTCCGTCGCGAAAGCGAACTGCGCGCTGAACTTGTTGACGTGCTGGTAGTACCGGCGCGTCGAGCCGGTGTCCGGCGCGTCCGAGAACCGCGCGAACGTCGCGCCCATCACGAACGAGCGGGCAGCGTTCGACAGCGTGTAGCCCACGTGGCCGAAGAGCGCCTGGTCGAAATCGCGCAGGCTCCTGCCCTTGACCTTCTGCTTGGCCGCGTTCATCTCCTTGAGTACGTAGGGATGGCAGCGGATCGCGCCCTGCCCGAGGATCATCAGGCTGCGCGTGAGGATGTTCGCGCCCTCGACGGTGATCGCCACCGGCACGGCCTGGTAGCCGCGGCCAAGGTAGTTCTTCGGTCCCAGGCAGATGCCCTTGCCGCCCTGCACGTCCATCGCGTCGTTCGCGACCTGCCGGGCGAACTCAGTGCAGTGGTACTTGAGCATCGCGGCCGGCACCGAGGGCTTCTCACCGCCGTCGATGGCGCCCGTCGTCACGGAACGCGCCGCGTCGACGATGTACGCAGCGCCCGCCATGCGCGTGAGCGCGGCCTCGACGCCCTCGAACTTGCCGACCGGCTGGTTGAACTGCTTGCGGATGCGCGCATACGCGGCCGACGCGAAGATGCCGGCCTTTGCACCGCCTGCTGCATTCGACGGCAGGGAGATGCAGCGGCCCACGGACAGCTGTTCGACCAGCATGCGCCAGCCCTGGCCCGCCATCTTCGGCCCGCCGATGATGCAGTCGAGCGGCACGAACACGTCCTTGCCCGACAGAGGACCGTTCTGGAACGGGACGTTGAGCGGGAAGTGCCGGCGTCCGATCGCAAGTCCCGGCGTGTCGCGCGGAATCAGCGCGCACGTGATGCCGTACTCGGTCCTGTCGCCGCCGAGCAGCTTGTCGGGGTCGTAGAGCTTGAAGGCGAGGCCGACGACCGTCGCGATCGGCGCGAGCGTGATGTAGCGCTTCGAGAAATTGAGGCGCAGGCCGAGCACTTCCTTGCCGCCGTGGATGCCACGACAGACGACGCCTGTGTCAGGGATCGAAGCGGCGTCGGAACCCGCACGCGGCGCCGTGAGCGCGAAGCAGGGCACGTCCTCGCCGCGGGCGAGTCGCGGCAGGTAGTGGTTCTTCTGCTCCTCGGTGCCGTAATGCAGCAGCAGTTCGCCGGGGCCGAGCGAATTCGGCACCGCCACGGTCGACGACACCGTCGCGCTGCGGCTCGACAGCTTCACCAGCACGCAGGAGTGCGCGTAAGCGGAGAACTCGAGGCCGCCGTACCGCTTCGGGATGATCATCGCGAAGAAGCCCTTTTTCTTCAGGAAGTCCCAGACCTCGGGCGGCAGGTCGGCGCGGCGATGGGTGATGTCCCAGTCGTCGATCATGCGGCACAGTTCTTCGCACGGGCCGTCGATGAACGCCTGTTCCTCGGCCGTGAGCTGCGGCGCCTTCGCCGACAGCAGCTTGTTCCAGTTCGGCCGGCCGGTGAAGAGTTCGCCGTCCCACCAGACGGTGCCGGCTTCGAGCGCTTCGCGCTCGGTGTCCGACATCGATGGCAGCATTCGCCGGTACGTCTTCAGGAACGGCCTCGTGATGAAGCGCAACCGGAAGGCGTCGAGGTTGAGCAGCGCCATCACGCCGAAGGCCAGCCACAGCGCAACGAGCCAGGGCGTCGGGGGCTCACGCAGCAGCGAGTAAGCCAGGAGCGTGATGCCCGCGGCTGCCGTCGCCACGCGCAGGGAAACGCGCTGGTAGGCGAGATAGAGCGCGCCGCCGACGAAAACCAGGAGCCAGAGAGCGGTGATCACTGCTGCGTTCCTCGCAGTGGGGCGGGGCGAAATGCCCTGCCGGGAGCCCGACTATGCATCCGATTGCTGCGCCGCCGCAATATCCAGGTTTACTGGCTGCGAAACGGTTTGCCGAGCCGGAGCAGGGCAATCTGGAACGAACGTTCCGCCCCGAGGCTCAGGGCGCAACGAGGCGATTCACGAACTGCTCGATCACGTCCCGCATTGCTGCCGGATCCTGGTTGGGGCGCCGGACGGCGCTGACCGCCAGGCCATTCCAGACCTGCATCAGCAGGTGGGTGCGCCGGGACGCGATGTCCGGCGGCAGGCCAAGGCCCCGGTCGTCCCGGCCGCGCGCCATCCACGCCTGCAGGGCTTCGTAGATGCGCTCGTCGGACTCCTGCAGGGCGGCGGCGATCTGCGGGTCACGCGTCGCCTCGGCGCTCATCTCGAGGTACAGCGCCGGATTCATCACCGAAGGGTCCCGGGTGAGCCACAGGCGGTAGGTCTGCAGGATGCTTGCGACGAGGTCGGCCGACGTGTGCAACTGCTCGATCTGCGCGCGCCCATCCTGCAACTGGCGCTCGACGATGGCCTTGACGATGGCACTCTTGTTCTCGAAGTAGCGGTACATGAGGCCGGCGCTCATCTGTGCCGCCGCCGCGATGTTCGCCATGCTGGCCGCGTGAAAGCCGTGCTCGATGAAGCACTTCTGCGCCGCGCAGAGGATGCGTTCGCGCTGCACCTCGGCGCGCGGCTTGTCCTTGCTCGCGCTGGCAGTGCGCCCGATCATGGTCCGCGCTCCAGCCAGCCGCCGCCCAGCGCCTTGTACAGCGTGACTCGATTCGTCTGCTCGGCCAGGCGCGTCGCCACCAGTGCCTGCTGCGCCGCGTAGAGCGTGCGCTGCGATTCGAGCAGTACCAGGTAGCTGTCGCGGCCCGCTGCGTAGCGCGCGCGCGCGAGCCGGTCGGCCTCGGTCGCCGCGTCGACGGTCGCCTGTCGCGCGGCGCGCTGCTCGGCAAGCGTCACGGTGAGCGCGAGCGCGTCCGCTGCGTCGCGAAAGCCAGCCCGGATGGCCCGCTCGTACCGCGCCAGCGCGATGTCGCGGTCGGCACGGGCCACGTCGAGGTTCGCTCGCAGGCGGCCACCCTCGAAGATCGGCAGGTTGACCTGGGGCACGAAGGCCCAGACGCCCGTGCCGGCATCGAACAGGCCCGACAGTTCGTCGCTCGCGGAGCCGATGGAGCCGGTGAGCTTGATTGACGGAAAGAAAGCCGCGCGTGCGGCACCGATGTTCGCATTGCCGGCACGCAGCTGATGCTCGGCGGCGAGCACGTCGGGACGCCGCAGCAGCACATCGGACGGCAGGCCCGCGGGCAGCGGCGCAAGGCCCGTGACCGACTCGCCGAACGACTGCGGCAGCAGGTCGGCTCCCACCGGCGCGCCGACCAGCAACTGCAGCGCGTTGGCAGTCTGCGCGGCCTGCCCGGAGTAGCGGGCGCCATCCGCGCGCGCGGCTTCGACCTGCGTGCGGGACTGGCTGACGTCCAGCGCGGAGACCGCGCCGAGCGCGTACCGCTGCTGCGTCAGCGCATGGAATTCTTCGCGCGTCCTGAGCGTCGATTGCACGACGCGCAGCTGTTCCTGGTCGGCGGCGAGCGTCAGGTACGCGTTCGCGACCTCCGCGATCAATGCCAGTTGCGCGCTGCGTCGCGCCTCCTCCTGCGCGAAGTACTGCTGCAGGGCCGCCTGGCTCAGGTTGCGCACGCGACCGAACAGGTCGAGCTCGAACTCGGTGATGCCGAGACCCGCGGTGAATGAATCGGTGACGGGTCGGTCGCCGCCCGTGCGGACCATCGCCGCGGTCGCCCCGATGGACGGCACGCGGTCGGCTCGCTGGATGCGGTAGAGCGCACGCGCTCGCTCGACATTGAGAACGGCCACCCGCAGGTCGCGATTGTTGGTCAGGGCGCGGGCGATCACTTCCTGCAGCCGCGGATCGACGAAGAAATCGCGCCAGCCGATGTCGGCGGCGGCCGGGGTCCCGGACGATGCCTCCGTGTTACCGGCGGTCGCGTTCGCAACCGCAGTCGTAGCCGGCATGGGCCACTCGGCCGGAACGGAAGGGGAAGCCTCGGGCACACGCGGCTCGAGCGCGCCGCACCCACCCGTCATCACGACGGCAGCGAGCACCAGCGAGGTCATCGTTCGCCTAGTCATGAGCCTTTCTCTGCACGAACAGGCGCTCGATCACGACGAAGAACAGCGGAATGAAGAACAGGCCCAGCGTGACGCCTGCCACCATGCCGCCGAGCACGCCGGTCCCGATCGCGCGCTGCGCGCCGGAGCCCGCGCCGGTTGCGATGGCGAGCGGCAGCACGCCGAATCCGAACGCCAGCGAGGTCATCAGGATCGGGCGCAACCGGATCTGCACGGCCCGCATCGTCGCGTCGACCAGCTCCATTCCTTGCTCGAGGTTCCGCTTGGCGAACTCGATGATCAGGATCGAGTTCTTGCTGGTGAGGCCGACGGTGGTGAGCATCGCGACCTGGAAATACACGTCGCGGTGCATGCCGAACAGGGTGCTGGCCAGTGTCGCACCGAGGATGCCGAGCGGCGCCACCATCAGGACGGCCGTCGGGATCGACCAGCTTTCGTACAGCGCGGCGAGGCACAGGAAGACGATCAGCAGCGACAGGGCGTAGAGCAGCGGCGTCTGCGACCCTGCCTGCCGTTCCTGGTAGGAGACGGCGGTCCACTCGACGCCGAAGCCCGCCGGCAGCCGTTCGACCAGGCGCTCCACTTCTGCCATCGCTTCGCCCGTGCTGACGCCCGGCGCGCCCTGGCCATTGATCTCCATCGCCGACACGCCGTTGTAGCGCTCGAGGCGTGGCGAGCCGTAGTCCCAGCGCGACGTCGCAAAAGCGGAGAACGGCACCATGCGTCCCTCGGCGTTGCGCACCGACCAGAGCCTGAAGTCGTCGGGCGTCATGCGAAAGGGCGCGTCCGCGCGGACGTAGACCCGCTTCACGCGGCCGCGGTCGACGAAATCGTCGATGTACTGGCCGCCCCAGGCCGCCGAGAACGTCGCATTGATGTCGGCCGTCGCCAGCCCGAGCGCAGCAGCCCGCTCGTTGTCGACGTCGATGTGGAACTGCGGCGTGTCCTCCTGCCCGTTCGGGCGCACGTTCGCCAGCAGCTTGCTCTGCGCGGCGGCACCCAGGAACTGGTTGCGCGCCGCGGTGAGCGCCTCGTGGCCTGCCCCGCCGTTGTCCTTCAGGAAGAAGGCGAAGCCGGCTGCCAGGCCGAGCTCCGGGATCGGCGGCGGCACGAACGCGAAGACGAAAGCGTCCTTGATCTGCGACAGTCCCGCCATCGCGCGGCCGGCGATCGCATCGGCGTGCAGTTCAGGCGCCTTGCGCTCGCTCCAGTCCTTCAGGTTGATCCAGGCCATGCCGTTGTTCTGGCCGATGCCGCCGAAGCTGAAGCCCTGCACGCCGAACACGGCCTTGACTGCGCCCTTCTCGCCCTCGAGGAAATGCTGCTCCACCTTTTCCAGCGATTGCAGGGTGCGCTGCTGCGTCGCGCCAACCGGCGCGATCATCTGTGCGAGCAGGGTTCCCTGGTCTTCCTGGGGCAGGAACGCGCTGGGCAGCCGCACGAACAGCAGGCCCATCAGGACGGCCAGGGCGGCGAACACGAGCATGAAGCGGCCGCTGCGCGCCAGGATGCCGCGCACGCCGTTCCGGTAGGCCGCGCTGCCGCGCTCGAACGCG
>JAOUGW010000283.1 GCA_029865465.1 Gammaproteobacteria bacterium
CTGCGACAGGAACACCGTCGCCAGCAGGTTGCGGACCTGGCGGGCGCGGGTCGCGAGGATCGCCGGATCGTCGGTGGGCCCCTCCGCGCCGTAGTTGGCACTCAGGTTGTGCGCATGGCCATCCTGGTTGCCTTCGAGGTTCGCCACGTTTTGCCGGTCGCTGTAGGTCACGGTGTCGTGCAGCGTGAAACCGTCGTGGGCTGCGACGTAATTGACGCTGGCGGTCGGCTTGCGGCCACGCGCGCGGAAGAGATCGCTGGAGCCGGCGAAGCGCTCGACGAACGCTCCGACGAGTGGCCGGTCGCCGCGCCAGAAGGCGCGCGCCGTGTCGCGGTAACGATCGTTCCACTCGGCCCAGCCGACCGGGAAGGACCCTAGCTGGTAGCCGCCGGGACCGACGTCCCACGGCTCCGCAATCACCTTGACGTAGGCGAGCTGTGGGTCGGCACGCAGCTCCGAGAAGAACGGCGCCGCACGGCTGAATCCCTTGCCGTCGCGACCGAGGATCGTCGCAAGGTCGAAGCGGAAGCCGTCGACGCGCATGTCGGTGGCCCAGTACCGCAGGCAATCGATCACCATGGCGCGCACGGCGGGCTCGTCGAAGTTGATCGTGTTGCCGCAGCCCGAAAGATTCGCGTAATGCGCACGGTTGTCGGCGGGCAACCGGTAATAGACGGGGTTGTCGAAGCCGCGCAGGTTCAGCGTCGGACCGTGCTCGTTGCCTTCAGCCGTGTGATTGAACACGACGTCGAGGATGACCTCGAGCCCGGCTTCATGCAGCGCGCGCACCATCGTCTTGAACTCGGCGACGGCGTCCGCGACTGCGTACCCGGGCTCCGGCGCGAACCACGCCAGCGAGTTGTAGCCCCAGTAGTTGGCGAGGCCGCGCTCGACCAGGAACTGTTCGCTCACGAACGCCTGCACCGGCATCAGCTCGATGGTGGTGACGCCGAGCCGCTTGAAGTGCTCGATGACCACGGGCTCCGCGAGTCCCAGGAACTTGCCGCGCAAGTGCGGCGGCACTCCCGGGTGCCGTTGCGTGAAGCCCTTGACGTGCACTTCGTAAATGATCGTGTCGCGCCACGGCACGTTCGGCGAACGCACCCGCGCCCAGTCGAAGCTGCCATCGACCACTTCGGCGCGCGGCACGTGCGGCGCACTGTCATCGGCCGAGGGCAGGTCGTCGCGACCGTCCACGGAGCCGTGCAGCGATGGATGCCACGCGAAGGTTCCACGCAGCGACTGCGCACAGGGATCAACCAGCAGCTTCGACGGGTTGAAGCGCAGACCGCGCGCCGGATCGTAGGGCCCGTGCACTCGATAGCCGTACTGGAGCCCCGGACCGCCGCAGCGCGCCGGCAGAAAGCCGTGCCACAGGTCGCCGGTGCGTGACGGCAGTGCGAGTCGTGCGATCTCGTTGCGACCGCTGGCATCGAACAGGCAGAGCTCGACGCGATCCGCATGCGACGAGAACACCGTGAAATTAGTGCCGCGGCCGGTCCAGTTCGCGCCGAGCGGCTGCGGTGAGCCCGCTTCCAGGCGCATTGCGCCCGGTGCGCTGTCGATAGCCGGTCCGGCCGGCGCCGCGGCGTCGGATGTGTCCATCGGGGGCTCAGCCAGCGAGTTCGAAGAAGAGCGCGCCGAGCGGCGGCAGGTCGAGCCGGACGTGGCACGGGTAACCCTGGCAGGGCGCGAGCTGCGTCACGACGCGCTCCTGCTGGTTGTAGCCGGAGCCGCCGAAACGCGCGGCGTCGGTGTCGAGCACCTTGCGGTAGGTGCCGGCCGCGGGAACGCCGAGCCAGTAAGCCTCGCGCGGCACCGGCGTGCAGTTGAACACGCACATCAGCGGCGGACGGCCCGGGTGCAGCGGCGAGCGGCGCAGGAAGGCGAACACGCTCTGGTCGCCATTGTGCAGGTCGATCCACGCGAAGCCCGCCGGGTCGGTGTCACTGGCGTGCAGCACCGGGTTCTCGAGATAGAGGTGGTTCAGCTCGCGGTTCAGGTCGAACAGCGCGCGATGCGCGGGCTGCTCGAGCAGGTGCCAGTCGAGCGAATGCTGCTCGCGCCATTCCTGCCATTGCCCGAACTCGCAACCCATGAACAGCAGTTTCTTGCCGGGGTGCGCCGTCATGTACGCGCGAAACCAGCGGTAGTTCGCGCGCTTCTGCCACTCGTCGCCCGGCATCTTGTCGAGCAGCGAGCCCTTGCCGTGCACGACTTCGTCGTGCGAGATCGGCAGCACGAATTTCTCGGTCCAGGCGTAAACGAACGAGAACGTCACCAGCGAATGATGGAACCGGCGATGCACCGGATCGTGCTCGACGTAGCGCAGCGTGTCGTTCATCCAGCCCATGTTCCACTTGAAGTGGAACCCGAGCCCGCCCAGGTGGGCCGGTTGCGTGACGCCGGGAAATGCCGTCGATTCCTCGGCGAAGGTCATCACGCCCGGAAAGTCGCGACCGACCGCCGTGTTGAGCTGACGCAGGAACTCGATCGCGTCGAGGTTCTCGCGGCCGCCATAGCGGTTCGGCAGCCATTCACCGGCCTTGCGGCTGTAGTCGAGGTACAGCATCGACGCGACGGCATCCACGCGCAGTCCGTCGACGTGGTACCGGTCGATCCAGTACAGCGCGTTGGCCACGAGGAAATTGCGCACCTCGTGCCGGCCGTAGTTGAAGATCTTGGTGCCCCAGTCCGCGTGCTCGCCGAGCCGCGGGTCGGAGTGCTCGTACAGGCTCGAGCCGTCGAAGTTCGCGAGGCCGTGGTCGTCACGCGGAAAATGCGCGGGCACCCAGTCGATGATCACGCCCAGGCCGGCCTGGTGACAGCGATCGACGAAGGCCATGAAGTCCTGCGGCGTGCCGAAGCGCGAGCTCGGCGCGTAATAGCCGACTACCTGGTAGCCCCACGAGCCATCGAACGGGTGCTCGGCAACGCCCATCAGCTCGAGGTGCGTGTAGCCCTGCTCCTTCGCGTACGGGATCAGCTCGTCCGCGATCTCGCGCCAGTTGAGGAACTGCGGCTCGCGGCCGTAATCGCGACGCCAGCTGCCGGGATGCACCTCGTAGATGTTGATCGGCTGCAGGTGATGCGGCGCGGTCCTGCGCGCGTCGATCCAGCCCGCATCGTGCCACTCGTAGCCGTCGAGCGCAGCCACGATCGAAGCGGTGCCCGGGCGCAGCTCCATCGCAAAGCCGTACGGATCGGACTTGAGGACGGTGGTGCCGGCCCTGGTGCGGATTTCGTACTTGTAGAGCGTGCCCGGTCCGACGCCCGGCACGAACAGTTCCCAGATCCCCGAGCCGCCGCGCGTCTGCAGCGCATGCTTGCGGCCGTCCCACAGGTTGAACGGGCCGACGACGCTGACGCGCTCTGCATTGGGCGCCCAGACGGCGAACCGCGTGCCGGACAAGCCGTCGCGATCGGCTGGGTGCGCGCCGAGCTTGTAGTAGATCGAGTAGTGATTGCCTTCGCCGAACAGGTACAGGTCGAAGTCGGTGAGCTGCGGCGCGAAGTAGTAGGCGTCGTGCTTGTCCAGCTCGACTCCGCTCGCGTAGCGCACGTGCAGCTTGTACGGCTGCAGCGGCCGGCGGTGCGGCACGCGGCCCTCGAACAGGCCCGCCGGATGACACGACTTCAGTTCGACCGCCGCTTCGCCTTCCCACCGCACGCTGACAGCCACCGCATCCGGTTCGAGCACGCGCACGACGCAGACCGGCGCATCGTGCTTGCGGGCGAACTCGTGGTAGCCCAGCACCGAACGCGGCGCGGGGTGACGCGCGTTGACGAGCGCGTCGATGTCGGCGGGCGAGAGAGTCGTGCGGACGGTCATTGCCGCAGTCTAGCCTGCGGCAGGGGATGGGGGATGGGGGTTGGGGGATAGTCGGAATAGAAGCGGCGATGAATTCGATTGCAGCCCCTTCCGACTAACCCCTAACCCCGATCCCCT
>JAOUGW010000284.1 GCA_029865465.1 Gammaproteobacteria bacterium
GAGAAGCCCTCCGAGTTCGATCCGCGCAAGTTCCTGGCCGACGCACAAACGGCCGCCCGGGGCATCTGCAAGCTGCGCTACGAAGCGTTCGGCTGCGCGGGCCAGGCGTCGAAGATCAAGCCGCTGACGCTGGAGAAAATGGCCGAGCGCTACAGGAAGGGCGAGCTGAACCAGGTCGTCAACTGAGTGATTGGTGATTAGTGACCACTAATCAGTCGGAAGGGGTGCCACGGCGCCCCTTTCTTCAATCACTGGCCACTCGTCACCAGTCACTAATCACTAATCACTAATCACTAATCACTAATCACTAATCACTAATCACTAATCACTAATCACTAATCACTAATCACTAATCACTAATCACTGCCCGCGCCCGCCTCCATGACATCGCTGTTCGATCCCGTCGCGCTCACGCGCGGCCCCGGCCTGAAGAACCGCTTCATGCTCTCGCCGCTCACCAACCTGCAGAGCCACGCCGACGGCACGCTCTCCGACGACGAGTACCACTGGCTCACGTTGCGCGCACGGGGCGGCTTCGGCGCCACCGTGACCTGCGCGTCGCACGTGCAGGCGCAGGGGCAGGGGTTTCCGGGCCAGCTCGGCTGCTGGTCGGACGCGCACGTGCCCGGACTGGCGCGACTCGCGGCGGGCATCAAGGCCGCAGGCAGCGCCGCTTACGTGCAACTGCATCACGCCGGCATGCGCTCGCCGCAGGACCTGATCCGCACGCAACCCGTCTGCCCGTCGGATGACCAGGAAACGGGCTCACGGGCGCTGACGCTGGCCGAGATCGAACAGCTGCGCGAGGACTTCATCGCAGCCGCAGTGCGCGCCGAGCACGCCGGCTTCGACGGCGTCGAACTGCACGGCGCGCACGGCTACGTGCTCAGCCAGTTCATGAGCAGCACGTACAACCGGCGTGACGACCGTTACGGCGGTTCGCTGGAGAATCGTTGCCGGCTCGTCTACGAAATCGTCGCTGGCATCCGCACCCGCTGCCGCCCGGACTTCACGCTCGGGATCCGCGTTTCGCCGGAGCGCTTCGGGCTGTTGCTCGGCGAGATGCGGGAGGTCGTGCAGGGCCTGATGCACGACGGCCGGCTCGATTTCATCGACCTGTCGCTGTGGGACGTGTTCAAGGAACCGAACGAGGACGGCTACAGGTCCAGGCCGCTGGTCGACTGGTTCACCGACCTGGACCGGCGCGACGTGAAGGTCGGCGTGGCCGGCAGGATCATGGATGCGGCGACGGCGCGCAGGTGCCTCGAGCACGGCGCGGATTTCGTCACCATCGGACGGGCAGCGATCCTGCACCACGACTTCCCCGCACGGGTGCGTGCGAACCCCGATTTCGCCTCGATGCCGCTACCCGTCAGCGTGGAGCACCTGCGCGCGGAGGGCCTGGGCCCGGCGTTCGTCGGTTACATGAAGACGTGGAAGGGTTTCGTCGCGGAGGCGTGAGGTCGAACCACCCTCGTGCGTCGCGCACGGAGCGGAGTTCAGGCGCTCCAGCGGATCAGTCCGGTCCAGGCCGTGAACAGCACCAGCACGCCGAAGGCGATGCGGTACCAGGCGAACGGCACGAAGGTGTGCGTCGCGACGTAGCGGATCAGCCAGCGCACGCAGGCGAACGCCGAGACGAACGCGGCCACCATGCCGACGACCCAGATGCCGAGATCGTCCGGTGCGAGCAGCTCGCGTTCCTGGTACAGCGAGTACAGGCTCGCAATGCCCAGCGTCGGGATCGCAAGATAGAACGTGAATTCCGTGGCGACCTGGCGCGACAGCCCGAACAGCATGCCGCCGATGATGGTGGCCCCCGAGCGGCTGGTTCCCGGGATCAGGGCGAAGGCCTGCGCGATGCCGACCTTCAGCGCATCGAGCGGCGTCATCTCGTCGACCGAGCTGACCCGCACGGTGTGCGTGCGCCGTTCGGCCCAGAGGATGACGAGGCCACCGATGATGAAGGCCGCTGCCACCGTCGGCGCGTTGAACAGGCTGGCCTTGAGCGCGCTGCCGAACGCCATGCCGAGCGCCGCGAGCGGCACGAACGCAATTGCGACGTTGAGCAGCAGGCGGCGGGCGAGCGGATCGCTGGTGGCATTCGACAGCACGGCGCCGATCTTCGCGCGGAATTCCCACACCACCGCCAGGATCGCGCCCGACTGGATGACGATTTCGAAAAGCTTGCCGCGCGCGTCGTGAAAATCGAGCAGCTCGGCTGCCAGGATCAGGTGCCCCGTGCTCGACACGGGCAGGAACTCGGTGAGTCCTTCGACGACCCCGAGGATGGCCGCCTTCAGCAGCAGCACGGGATCCACGGCAGTCAGTCCAGCGAGCAGGCGAGGCAGTACATGTAGGTGTTGCGCGGGTCGCTCAAGCGCGACACGCGGCCGAGTTCCGCCACCACCGGCTGCACGCTGCGCGGCAGCAGTTGCGGCCACATCGACTGCGGCACCAGCGGCCCGAGGAGCCGCGCGATCGATGCCTGCACACGCAGGCCGAGCGCGTCGCCGAAGCCGACTTCGACGTCGTAGTACTCGACGTCGTAGTCCTTGCCGAGCCTGGCGAGCTCGGCCGCGAGCTTCACTGCGTCTTCGTAGCCCCCGAGCTGGTCGACGAGGCCAAGCCGCTTCGCATCGATCCCGGACCACACGCGGCCCTGCGCGATCGCATCGATCGCGGCGACGTCCTGCTTGCGCGACCTGGCCACCATGCCGATGAAGCGACGGTACTCGTGCTCGATGCTCTGCTGCAGGATGTCCTTGGTCGGTTCACCCATCGGCCGCACGGGGCTGAATTCGCCCGCGAGCGCGGTGGTGCCCACGCCGTCGACGTGCACTCCCATGCGTTCGAGCGTGCGCTGGAACGTGGGGAACATCGCGAAGATGCCGATGGAACCGGTCAGCGTCGCCGGGCTCGCGACGATGCGGTCCGCGTCCATTGCGATGTAGTAGCCGCCCGAGGCAGCGAGGCTGCTCATCGACGCGACCACCGGCTTGCCGGCAGCCTTCAGCTCACCGACCTCGCGCCGGATGACTTCGCTCGCGAAGGTGCTGCCGCCCGGGCTGTCGATGCGCAGCACGACGGCCTTCACGTCCTCGTCGAACCGCGCCTCGCGCAACTGTTCGGCGAGCGTGTCCGAACCGATGGTGCCCGGCTGCTGCTCGCCCGGCACGATTTCGCCCGAGGCGACGATGACGACGATCTTGTCGCGCGGCCTGGTCGACAGGGCCTTCGAGGAGTGCACGTTCGCGAGGTACGACCACAGGTCGACGCCCTTGTACGAATGCGCGTCCTCGTCGGTGCCGGTGATTTCGGCCACGCGTTCCTCGGCGCGGTAGCGTCCTTCGAGGCTCGTGACGAGCCCGGCGTCGAGCGCGAGCTTCGCCAGGTCGCCATCGACCTTGCGCAACGACTCGGCGGCGTTGTCCGCGTAGTCCTGCAGCACGGCGGGCTCGATGCCACGGGCCTGCGCCACGTCGGCCTTCCACGTCGTCCAGACCGAGTTGAGCCAGGCGAGGCTTTCCTCGCGCTCGGCGGCCGACATGTCGTTGCGCGTGAACATCTCGACGGCCGACTTGTACTGGCCGACGCGGAAGACGTTCCAGTCGACCGCCAGCTTGTCGATCGCGTCCTTGACGAACAGGCCGTAGTTCGCAAAGCCGTCGACGTAGGCGATGCCCTGCGGGTCGAGGTAGATCTCGTCGGCGTGCGCGGCGAGGTAGTACTGCGGCTGGTCGTAGTACTCGCCGAAGGCGATGACCGGTTTGCCGGTCTTGCGGAAGCGGTCGATGGCGGCCGCGACTTCCTGCAGCTTGGCCGTGCCGCCGCCGTCGAGTCCGCCGAGGTCGAGGTAGAGCGAACTGATGCGCTCGTCCTTCCGGGCGGCGTCGATCGCGTCGACGACGTCCCGCAGCCGCGTTTCGCTGGGGCCCTGGCGCAGG
>JAOUGW010000285.1 GCA_029865465.1 Gammaproteobacteria bacterium
CGCCCACCCGCGCGGACGATCCGCGGGCGCATTCTGCTAAAGTCACGGGAATCATCACCTTGCACATTACCCAGGCCACCATGAAGAGAATCGTCGCTACGTGCGTGTCGCTGTTGCTGGCAGCCACCCTGGTCCTGCCCGCGCAGGCGCAGGCGGACTCGAAGACGGACCAGAGGCTGCTGCGCTCGCAGCGCGTCTTCGAGGCCTTCTCCGACCTCACCGAGCAGAGCATCCCGAGCTGGCTGCTCGAGCGCGCGTACGGCGTGGTCGTCGTGCCGGGCGTGGTCAAGGTGGCCCTCACGCTGGGTGGACGCGGCGGCAAGGGCGTCATGGCCGTGCGCAACCCGGACGGCACCTGGAGCCCCCCGGTGTTCGTGACCCTGGGCGGCGTGAACTTCGGCCTGCAGTTCGGCGTGCAATCGACCGATGTCATCCTCGTGCTGATGTCGCGTGAGAGCGTCGAAGGCATCGCGGGCGGCAAAGTGACGCTCGGCGCCGATGCCAGCGTCGCCGCCGGGCCCCTCGGCCGCTCCTCGTCAGCGGCAACGGACGCAACGTTCAGCGCGCAGGTGCTGTCCTATTCGCGCAGTTCGGGGCTCTTTGCCGGCGTCGCGCTCGACGGTACGGTCATCGCGATCGACAAGGGCGCCAATGAATCGGCGTACGGGATTTCGGACGTGCTTGCGTCGCAGGTCCTGGCAGGCAACGTTGCGAACGTGCCGCCGGCCGCGCAGGAATTCATCGCTGCACTGACGCGCGCGACGAATGCCCCTGCCTCGAGCACCGCTCCGGCCGCACCCGCCGTCGGCCCGGCGCCGGCCGTCGCGCCCGTGCCCGCACCGCCAGCCAACGAGCCCGCCAGGACCTATCCCATGGAAGATCCGAACCCGGGTGCGCCGCCGCCTTCGGGCTGAACTGCGGGCCTCGCAGCAGCGCGGTTCTAGCGACAGGGCCACACGTCGATCAGGGGGAAGACGCGATGAAGATCCTGAAGGGGCTGTTCTTCTCGATTCTCGCGCTGGTGGCGCTGTTCTTCCTGATCGCCTTGTTCCTGCCGCAAGCAGCGCACCTCGACCGCTCGATGTCGACCACGGCCAGCCCCGAGACGGTCTATGGCCTGGTCGACGGCTTCAAGCGTTTCAATGAATGGTCGCCGTGGGCGAACATCGACCCGGCGACGAAGTACACCTACAGCGGCCCCGAAACGGGGGTCGGCGCCCGCATGGAATGGGCCAGCGACAATCCGGACGTCGGCAACGGCAGCCAGGAAGTGATCGCGGTCGAGCCGGGGCGACGCGTGACCAGCAAGCTCGACTTCGGCATGGACAACCCGACGACCGCGACGATCAGCCTCGTGCCGGAAGGTACGGGCACTCGCGTCACCTGGACGCTCGACACCGATCTTTCTGGCAGCCTGCTCGGCCGTTACTTCGGCCTGGCGCTCGACCACATGGTCGGGCCCGATTACGAGCAAGGCCTCGCGCGCTTGAAGGCCGTGGCCGAATCGACGACACCCGCGAACGCGCCGCCGATTTCCGCACCCGCCACGCCGGCGGACGCGAGCGTTCAGCCGGCCGACGCGGTCAGCCCCACCGTGCACGAAACGCCGGTCCCGCCGATCCCGCAATAGCCGTCCAAGTTCTTCGCCAGGTACTGCTGATGGTAGTCCTCCGCGAAGTAGAACTCCGGCACGTCGAGGATCTCGGTCGTGATCGCTGGATAGCCCGCCGCGCGCAGCTTCTCGCCATACACCGCAGCGCTGCTCTCCGCCGCAGCACGCTGCACGCCGTCATAGACGTAGATGCCAGAACGATACTGGGTGCCGATGTCGTTGCCCTGGCGCATGCCCTGCGTCGGGTCGTGCGATTCCCAGAACACGCGCAGCAGCTCTGCGTAGGAAACCTGCTGCGGATCGAACACGACGCGTACCACTTCATTGTGGCCGGTGTAGCCGGTGCAGACTTCCTCGTAGGAGGGGTTCGGGGTGATGCCACCCGCGTAACCCACCTGCGTGCTGTGCACGCCGGGCGTCGTCCAGAACCTGCGTTCGGCGCCCCAGAAACACCCCATCCCGAACATTGCGATCTGCATGCCGGCGGGGAAAGGCGCCTCGAGACGGTTGCCGTTCACGAAATGTCGCGCGGGCACGGACAGCTGCTGCGTGCGGCCGGGCAGCGCTTCGTCGGCGGTAGGCAGGTCGAGCTTCTTCTTGCGAAGTGAAAACATCGTCAGTCCTCCTAGCGGGCGCGCAGTGCTTCGGCCAGGCCCGACCAGAGCGCCGGATCGTTCAGGATCATCGTCGCGCCGTTGATCAGGAACTGCATGCCGATCGAGATCATCAGGAATCCGGTCAGCCGCGTCAGCGCGACCATGCCGGTGGCGCCGAGCAGCCGGTTGACGCGTTCGGCACCGCGCAGCACGAACCAGCTGAGCAGCACCGTCAGCAGGATGGCCGTGAGCACGCCCATGAAGTCGACGATGCTCAGGAAGCCCTTCTGGGCCGCGGCCTGCGACGAAAGACTCATCACGACCGCGAAAGTTCCGGGGCCGCTCAGGCCCGGCATGGCGAGCGGCGTGAAGGCGATGTCGTACTTTTCGCCAGCCGCCTTGGTCATCGCTTCCTTGTCCGAGATCGGGTTCGGAAACAGCATCTGGAAACCCAGGAACGCAACGATCAGGCCGCCGGCGATGCGCATGCCAGGCAGCGAGATGCCGAAGAAATTCATGATCAGGCCGCCCGCCACCAGGAAGCCCGACATCAGGAAGAACGTATAGACGCAGGCACGGCGGATCTGGCGCAGGCGTTCCTGCTCGGGCAGGTGCCCCGAGGCGGACATGACGAGCGGAACGGCGCCGAACGGGTTCACGATCGGCAGGATCGCGAGCAGCGCCGCCAGCAGCGAGCTGAAATAGAAACCGAGCCAGTTCATCCGCGCACTCTAACCGGCGGCTAGAATGACTGCATGACCGCGTGCAGCCCGACCATATGAACAACTCCCGCAGCACGCCGCGTGTGCGCCTGATGGCCCTGGCCGTCGTCGCCTGCATCATCCTGGTCGCCGTAACCGAACGCCCCACGTTCTCCGGCTTCGTGAGCGGGATGGCGGGGTTCCTCGGCTTCGTGCTGGTCGCAATCGCGGCGCTGGGCCGCTTGTGGACCTCATTGTTCATCGCGGGGCGCAAGGATACGACGCTGGTCCTGTCCGGGCCGTACGCCGCGTGCCGGCACCCGCTGTACCTGCTGTCGCTGATCGGCATGCTCGGCCTCGGCCTCGCCACGCGCAGCGTCGTGCTGCTGGTGGCGCTGGTAAGCATTGCTGCCTTGCTGCACGTCGGTGCCATGCGGGTCGAGGACGCGCTGCTCGAGCGCACGCACGGCGACGCGGCTCGACGCTACCGCGCGCAGGTGCCGGCGCTGGTTCCGGCCTGGTCGCGCTATGCGGTCCCCGCATGGATGGAGATCCAGCCGCGCGTGGTGTGGAAGGCCGTGCTCGACGCCGGCAGCCTGCTGCTGGCGCTGGCGCTCGTGCAGGCCGCGCACGTGCTGCAGCACGCAGGAGCCATCGCCCCCTGGTGGCGCTTGCCGTGAGCGAGCCGACACCGCGCATCGTCCTGAAGCGCGATCTGCTGGGTTCCGTCTGCCGCGTCGACACGCCCGCGCACGGCGCCCATCCGGGTTACGCCTGCGTCGAACGCGACACGCGCGACGCGCGCTGGTGGCTGCGGCTCGCGGCGCGACGACTCGCGACCCGCGAAGCGCGCGCACTCGCGGCGCTGCAGCACGTGCCGGGCATTCCGCGACTGCTGCAGTGGGACGGCCGCCTGCTGCGGCGCTCGTGGCTCGACGGCCAGCCGCTGCAGCGAATCCAGCCACGCGATCCCGCGTACTACCGCGAAGCCCTGCGATTGATTCGACGCCTG
>JAOUGW010000056.1 GCA_029865465.1 Gammaproteobacteria bacterium
CCTTGTTGCGGTCTATATCGCGCTCGGACTGGCCGGTCGGACCTTGCTGTGGGCGAAGTTCGGCATCGAAGCCGACGTCGGGGTCTCACGGCTGCCCTATGTCCTGACGGCGGGTTTCATCAACGACCTGATCGAGAGCCTGTACCTGTTCGCGCCGTTCGCGCTCTACATCCTGCTGGTGCCCGACCGCTGGTTCCGGTCGACCGCCAACCGCGTGATCCTCTACGCCGCCACGGCTGCGGCGGTCGCGGGGTTGATCTACCTGACCGCGGCGGAATACTTCTTCTTCGAGGAGTTCGACGCACGCTTCAACATCGTCGCGTACGACTACCTGGCCTATCCGACCGAAGTGTTCACCGACATCTGGGATGCGTACCCGGTGATGAAGGTGCTCGCTGTCGCGGTCTCGCTGGCGGCGCTGGCAGTCTTCTTCCTGCGTCACTCGCTGCAGCCCGGGTTCGATCACGTCGTCCGCTTCCGCGAGCGGCTCGTGACATTCGCGCCGTATGCCGTCGTGCTGGCCCTCGCCGTCGCGTTCTACCCGACCAACGCGCTGTCGCTGTCGTCGAACCGCGTGGAAAACGAGCTGGTGCAGAACGGCCACAGCAGCTTCTTCCGCGCGGCGCGCACCAGCGACATCGACTACGAGTCCTACTACGCGAGCGGCAAGCCGGCGGACAACCTGCGCCTGCTGCAGGCGGAACTGGCGGCCGACGGCGCGCCGTTCACGCAGCTGGCGCTCGGCAAGGTGAACCGGCTCCATCCCGCGCGTCCCGACGGCCTCGGCAGGCTCAACGTCGTCGTCGTGGCGAGCGAGTCGTTCGGCGCCGAGTTCAGCAGGCTGCACGGGTCCGACAGGGACTGGACGCCGAACTTCGACTCCTACGCGAAGCAGGGGCTCTGGTTCGCCAACACGTACGCCTCGGGCACGCGCACCGTGCGCGGCCTCGAAGCCATCACCGCCTCGTTCCCGCCGATTCCGACCGTCTCGATCCTGCGCCGGCCGGGCAACCAGGGCATCGGCAGCTGGGGCAAGGTCATGGACGACCTCGGCTACCAGAGCAGCTTCCTCTACGGCGGCTACGGCTACTTCGACGACATGAACACTTTCTTCGCGGGGAACGGCTTCCAGGTGCTCGACCGCACGGACATCGACCAGGTCCGCTTCGAGAACGTCTGGGGCGTCGCCGACGAAGACCTGTTCGACCGCGCGATCCAGCACTACGGCGAGCAGTACCAGGCGGGCAAGCCTTTTTTCTCGATCATCATGACCACGTCGAACCACAAGCCGTTCACGTTCCGTCCGGGCCTCGAGCATCTGGGTATTCCGGAGCAGGGCGGCGGCCGCCAGGCGGGCGTGCGCTACGCGGACTACGCGCTTGGCTATTTCCTGCGGGAAGCCGCCAGGCAGCCCTGGTTCGACGACACGATCTTCGTCGTGGTCGCCGATCACGGTGCGCGCGTCTACGGCAAGGCCGAGATTCCGCTCGAGACGTACGAAATTCCCCTGATGATCTACTCGCCGAAGCACATCGCACCGCGCCAGGTCGACACGCTGATGACGCAGATCGACATCGCGCCGACCGTGCTCGGCCTGCTTGGGATGCAGTACGAGGCGCCGTTCTTCGGCATCGACGCGCTGCACGAGCGACCTGACCACACGCGCATTGCGCTCTTCAGCCACAACCACGACGTGGCGATCCTGCGTGACAACCAGCTCGTCGTGCTGGGCCTGGGCAAGACGCACCAGTCGCTGACCTACGATCCGATGGCCAGGACGTTCCGGCCCCGCGCGGACGACGCGGCGCTGCGCGACCTCGGTGTTGCGTATTTCCAGACCGCGTCCGACCTGTTCAAGACGAACCGCTACAACTGATTTAAGCTCTCGCCTTCGACCAATCACCACGGGAGTGAGGGACATGGGCAAGGGCATGGATCGGAAGAAGGAAACCAAGAAGAAGCCGGCGAAGTCGAAGGAAGAGAAGCGCGCCGAGAAGAAAGCCAAGAAGGCTTGAGCGAGGCCCTCGGGGTGACGGTCGTCCGGACCGGTCACCCCGCTGGCGCAACGGGCAGGATCACCGAACCGGTTTGCGCTTCGGACCGCGCGGGCGCCCAGGTGCCGCGGTCGGCACACGCGGCAGTCCCGTGTGCTGGGTGCGGAACGGCTGCGCCGGAGTCGTCTTTCCCGCCTGCTTCGTGCGCGTTTCCGCTGCCGGCCTGGCGCGCGCTGTCGTGGTCGTCGCTCCAGGCTTTCCGGGTTTCCGATGGCCCTCGTGGGCACGTCCGGTGCCGATCGGCTGGTACGTCGGCACCAGCTGGTTGCGGCCGTTGCCGATCAGGTCGGCGCGTCCCATCTGCCGCAGCGCTTCGCGCAGCAGCGGCCAGTTGTTCGGATCGTGATAGCGCAGGAACGCCTTGTGCAGCCTGCGCTGGCGCGTGCCCTTCGGGATCACGACGTCCTCTGAGGTGCGCGTCACCTTGTGCAGCGGATTCTTGCCCGAGTGGTACATCGCGGTGGCGGTCGCCATCGGCGAGGGCAGGAACGCCTGTACCTGGTCGGCGCGGAAACCGTTGCGCTTGAGCCAGAGCGCGAGCTCGAGCATGTCTTCGTCGCGCGTGCCCGGGTGCGCCGCGATGAAGTACGGAATCAGGTACTGCTCCTTGCCCGCTTCCTTCGAGAACTTGTCGAAGAGTTCCTTGAAGCGGTCATAGGTGCCGACACCCGGCTTCATCATCTTCGAGAGCGGGCCTTCACCGATCGCCTCCGGCGCGATCTTGAGATAGCCGCCCACGTGATGCTGCGCCAGTTCCTTCACGTATTCCGGTGATTCGATGGCCAGGTCGTAGCGCACGCCCGAAGCGATCAGCACTTTCTTCACGCCCTTCAGTTCGCGGGCGCGCCGGTACAGCTTGATCAGCGGCGAGTGGTCGGTGTTCAGGTTCGGGCAGATGCCAGGGTAGACGCACGAGGGCTTGCGGCACGCAGCTTCGATCTCGCGCGACTTGCACGCGATGCGGTACATGTTGGCCGTCGGGCCGCCCAGGTCCGAGATCACGCCGGTGAAGCCCGGCACCGTGTCGCGGATCGTTTCGATCTCGCGGATCACGGAGTCTTCGGAGCGGTTCTGGATGATGCGGCCCTCGTGCTCGGTGATCGAGCAGAAAGTGCAGCCGCCGAAGCAGCCGCGCTGGATCGAGATCGAGAAGCGGATCATCTCGTACGCGGGAATCTTCGCGTCGCCGTAGAACGGGTGCGGCACGCGCTGGTACGGCAGCTCGTACACCGCATCCATCTCCTTGGTGGTCAGCGGGATCGGCGGCGGGTTCAGCCACACGTCCGCGTCGCCGTGGCGCTGCACGAGAGCGCGCGCGTTCCCGGGATTCGCTTCGAGGTGCAGGATGCGCGAGGCGTGCGCGTACAGGATGGGATCGTCCGCCACCGCCTCGTAGGACGGCATGCGGATGACGCTGTGCTCGCGGTCGGCGCTCTTCGGCGTCCGCCGATGAAAGCGCAGCACCATCTCTGCGGCGCGAGCGCCGCCGACTGCGGGCTCCGGGTCTGCTCGGAAGGCCGTCCGCGCCATGGACGGCGCGGCCGGAGCCCCCATGGATGGGTTTACGGCGTCCTTCCGGGCAGACCCGGAGCCCGTAGGCGTAGCGGCGTCAGCGCCGGTGCGAAGTGCTGCGCTTGTCGTCGGCACCGGCTCCATCTGATACGGATCCACCAGCGGTGCCAGCGAACCCGGCGTGTCGATCGTCGTCGAATCGATTTCCGCCCAGCCCTCCGGCAGCGCCTTGCGCACGAACGCCGTGCCGCGCAGGTCGTCGATCTCTTCGATCTTCTTGCCGGCGGCAAGCCGGTGCGCAATCTCGCAGATCTGCCGCTCGGCGTTGCCGAACACGAGCAGGTCGGCCTTTGCGTCGAGCAGTACCGAGCGGCGCACTTTCTCCGACCAGTAGTCGAAGTGCGCGATGCGGCGCAGCGAGGCCTCGATGCCGCCGATCACGATCGGCACGTCCTTCGCGGCTTCGCGGCAACGCTGCGAGTAGACGATCACGCACCGGTCGGGACGTGCGCCGCCCGCGCCGTGCGGGGTGTAGGCGTCATCCGTGCGGATGCGGCGATCCGCGGTGTAGCGGTTCACCATCGAGTCCATGTTGCCGCCGGTGATGCCGAAGAACAGGTTCGGCTTGCCGAGCTTCACGAAGTCGCTCGTCGAGTGCCAGTCGGGTTGGGCGACGATGCCGACGCGGAACCCCTGTGCTTCGAGCAAGCGCCCCACGATCGCCATGCCGAAGCTGGGATGGTCGACGTAGGCATCGCCCGTGACCAGGATGACGTCGCACGAATCCCAGCCGAGCGCGTCCATCTCCGCCTTCGACATCGGCAGGAACGGCGCAGCACCGAAGCGGTGCGCCCAGTGCTTGCGGTAGGAGAAGAGTTCGCGGACTGGCGTTTGCATGGGGGGCAAAGTGTATACGTGTTGCAACCGAGCCTATTCGTTCGGCGCGCCGATCTGGTCGCAGCGAACACGAACGTCGGAAGCGGACGATCCGAGGCCTTTCCCAGAGCGCGTATCTGCCTTTCCAAGCTCCGGGATAGGCCTCGGATCGTCCGCTTGCTCCGGAGCGTGCGTCGGCCTCTCCCGGCACCCCGGGAGCAATGCTCACGCGAGCGTGTGGTAGACCTTCTGCACGTCCTCGTCCTGCTCGAGCTTGTCGATCAGTTCGAGCACTTCGGTCGCTTCGGCTTCACCGAGTTCGGTCGGCGTGGTGCAGATGTACTCGTGCTCGGCCGAGATCGGGGTGATGCCGCGCTCCTCGAGCGCCTTCTGCAGCGTGCCGAAATCCTCGAACAGGCAACGGGCGACGAGCTGCGGCTCGCCCTTTTCGCCGGTACTCTCGCCGAATTCCTCGAGCCCGTGGTCGATCAGGTAGAGTTCGAGATCGTCCTGGTCGATGCCCTCCGGGTTCAGCCTGAACACACCCATGCGACGGAACTGGAACGCGACGCTGCCCGAGGTCGCGAAGTTGCCGCCGTTCTTGTTGAACGCATTGCGGATCGCTGCGACGGTGCGCGTCGGGTTGTCGGTTGCGCATTCGACGAGCACGGCGACGCCGTGCGGCGCGTACCCCTCGTAGATCACTTCTTCGAAATTCGCGGCATCGCGACCGGAGGCGCGCTTGATTGCCGAGTCGACCTTGTCCTTCGGCATGTTCACGGCGCGCGAGTTCTGGATCGCACGGCGCAGCGCGGGGTTCGCGTTCGGGTCGGAGCCACCCTTCTTGACCGCGATCGTGATGTCCTTGCCGATGCGGCTGAACTGCTTCGCCATGCGGTTCCAGCGCGCGAACATCGTGTGCTTTCTGACTTCGAAAATGCGTCCCATGATTGCTCTGTAAACTCTGGCCGGGCGGGGGCGGGTAAGGGCGCGCAATCTACTCCAGCGGCCAGTGGTTGGCACGCAGGAATCGAGCACGGCATAAGCGGCAAATCATAAGAAATTGTTGATTTAGTTACATTATTTTGATGAAACACATTGAATTAATGCAGTCAGGATTACAAATTGAATGGCAATGCATGGGCGGGTGATGGCATGAATTCAAGGCAAACAACGAGGTCGGCACTGATCCTTTTCGGCCTGCTCGCCCTCCCCGCGTTTGGTGGCGAGCCCGACGTGGCATGGGACGAGCGCAGCCGTGCGCTCGCCGATCAGCTCATGAGCGAGCTGCAGGCCGAGCTCGGTCGGGCGATGCAGCAAGGAGGTCCGGTTGCTGCCGTGGCTGTCTGCAAGTCTCGTGCGCCGGAGATCGCTGCCCGGTTGTCGGCATCCTCGGGCGCGGAGGTGGGTCGCACCGCCATCCGGCTGAGAAACCCGGCGAATGCGCCGGACGATCTGGAGCGCGCGGTCATGCAAGGATTCGCGGCCGAGCTGTCGAGCGCCTCCCAGGCCGGGACGGCACCTCCCGAGGCAATCTTCGAGTCCCGGTCAGCCCGCGGGATCGAGCGCCGCTACCTCCGCGCGATCGTCATGCAACCTGTGTGCCTCGCGTGTCATGGCGCGACGCTCGCACCCGAACTCGTAATGGCCATCGCCCGCGAATACCCGCAGGACACGGCGACAGGATTCGAAACCGGCCAACTGCGTGGCGCCGTCACGGTGCGATGGCCAGCGACTCGCTGACATGGGCCTCTATCATCACTGCGTCTTCCCGTACCTGCTCGACCTGGCGATGGGAAACCGGGTCTTCGACAAGCCGCGGCGCCGGACGCTGGCCCGGGCATCGGGTCGCATCCTCGAGATCGGCTTCGGCACCGGCCGTAACCTGCCGCACTATCCACCGGGCGTAAGCCGCATCGAAGCCATCGACCCTGACACCGACCTCGACCGTTTCTCGCTGCCGCGCATCGCCGCGTCCAGCGTTGCCGTGGACTTCCATCACCTGAATGCGGAGCACCTGCCGTTCGCGGGCGACAGCTTCGATACGGTGGTCTGCACGTTGACGCTCTGCTCGATTCCAGACGTGGCGCATGCGCTCGCCGAAATTCATCGCGTGCTCAAACCCGGCGGACAGTTCCTGTTCCTCGAGCACGGCCTGTCGCCCGATGCGCGGGTGGCTCGCTGGCAGCATCGGCTCAACCCGATCCAGAACCGCATCGGCGGCGGTTGTCATCTCATCCGGGACACGGTGCCCTTGGTGACAGGATCAGGCCTGCAGCTGCGGGATGCCGAGCACTACTACCTGCGGCGCGTGCCCCGGTTTGCCGGCTACATGACGGAAGGCTCGGCGCTGAAGTCCTGATCGGGTGTTGTTGTGAAAAAGAGACGAGCTAACGCAAACGAACTTAGCCTCTAATTTGCACACCGTCGTTTTTGCGCTGCAAGGTGACGCCTCCCGGCAAACCACGTAAAACATGGAACAGTCGCTAGCTGGGGGACACCGGGCGACAGACGAAATGGGAGGTCCGACCGGGGGACGATTGCGGGCCGTCACGGAAGACCATGCGTCGGAAGAGCCGCGATTCGCTGAGCGAGTCGCGGCTTTTTCTTTTCGTGACGCCTGCGCGTGCGCCAAAGCGTGGGCACTGCAGGACGAGCCGGGTCTGCGGAGATATCGGTGTCCGTGGGCTTGCCCTAGACTGACCCGCGATGGCCTGCCAAATCCCGCGCGTCCCTTTCCGGCAGGGCGACGGGAATCGAGGAGAATCAATATGACACCGATCGCACGGACCTTGGGCGTGTTCGCCCTGGGCCTGTTCATCGCAGGCTGCGGCCTCGAACACGACGGCGACGACTCCGTTTCCAGGCAGTTCGGCTCGGACTACTTCGGCGCGGGCGGCTCGCTCAACCTGACCGACCCGGTCGCGGGCGACGCGATTCTGGCGGGCGGACACGTCGCCACGGCGGGTGAGGTGAAAGGCGACCTGATCGCCGCGGGCGGCGAAGTATCGATCGGCGGCAGCGTCGGTGACGATCTCTACGTCGCAGGCGGCGAAGTGCAGGTCGATGCAATAGTCGCCGGGAACGCGCGCGTGGCCGGCGGCGACGTCGCGCTCGGCCCCGCCACTACGATCATGGGCGGGCTGTCGCTGACCGGCGGCCGCATCCGGTTCGAGGGCAACGCGCGCGAGTACCTGCAGGCGTCGGGCGCCAGCGTGCGCATCGACGGCGTCGTGCAAGGCGATGCCGAGGTCCACGCCGAAGAGGTCGACATCGGCCCGAACACGCGCATCGACGGCAAGCTCGTCGTCCACAGCCCGCGTGAACCCGGGTTGCCCGAAGGCGCGCAGATCGCGGGTGGCATCGAGTTCCACCAGACGGACGTCGGTCACTTCGTCGGCGAGCACGAGACCGCGCGGGACGTGCGCACCGTCGCCCACGGGGTAGGCTCGTTCCTGTGGATGCTCGGCGTGTTCGTTGCCGGTACGCTGTTCATGCTCGCCTTCCCCGCGTATTCCAGTCGTGCGGCCCAGTGGATCGGCCAGGAACCTCTGCGCAGCCTAGGCCTCGGGTTCGTGATCCTCGTGTGCCTGCCGGTGCTGGTCGTCCTGCTGCTGGTCACGATCATCGGCATCCCGCTGGCGTTGATAGTGCTGATGCTCTACTTGTTGCTGCTGTTCCTCGGCTGGGTCACCGCCGCCATGTTCGTCGGCCAGAAGCTGCTCGGCTTGATGCGCGGCGGCACGGTCGCGACGACGGGCTGGAAGCTGTTCGCGCTGCTGCTCGCCGTGCTCGGGTTGTGGCTCGTCGGCATGGTGCCCTTCATCGGTGGCTGGGTGAAGTTCGCAGCGCTGCTGCTCGGCATCGGCGCGCTCGTGTGGCAGGGCTGGCCGCGGCGTGATGCTTCGCTGCAAGGCGCGACCTGAGTCGGCCGGAGCCTCGAACGATGATGACGAACTACTGGCCGCACCTGCTGGCGCTGCTCGTCGGCGGCGCCCTGACCGTACAGGTCGGCATGAACGCGACGCTGGCGCGTGCGATCGGTTCGCCGGTCTGGGCGTCGGCGGTCAGTTTTGTCATTGGCCTGCTGGCGCTGGTCGGGTTCGCCACCGTCACCGGTTCACGCGCCTCGACCGCCACCCTGGGGCAGATGCCGGCATGGGCGTGGATGGGCGGCCTGCTCGGTGCGGTCTACGTCGCCTCGGTCACGATCCTCGGTCCGCGCCTCGGCGGCATGACCATGGTGGCCCTGGTGATAGCAGGACAGCTGCTGCTGGCACTGGCCGTCGACCAGTTCGGCATCCTGGGGTACCCGCAGATTGCGGTTACGCCGACACGGCTGCTCGGCGCCGCGCTGCTGCTCACCGGCGCGCTGCTGGTGATGCAGCGCTGAGCGGGCCTATTTCCGCGCGCCGGTGCGTGCCGGCACTTCCTTCGCGATCTCCCGCGCCATCTCCGTGATCAGTTGCACGCCCTGCTCGGTCGAGCCACGGCGTGTTTCCGACGTGACCATGCCGCGCCAGATCAGCCGTCCCGACGCGCGGTCGTCGATGAACACCAGCACGGCACCTTCGCGCATGCGCATCTCGCGCGGCACGCTCGATGCCGGCGGCGGCTGAATCTCGCTCGGACTGAGCACCGTGGTCGCGGAGGGTGCGCCGATGCGCTTCTCGTCCGACTGCACGAACTTCTGCGACCCCGCCACCTGGAAACTGACGATCATGTCAGCGGCCGCCGCCGTGTCGATTTCGGAATAGCCCTTGCGGCCGAGTTCCGTCGTCACGGCACCGCGCAGTTGCGACGTGGCCAATGCGACGGTCTTGGGGTCGAGCAAACCGGGAATGCCGAACTCGCCGCCCTTCCAGAAGTACGTCTGCCGGGCGGCGACGTTGGCCGCGGGGTCCTCGAAGCTGTCGACGTCCCAATGCGCGGCACAGCCGGCCAGCAGGGAAAGGGTTCCCGCCCATACGTACGCCATGCGCCGGATCACTGTCGTCTCCTCCAGTCTCGCCTGCACCGATTGTACCGCCGGAGCCGTCCCGGGCGGCGTTTTGTGACGCGTGTCAACGGCTTGAAGCCGCGCATTAGGGCCCCGCGCGGGCCGGGGAGCATACTGCCGACAGCGAAGATGCGACCGGCGCCGGGCCGTTGCCCGGGCGGTCCGCCACCGCATGTGTGGAGTTGAACCCCGTCAATGAAGACCGTGCTGCTTGCCTACGAACGCGACCAGGACCTCGCCGCCCTCGAGAGCGTGCTGCAATCGCGCGGCCACCGCGTGCTCAAGGCAAAAACCGGCATCGAGGCGCTCGACGCCGTTCGCACCCAGAATCCCGATGCGCTCGTGAGCGACGTCATGTTGCCGCGACTCGACGGCTTTGCTCTGTGCCGGCGGCTCCGCGAGGACCCGTCGTTCCTGCACCTGCCGGTCCTGCTGCATTCGTTCCGGGTCGAAGGTCCGAAATACGAGGCATTTGCCGCCGAAGTCGGTGCGCAACGGTTCTTCTCGCGGAGTTCGACACTGGACGAACTCGCCGCGACCCTCGATGAAGCGCCGTCCGGCTCCGGCACCATGCGCATGCCCGCGCTGGTGCCCGAGTTGCTCGACCGTCGCGAGCAGGATCGCAGGCGGCTCAGCGACCTCGAAAAGCAGCTCCGTGACGCCGCGGCGACGAACAAGCAACTGACCGTGGCCGAACGCGTCGCGCGCGAACGAGCCGAATACGAGGCGCGTGCCCGGGCCGAATTCGCTGCCGCGGAATCGGTGCGCATCCGCGAGCTGCAGTTGCGCATTCGCGAGCTCGAGGCCGCGCAGCGCGACGCCGTCGAGGCCGAGTCGCAGGCGCGTGGCGCCGCGGAGGAATCCCGCGCAGAGGTCGCCAAGGCCGCGCTGCTCGAGGCGCGCATCAACGAATTGCAGACAGCACGCGCGCGCCTGCAGTCGGCCGTCAACGACGCCGAGCGCGCGTTCGCGGTGCAACCCACACCTACGTGGATCGTCGACATCGAATCGAAGCTCGTGCACGTGGCCAGCGACTCGGCGGCGGAGCTGGTCGGGCAGGAAGCCGCGGCCCTGCGCGGCAAGCCGCTGAGCGAAATGCTGCCGGGCGCCGGGTTCAGTGACGAGTCGGCGCAGGAGTCGATACTGCACTGGCAACGTCCGGACGGCAGCGAAGCGAGGCTCGAACTGCGGCGTGTCGCCACGAGCTATGCGGGCCGCGCGAGCTGGTTGCTCACCGCGCGGGATGTCAGCACGGAACTGGCAACGCACTCGCGCGAACAGGAACTCGCCGCGCTTGCCGATGCGCTGGAAGCGGCGCCCGAACCTTGCGGCGTCGTCGATGGCGAGGGCCGCCTGCGCTACGGCAACCGGGCGCTGCTCGCGCTGCTCGGCACGGACCGTGAACGTCTCGGCACGCTCACGCTGCAGACGCTCGAGGTCGAAGGTGACGCTGATGCGGCGATGCGCGGCATCGAACGCACCGTCGCCGGGGCGCAACGCCAGGACGTGCGCTGGCGACGTCCGGACGGGCAGTCGCTCGAGGTCGAGCTCGCGCTTGCTGCGATCGACGAGCAGACGGGCTTCCGCGTACTGACCGCAAGGGACGTTGCAGGACTGAAGCGTGCCGCCGAGCGCAATGAACGCGATCACGTGCGCGTGAGCCGCCTGCTAGAGCTCGCGCAGCGCTCGCACGGGCTCACGGAAACCGAAATCCTCGACTGCACGCTGCAGCTGGCACGGGACCTGACGCGCAGTGCGCAGGGCTATTTCTTCCTGCCGGTGGGCGACGGGACGGCGCTCGAACTGGCCGCACGCCGCGACTCCGAAGCCACCGAGCCGCTGGCGGCGCTCACGCGCTGGCGCGGGCCACCGCCGCGCGAAACCGCTTTGGGCGAATGCGCGGCCGCGCGGCGCCCCGTGATCCGTGACGCGGCGGAAGGCACGGCTGCGTTGCGTGCCGCGGGATTGCCGGGGCAGCTCCGGCGCCAGCTCGTGATGCCGATGCTCGAAGGCGGTCGCCTCGCCGGCGTGCTGCTCGTCGCGGACGCGGCCGGACCGTATGACGACGACGACCGTCGACACGTGGAACACATTGCAGACGCAGCGACGAAGCTGCTGCGCCGGCGCCGTTCGGATGCCGAGATCGTCACCGCCATGGATCACATGGAGCGGGTGATGTTCGGTGCGATCGAGGCGCTCGCCCAGCTCGCCGAGATACAGGATGCGTGCAAGACCGGGCGCGCGCGCCGTGTCGGCGACTATGCAGCCGGTATCGGCACCGCGCTCGGGCAGCCGGGTCACACCGTGCGCGGTCTGCGCGTGATGGGCCAGCTGATCGACGTCGGCATGCTGCAGATCCCGCGCGAACTGCTGTGGCGGCCCGGCGTGCTGTCCGCCTCGGAGTTCGAACTCGTGAAGACTCACGCCGAGCGAGGGTTCGAGGTCCTGCGTGCCATCGAGTTCCCCTGGCCCGTGGCGGAAGTCGTGCGCCAGCATCACGAGCGCCTCGACGGCTCGGGCTACCCGCGCGGGCTGAAGGGCGAGGAGATCCTGCTCGAGGCCCGGATCGTCGCCGTCGCCGATGCCGTCGAAGCGATGCTTTCGCCCAGACCGCACCGACCGGCGCTGACCATGACGGCGTGCCTCGACGAGCTGCAGTCGCAGGCCGGTCGCCGGTACGATGCGAGGGTGGTCAAGGCCTGCGTCAAGCTGCTGCGCGACGGACAGGTCGTGGCCGTTCCAATCCACGACGAAGGCGAAGCGGCCGCAGGGCAGCGAATCGCCTGAGGCGGTTCGCACGATGCACCTGCAGTTCTACGGCGCGGCCGGTGAAGTCACCGGGTCTTGTCACATCCTCACCGTTCTCGGCCGCACGCTGCTGCTCGACTGCGGGCTGATCCAGGGCGGTGACGACCCCGACAGCCGCAATCGCCAGCCTTTTCCCTTCGACGCCGCGGCGATCGACGCGGTGGTGCTGAGCCACGCCCACATCGATCACTGCGGGCGACTGCCGCTGCTGCGCAAGCGCGGGTTCCGCGGACCGGTCTTCGCGACTCCGGCGTGCCGCGACCTCGCGCGCATCCTGCTGGCGGACAGCGCCTTCATGGCCGAGCGCGAGGCGGAGCGCTACCGCCGCCGGCAGGCGGAGCACGGCAATCGGCACGCGCGTGGCTTCCCCGACCCGCTGTTCACGCGCGTGGACGCGGAGGAGACGATCGCGCAGTTCAAGACCGTGGCGTACGGTCGCGCAACCGAAGTTCTCCCTGGGGCGACCCTGACCTACCGCGACGCCGGCCACATTCTCGGCTCCGCCAGCGTGTGGCTGCAGCTCGAAGAGGCGGGCGCACGCGCGCGCATCGTCTTCAGTGGCGACGTCGGGCAGTACGACTCGCCGATCCTGCGCGACCCGGAAGGCGACGGCGTCGCGGACGTCCTGGTCATGGAGAGCACTTACGGCAATCGCCGTCATCGCGAGCGCAGCGAGACGCTGCAGGAGTTCGGCGAGATCCTGCGCGCGGCGCGGCAAGGTGGCGGCAACGTGCTGATCCCCGCGTTCGCGGTGGGACGCAGCCAGGAAGTCCTCTACGAGCTGGCTACGCACTTCGACGAGTGGCGCGTCGGCGACTGGCAGGTATTCCTGGACAGCCCGATGGCCATCGAGGCGTCCGAGGTCTACTGGAAGCATCCTGAGCTGTACGACGCGGCAGCGAGCGCGGTGCGCCGCGATGCCGGCGGCTTACCGACGCTGCCGAACCTCAAGCTCTGCCGCTCCGCCGAGGAATCGATGGCGATCAACCTCATGCGGGGTGGCGCGATCATCATCGCGGGGAGCGGGATGTGCAACGGCGGGCGCATCGTGCATCACCTCAAGCACAACATCACCCGGCACGAGTGCGACGTGATCTTCACCGGCTTCCAGGCGGTGGGAACGCTCGGGCGCGCGATCGTCGACGGTCGCGAGCACGTTCGTATCCACGGCGAGCAGTTCAAGGTAAATGCGCGCATCCACACGCTCGGCGGGTTCTCGGCCCACGGCGACCAGGAAGACCTGCTGCGCTGGCACGCCGGCGTCGGTGGCAAGCCACACACATACCTGGTGCACGGCGAAGCGGAAGGTGCGATCGGCCTGTGCGCTGCGTTGCATGCGCGAGGAGCCCGGGCCGAAGTGGCAAGGCCCGCGCAGCGGGTCGATCTCACTCACCTCGGTGGGCGGTGAAGCCCGCGCTGGTTCGAGCGCGTCTACCAGGCCACGCGACCGTCCCCCGGGACGGACTCGTACGCCGGCTCGCTGGCCACGATGCGATCGTGGCGATCCGTGGCGGCGACCCCGGGCGTCGCGGAGGCCGCTGGCTCGACCTCGGGTTCTGCAGGCGCGTGCCAGGCCGCCGGCTCGGTCATTCCCGCGGTCGGCGGTGCATTTACCGGCTCGCGCGCGTAACTGCGTGCCGCGGGTGCGATCGCCTGCGTCGGATTGACGAAGCGCGGCGCGAGCGGATCGGGCCGCACGACCGGCGCCGGCGTCTTCGGCGCAGCGGCCGTCGAGGCGCCGGATGTACCTGACAGCTTCGTCACGGGCCCCGGCAGCGCCGCGAGTTCGGCCTGGATTTCTGCGAGCGTCCGCGCCGGCGCGGGCGCGGGCACTTCCGGAGGGGTGATCGCACTCTCAGCCAGGCGGGCTTCCACCTCTGCGCGCTGTTCGCGCGACAACTGGCGCGAAGGCGTGTCGGGCGGATTGATGAGTCGCGCCAGGGTCCGGGCCTGCTCGTCACCGGGCACGACGGCGAGTACGCGTTGCACGAGCCGCTCGGCTTCCCGCTTGTGCCCGGCGTCGAATTCCCGCTGCGCGCGTTGCAGCAGCAGGTCGACTGTCCTGGCGAGCGAGTCCTGCGCTTCCGGATGCTCGGGCTGCGCGAGCAGCACTGCCTGGAACAGGTCGAGCGCGTTGCGGCCTTCGGGCGCCTCGAGTCGGCCCGCCTGCAATGCTGCGCGGGCTCGCGAGAGGACCGGGTCGGCGCGCCGTGTTGATGCGGTTTGCGGGGCGGATGCCACCGGTGCCGCAGTGACCGCCGTGGCTTCCGGCTCGCCGCCGACGAAGAGCGGGACGACCAGCGCGAGCGCCACCACTCCGATCAGTGCAAGGTATCCGCGGGGCATTCCAGCCGTCGGGCGGCGCAGGCCGCGCAGCAGCGGCAGCAACGGGTCGCTGGCTTCGCGCCCTGCACGGCGCTCGACGTGCCGGCGGATCGCCGCCTGCAGGAACATGCCGGCCCGCCGCGCTGACGTGGGCTTGTGCATGAAACGGTAGACGTGGCCATCGCTGATCAGCGGGGCCAGCAGGGGCTCGTCGGCACGAGTGCCGGCGATGCAGACAATGACGTCGGGGAATTGCTCGACGATCTGCTCGACGAGGGTGTCGGCACCGGTCGAGACCGAGGCCATGTCGATGAGCAGCACGCCGCAGCGCCCGTTGATCAGCAAGTCGGCGGCTTCATCTGCCGAGCGCGCGCGCCAGACCGGATTGCGCTCACCGACCGCTTCGCGCGCCGACTGAAACAGTTCCTGGTCGGCCGTGAGCACGACCACGTCCACCAGCATCGCCCCCGGAACGGGCATGGCGTGAACGGCCAGGTCGGCCACATTCGGGGCGGGCAAAGGCTTGCGGGGCATTGTCCCGTCATTGCACGCGAAGTGCCCCCCACACTCCACCTCGGGATGTCAAAAACATGAAGTAATTCAAAAAAATACATGTGATTTGCCGGCCCGGGCACCGGGCCTTTCTTGTGGCGCTGCAGCAACACTTGCGCGTCGGTCCACTCGACATAATCTGGTCCGGCGAGCATGATCCGTTGGACCTCCGTCCGGGGCCGTGCACACGGCCGGGGAAGTTCCATGCAGGGAATCGAATTCACGTCGCGGCTTCCGCGCCATAAGCGCCATGCGCTCGAGCGCATCCTCTTCTTCAACGGCTGCCA
>JAOUGW010000286.1 GCA_029865465.1 Gammaproteobacteria bacterium
CCAGGTCCCGCATGAAGCCGAACGTGCGGGCACGGCTGACTTCTCGCAGGAAAGTGGTGGTCGAGAAGTCCATCGAGGCGACCTGCGACCGGCGCTTGAACACCGGATGGTCGAATTCGATTTCAAAATTAACTTTAAAGCCGTCGTAGGGATCGAAGCGCGCCCACTTGTCGCCTTCCTCGACCTTGACGCTCTTCTTGATGCGGACGAAGCGCTTCGCGGCGTTCTGCTCCTCGATTCCCGCCGACTGCAGCAGGAAGACGAACGGGCCCGCGCTGCCATCCATGATCGGCACCTCGCTCGAGCTCAACTCGACGACCAGGTTGTCGATACCGAGGCCTGCGAGCGCGGACATGAGGTGCTCGACCGTCGCGACCGTGCCGTCTGCCGCCGTCAGGCTCGTGCCGAGCGTCGTCTGGCTGACGTTGCCGGCCCTGGCCGGGATGTCGACGACCTGGTCGAGGTCGGTGCGGCGGAAGACGATGCCCGAATTCGCCGGGGCCGGACGCAGGACCATCAGCACCTTCTTGCCGGTGTGCAGGCCCACGCCCGTGGCGCGGATCGAATTCTTGAGCGTGCGTTGCTTCAGCATGAAAGAGATCTGGCCCGGAACTTAGCCGCGCACTTTACCACAGGCGCAGAATAAAGCCTAAGCCCATGTTTCTCATGCGTTTTATCATGAGGACGCGGCGCGCTGCGCCTGGCTCCAGGCGAGGTCGGCGATCGAGTCGGTGAACTGCGCGTACTCCCGCGCCTGCGCGCTGACGGCCGTGCCCCGCACCACCCGGCTCCGGATGCCATGAAAAATACCTGCCAGCCGGAACATGCCGAAGGCCAGGTAGAACTCGAGGTCGCGGGGATCCAGCCGGAAGCCGGTGACCTGCTCGTAATGCGCGACGTACTCCGCCTCGGTTGGCAGGCCGAGCGCCGCCGCGTCCCGGTCGCCGAGCATCGGGATCGAAAGCGACGGCAGCCGATATGCCATCAGGTGATAGGCGAAGTCGGCAAGCGGATCGCCCAGCGATGAGAGTTCCCAGTCGAGGATCGCCATGACGCGCGGCTCCGTCGGGTGGAACACCGCATTGTCCGAGCGGTAATCGCCGTGCACGACCGCGGCGGGCGGTTCCTGCGCCGGCATGTTGCGCGGCAACCAGTCGATCACGCGCTCCATGGAATCGATGCGACCACCCGCGGTGTCTTCGAGATACTGCTTCGAAAACCTGCCGATCTGGCGGCTCAGGTAACCGGTCGGCTTGCCGTAGTCACCGAGGCCCGCGGCTTCGGGACGCACGCGGTGCAGGCGCGCGAGGGCATCGCAGAGCGCCAGCGAATGTTCGCGTCGGCGCTCATGCGCCACATCCGGAAACGAGGGATCCCAGAAGATGCGTCCCGCGACATGGTCCATCACGTAGAACCAGGTCCCGATCACGGTCTCGTCGGTGCAGAGCACGTGCGTGCGCGGCACGGGCACGTCGGTGTGCCGGCCAAGCGCGGTGATGACCTTGTACTCGCGATCGACCGCATGGGCCGAGGCCAGCAACTGGCCCGGCGGCTTGCGACGGAGCACGTACTGCTGCGACGGCGTCGTGAGCAGGTACGTCGGGTTCGACTGGCCACCCTTGAACTGCCGGATCGACAGCGGCCCCGCGAACCCGGCAACGCGCGCCTCGAGGTACTGCTGCAGGCGATCGCGATCGATCTCGAGACCGGGACGCATCTCGGTCGTCGCGGCTTCTATGGTCGAGACGGTCGTCGTTGCGGTCATGCGCTCACCCCGCGACTGCTGCCGGTCTTCACCTGCCCGAGAATTTCGGCGCGCGCTTCTCGCGGAACGCGGCGACGCCTTCGACGAAGTCATGGCTGTCGATGCACGGCGCCTGCAACCTGGCCTCGGCACGGATCGTCTGCTCGTAGCCCATGTCGGGCGCGCTGCGCAGCAGCTGCTTCATGTACCCGAGCGCGATCGGCGCAGCGTCGCATAACTGTTCGGCCCAGGCCACGGCCGCCGTCACGACCTGGCCGTCGGGCACGACGCGATTGGCCAGGTTCCATTCGAGGCACTTCGCTGCCGGTACGCGATCGCCGCTGATCGCGAGTTCGAACGCGCGACGGTGGCCGACGCGATCCGTCAGCAGCCAGGTGAGGCCACCGTCTGGCACGAGACCGATCTTCGCGAACGGGACCTGGAAGAAGGCGCTCTCACCCATGACGACCAGGTCGCAGACGAGCGCGAACGAGCCGCCGATGCCGGTCGCGAAACCGTTCACGGCGGCGATCACCGGCTTCGGCATGCGGGCGATCTCCCGCAGCGCAGCGCCGTACTCCTCGTTGAGCTGACGTTCGACTTCGGCGCCCGATGTCATGGGCTCGGCCTTGAGATCGGCGCCCGCACTGAATCCGCGGCCTGCGCCCGTCAGCACGACGGCACGCACGGCGTCGTCGACAGCGACTGCATGCAATTCTTTCTTCAAGGCGCTGCGCAGGCCGGACGTGAATCCGTTCAGCGACTCGGGCCTGTTCAGCGTGACGACCGCGACACGGCCGCGGCGTTCAACCAGCACTTCACTCATGGCGACTCGATCTCCTCACGAAGCCCGAGGTGCGGCCGTGGCCGCGCCGTCGTAGTACGTCTCGCCCGACTGCGCGCGCGCCAGCAGGCCCCTGGTCGGCTTGAAGCGCTCGCCGTACAGCCTGGCGAGACGCTTGCACTCGGCCACGAATTTCGCGGGCCCGATCGTGTCGATGTACGAGAGCGTGCCGCCGGTGTAGGCCGGGAAGCCCCAGCCGAGGATCGAGCCCAGGTCCGCTTCGTGCACGCTCCTCAGCACACCTTCCTCGAAGCACCGCGCCGTCTCGAGCGCCTGGATGTACAGCAGGCGCGTCTTGAGTTCTGCGACGTCCGGCTGCTGCGCCAGTCGCGGGTACTCCTTGGCGAGCCCGGGCCAGAGCACCTTCTTGCCACCCTCCGGGTAGTCATAGAACCCCGCGCCGCTCTTGCGGCCGAGTCGCTGCAGGTCTTCGACGAAGTGCTTCACGACCGGCCAGCTGACCGGCTCCTTGTACCTGGCGCCGAGGTCTTCACGCGACTGCTGCATGACCTTGTACGCCAGTTCGAGGCTCACTTCGTCGCTGACGGCGAGCGGACCGACCGGCATGCCGGCGAGCTTGCCCGCGCTCTCGATCAGCTGCGGGTCGATGCCTTCCGCCAGCATCCTGGCGCCCTCGGCGGTATACGTGCCGAAGCAGCGGCTGGTATAGAACCCGCGGCTGTCGTTGGCCACGATCGGCGTCTTCCTGAGCTGGCCGACGTAATCGAGCGCGCGCGCGATCGCATCAATGCCCGTCTGCTTGCCGACGATGATCTCCACCAGCGGCATCTTCTCGACCGGCGAGAAGAAGTGGATGCCGATGAAGTTCTTCGGCCGCTTCGATGCCTTGGCGAGACCCGTGATCGGCAGCGTCGAGGTGTTGCTGGCGAACACGGCAGTCTTCGGGATGACGGCCTCGGCCTTCGCCGTGACGTCGGCCTTGATGCCACGATGCTCGAACACCGCCTCGATCACGAGATCGGCGCCCTCGAGCTGTGCGTAGTCGACCGTCGGCTTGATGCGCGCGAGCACGGCCTCGGCCTCGGCCTGCGTGCGACGGCCCTTCTCGACGTCCTTCGCCAGCAGCTTCGCGGAATAGGCCTTGCCCTTCTCCGCCTGCCCGGACGTCGAGTCGATCAGGATCACTTCGATGCCCTGCAACGCTGAAACGCAGGCTACTCCTGCTCCCATCATGCCGGCGCCGAGCACGCCGAGCTTCGTCACTTTCGACTTCGGTACGCCGGCCGGCCGCACCGAGAGCTTGTCGGCGTTGCCCTTGTTCACGAACATCGTGCGGATCAGGTTGCGCGCGACCGG
>JAOUGW010000057.1 GCA_029865465.1 Gammaproteobacteria bacterium
CGTTGAAATTTCGCCGAATCTTCCACGAGCCGCTGCTGCACTTCCTGCTGCTCGGCCTGGCTTTGTTCGCCTACTACGGGCGTGTCGCGCCGGATGACGACGGCAAGCGCCGCATCGTCGTGACCCAGGCCGAGGTCGACCTGCTGGCCACCCGGTTCCAGGGGACCTGGAACCGGCCGCCGGGTCCGGTCGAGCTGAACGGACTGGTCGATTCCTACGTTCGCGACGAGATCCTGTACCGCGAAGGCGTGGCGCTCGGCCTCGACCGTGAGGATGCCGTGATCAAGCGCCGTGTCCGGCAGAAGCTCGACGTCCTGTTCGAGGAGTCCGTCGCGCAGCGGCCTGCGACCGATGCAGACCTGCGGGCTTACCTCGACGCGAATCCGGCAGCTTTCCGCAAGCCCGCGGTCGTGAGCTTCGACCAGGTCTACTTCGGCGCGGACGCAGTCGCGCCGCAGCGTCTCGAGCAGGCACGCACCGCCCTGGCGCGTGGCGCCGATCCCGCCACGTTCGGCCAGGCGACCCTGCTGCCTGCGCGCCAGGACGCCATGCCGCTCGATCTTGTCGCGCGCGATTTTGGCGAGCAGTTCGCCGGGCAACTCGCATCGGCTCCGGTCGGTGAGTGGTCCGGACCCGTCAAATCCGGCTTCGGCACGCACCTCGTCCGTGTCACTGCCATCGAGCCAGCGCAGTTGCCCAAGCTGGCCGAGGTGCGCGAAGTCGTCGCCCGCGAATGGGAAAGCGAGCGACGCAAGCAGGCGCATGCAGACGCACTCGCGAAGCTGCGCGAGCACTACGACGTCGAGATCCAGGCCGCCCTGCCGCCGGTGTCGCCTTGATTGCATTCCTGCATCGCCTGGCATGCGCGCTCGTGCTGTGCGTCGCGCTCGCGACACCTGCCGTGGCCGACGAATTCCGCCCGGCCTATCTGCAGCTGAAGCAGCTCGATGCCACGACCTACGACGTGCTCTGGCGCGTCCCGGCACTCGACGCGAACACGACGCTGCGGTTGCAGCCGGTCTTCCCACAGGGCACCCGGGAGCTGACCGACCGCTCCAGCAGCTACGCGAGCAATGCCACGGTACTGCGCTGGCGCATCCGCGTCGAAGGGGGCATGAGCGGCAAAGTGGTTGAATTCCCGCAACTGCCCGGCAGCCGCGTGGACGTGCTGGTGCGCGTGGAACGCGCCGACGGCACCGAACAGCTCGGTCGTGTGCTGCCGGTCGATCCGCGTTTCACGGTGACCTCGAGTCCCGGGCGCCTCGAGGTGGTCAAGACCTACACCGTGCTCGGCATCGGGCACATCCTGCTCGGCTTCGATCACCTGCTGTTCGTGCTTGCGCTGCTGCTGATCGTCGACGGCACGCGCCGATTGATCGCCACCATCACGGCATTCACGATCGCGCACAGCATCACGCTCGCGCTGGCGTCGCTCGGCGTGCTGCACGTTCCGGGGCCGCCGGTCGAAGCGCTGATCGCACTCAGCATCGTCTTCGTCGCGGCCGAGATCGTGCACGGTCGGCAGGGACGTCCGGGTCTCACGCAACGTTATCCCTGGGTCGTGTCCTTCACGTTCGGGTTGCTGCACGGATTGGGGTTTGCGAGCGCACTCGCCGAGGTTGGCTTGCCGCAGAACTCGATCCCGCTGGCGCTGCTGTTCTTCAACGTCGGGGTCGAGATCGGGCAGCTGGTCTTCATTGCCGCCGTGCTCGTGCTCATTGCGGTTGGATCACGGTTGGCCGCTACCGTGCGCCTGCGCAGCCCGTCATGGCTGTGGAACGTGCCGCCCTATGCGATCGGCGGCCTTGCAAGCTATTGGGTGTTCGAGCGTGTCGCGGGGTTCTAGCGCGGAACGACCGGCCATCCGTTGCAGCGAGGCGGTGCGTTTTCAGCTCGCGTACCGACGCGGCATGTTCCCCCGTCCGCGACGAAGTCGCCCGCATCATGGCCGCCATCGCGCACGACGAGATTCGTGACCTCGCCGTCGACGAGGCGCTGCAGCTGAATCTCCTGAACGAGGGGCACTGATCCCGGGTGAGCGCCCGCACGGCGGTTGGCGGGCAGGCGACGACCCAGTATCGTTGTCGACAGTTCCCGCTGGCATCACCTACCGTGCTTCCTTGAAAGACGCAGACGTCATCGTGCTGGGCGCAGGCATGGCCGGCGCTTCCGTAGCCGCCGAGCTCGCTCCGAGTCTTCGCGTCATCCTGCTCGAAACGGAAGATCAGCCCGGATTGCATGCCACCGGACGGTCGGCGGCAATGTTCTTCGAGACCTACGGCAACGCGACCGTTCGTGCACTGACGCGGGCCAGCCGCAGGTTCCTCGAACATCCGCCACCCGGGTTTGCCGATGCACCGTTGCTGAGCCCGCGTGGCGCGATGCTCGTTGCGGATGCGCCGCGGCTCCTTGCGCTCGACGCGTTGCTCGAGACTGATCCAGCCGTTCGTGGCTATCGGCCGCTCGATGCGACGCAGGCGCGCGAACAGTGTCCGCTGCTCAGCGCAGACTGGGTCGCAGGCGGCCTGCTCGACGAATCCGGCCACGACATGGATGTCGCGGCCATCCAGCTCGGCTACCTGAGGCTTGGGCGGCATGCGGGTATGCAACTCGTGACCGGCGCCGGCGATACCCGGATCGAGCACGTCGGTGGCGTGTGGCAGGTTCACACGCGCGTCGGGGCATTTGCGGCACCCGTGCTCGTGAACGCGACCGGCGCGTGGGCCGACCAGGTGGCGCAGCAGGCCGGGGTGCGACCGATCGGGCTGCAGCCGCTGCGTCGGACCGCCGTCCTGCTGCCCGCACCGGCGGGATACGATATTGCTCGGTGGCCGATGGTCATCGACGTCGAAGAAGAGTTCTATTTCAAGCCGGAAGCCGGCAAGCTGCTGCTGTCGCCAGCCAACGAAGACCCGATGGCGCCCTGCGATGCATTTCCCGACGACATCGACGTCGCCATCGCGGTGGACCGGTTCGAGAACGCGACCAGCATGCGAGTCGACCGGGTAGGGCACAGCTGGGCCGGCTTGCGCAGCTTCGTCGCAGATCGCTCGCCCGTCGCGGGTTACGATGCGGTGGCGCCGGGATTCTTCTGGCTCGCAGGGCAGGGTGGGTACGGCATCCAGATGGCTCCGGCATTGGCCCGCGCTGCCGCCGCACTGGTTGCCGGTGAACCGTTACCTGCCGACATCGCAGACCAGGGCGTCAACGAGCAGGCGTTATCGCCCGCGCGGCTGGCCGCCGATCGAGTCGAGGGGACCTGAAGATGACAGCTTCGAGACCGGAATTCCTGCGCACGCCGGACGATCGCTTCGATGCGTTGCCGGGTTACCCCTTCGCTCCACGCTACGCCGCTGACCTGCCGGGCTTCGAAGGCCTGCGCATGCATTACCTCGACGAAGGTACGCGTGATGCCGCGCACGTGTTCCTGTGCCTGCACGGGCAACCCACGTGGAGTTACCTCTACCGGCGCATGGTTCCCGTGTTCCTCGGCTCTGGCGCGCGTGTCATCGCGCCCGACTTGTTCGGCTTCGGGCGGTCGGACAAACCTGTCGACGATGCCTGGTACACGTTTACGAGGCACCGCGATTCGCTGCAGGCCTTCGTGCGAGCGCTCGACCTGCGCAACGTCACGCTCGTCTGCCAGGACTGGGGTGGCATCCTCGGCCTGACGTTGCCGATGGACGACCCGCAGCGGTTTACGCGCCTGCTCGTCATGAACACTGCGCTGGCCACGGGCAAGCAGTCACTCGGCGAGGGCTTCGTCGCGTGGCGCGCGTGGGTCAACGCGAACCCGGACCTGCGCGTCGGCGCGCTGATGAAGCGCAGCTGCATGCACCTCACGGAGGCAGAGGCGGCGGCGTACGACGCGCCGTTCCCGGACCAGCGCTTCAAGGCAGGTGCTCGCCGTTTTCCCAATCTCGTCTGCGACCACGCCGCAGCCGACGGTGCCGAAGTGTCGCGTGCTGCGGCGCGCTGGTGGCGCGACCAATGGCAGGGCCAGGCGTTCATGGCTATCGGCATGCAGGACACCGTGATCCCGCCGGCCGCAATGCATGCGTTGCAGCAGCTCATCCGGAATTGCCCGCCGCCATTGGAAGTCGCCGAGGCCGGGCACTTCGTGCAGGAGTGGGGCGAAGGCATCGCGCTGGCGGCACTGGCCCACTTCGGGTGAGGCCTCTGCGGCGAGCAGCCCGAAGGCGCGCCGGCTAGCGAAGGATCCCAGAGCCTGACGCTGACCACTGCCGTCGGGCGGCAGCGCGATGCGTTCTCGGCGCGTCACGGAGCCAGTGACCTCGTTCTTCGTGACCCCGCCGCCCCCGCCTTCTTCCGGCGAGGGTTGGAACTCCTCGTGCGCTGGCCCATTGTGCGACTCACTGGGGCATGTCGCTCGAGCAGCCGGTGTTCCAGCTGCGTCGCCTCCAGGTCCGCGTCGAGCACGAATTCACGCAGTTTCTCTGCCGCCTGCGTCCACGGCCTGCCCCGGAGGCTCACCACGCCGTACTGCAGGTACATCCAGGGCTCCGTGCCGAGCAAGACGAACTGGCCGGTTTCGAGCTCCGTTGCGATGCTAGGTAGTATCGATGCCGTCACGACGTCCGAGCAGGCAACGATGCGTTTCACGGGTGCCAGCCCGTTGCATTCGATAGCTGGAAATGCACGCGGCAAGACCACCCGCGCCGCATTCTCGCGATACGCAGCCAGGAAAGGCTCGAGAACTCGCGGCGGTATGCGCGAGGGCGTGGCGAAAGGCCAGGCGAAAATGTCGGCTGCATGGACCGGGCGACGGCCGAGCGCCAGAGGATGTCCGGCGCGCGCGATGAAATACAAAGGGCGCATGACCGGCATGGGCACGACGTCGAGGTCTGACTCGCGTGTCAGCAGGCTGGTCTCGGCAACGAAGAAATCAAGCTTGCGGCTGCGCAACAGTTGCGCGAGGTCGTCCCAGTTGCCCGAGTGAAGCTGGACGCCGATGCGCGGGAACTGCTCGATGAATCGTGCGGCCGCCGGGCCGAGGAACGAGTCCGCTGGATAGGCACCGCCACCGACGTCGACCCGGCCGGTGCGCAAGGCGGCGTGCCCGATCGCCTCGCCCTCCAGTTCGTCCGCCATGCGCAGCAGGTCGCGCGCTCTCTCGATGTAGAGCCGGCCGAGGTCCGTCGGCACGACGCCAGCGGCCGAGCGCAGGAACAGGCTGCTGCCGAAGCGCCGTTCAAGGTTCTGGATGCTGCGGGAAAGCCCTGGCTGGCTGATGCGCAGCGCAGCGGACGCCCGCACGAAACTGCGGTGTTCGGCCAGCGCGACGACCTGGCGCAATTGCTGGAGCTCGAGGGCCATGCGTCAAGGATATACCATCGATACAAAACATGCATTGGACACATGGTCCCGGCTGAGCCACTTTGCGCCTCGGATTCGATGGTGAGTCCCAGGGGCACTGTGCCCGGCCAGGACAGAATCTACTTTCAGAATGGGTGGGGACCTGAACGACATGCAAAAGAAATTCGCAGGAATTTTCAGGGCCGCGTTGTTCGCGGTACTTGGCACGCTGGGGGCCGTTGCCCAGGCGCAGACCTCGAAGCCCAACATCCTGGTCATTTGGGGCGACGACATCGGCGGCTTCAACATCAGCGCGTACAACCGCGGCATGATGGGTTACAAGACGCCCAACATCGACAGCATCGCGGCCGAGGGCGCGCTGTTCACCGACTGGTACGGCCAACAGAGCTGCACCGCTGGTCGCGCCGCGTTCATCACCGGTCAGTCGCCGATCCGCACGGGGCTCACCAAGGTGGGTCTGCCGGGCGCACCGGAAGGCATGAAGGCCGAGGACCCGACGATCGCCACGTTGCTGAAGGCGCAGGGCTACGTCACGGGCCAGTTTGGCAAGAACCACCTCGGCGACCGCGACGAGATGCTGCCGACGGCGCATGGCTTCGACGAGTTCTTCGGCAACCTCTATCACCTCAATGCCGAGGAAGAGCCGGAGAATCCCGACTATCCGAAGCCCTCGGAGATGCCGAATTTCAAGAGGAACTTCGGGCCACGCGGCGTCATCCACAGCTTTGCCGATGGCCGCATCACGGACACCGGTCCGCTCACCAGAGAGCGCATGGAGACGATCGACGACGAAGTCACCGCCAAGGCGCTCGATTTCATGGCGCGCGCCGCAATAGACCGCAAGCCGTTCTTCCTGTGGTGGAACTCCACCCGCATGCACATCTTCACGCACCTGAAGGCGGAGTCCGAGGGCAGGACGGGTCTCGGCATCTACGCCGACGGCATGGTCGAGCATGACGGTCACGTCGGCCAGGTGCTGGCGAAGCTCAAGGAACTGGGCCTCGAAGACAACACCATCGTCATGTACTCCACTGACAACGGCGCCGAGACGTTTACGTGGCCGGACGGTGGCACGACGATGTTCCGTGGCGAGAAGAACACGCAGTGGGAAGGCGGCTACCGCGTACCGACGATGATCAAGTGGCCAGGGGTCGTCAAGCCTGGCACGGTGATCAACGAGATTGCCGCGCACGAGGACATGCTGCCCACGCTGCTCGCTGCCGCGGGCGACCCGAATGTCGGGGCAGACCTGCTCAAGGGCCGCAAGGTCGGCAAGATGAACTACAAGGTGCACCTCGACGGCTACGACCTGGGCCAGGCGTTCCGGGGCCAGGCCGCCTGGCCACGCAAGGAGTTCATTTACTGGACCGACGATGGCAGTGTTGCCGCCCTGCGGTACGGGAACTGGAAGATCACGTTCCTCGAGCAGGAAGGCGAGGGTCTCGAAGTCTGGCAGAGGCCGTTCACGCAACTGCGCGCGCCGAAGCTCACCAACCTGCGCATGGATCCATTTGAGCGGGCCGAGCAGGAGCATGCGATCGGCTACCAGCGCTGGTACCTGGAACGCATGTTTGCCATCGCGCCCGCAACCGCATACGTCGGCCGTTGGCTCCAGAGCTTCAAGGAATTCCCGCCGCGCCAGAAACCGGGCAGCTTCAACCTCGAGCGGGTCATGGAATCGGTGATGGCGGGAACACCTTCGAAGTAGTCCCGTCGCCGGCTCGAATACTCCACGGCGCCCGTGAGGGAGCTGCCTGCATTCCCACCCCCGCAGGCGGTCTCCCGAGCGGAGCGCCGTGGTCTCGTTGGATAGCCGGAGACGGTGAAGATTGGATGCTTGGGTTGGTGGCGCGCTCAGGCAGAATGACCTGGAGAATGCGCGATGAGGCGTGAACTGGTTGCGGCGGCGATCTTCTTCTGCGGGACGGGCATCGCGCTGGCGCAGTCGGTCGAATCCGACGTCACGCCTGAGTCCGAGATTCTCGTCAAGGATGACCACGACTTTTCGGTGTCGAGCATCGTTCCGGACGAGACGCTCGAGGCGGCGAAGATCGAGGATGAGCACGATCGGTTCTCGGTGAAGTTCGGCTTTGTCGTCATGCCGATGGACTACACGAGCTTCGACCAGGACGCGCGCAGCAAGGACCAGGTCGGCAACCAGCAGGACGAGCTCGAAGCGCGCTCGCTGCGACTCTCGGCTCGTGGCCATTTCGAGATGTTCCGCACCTTGAACTACATGATCAGCTACGAGTACAAGGGCTTCGACCAGACGTCGATCGACGACTGGAACGCGACGGACGTGCGCATCTCGACCGTGCTGGGGCCGGCTCTCGGCACGCTCACGCTCGGCAAGATCAAGGAGCCGTTCGCGTACGAAATGTTCGGCGATGCCGCCAACCTGCCGCAGCACGAGCGCCTGCTGAGCCCGTTCTTCCGCTCGCGCAACGTCGGCGCGACGCTCGGCAATAGCGTGCTCGACCAGCGCGCGACCTGGGCCGTCGGCTGGTACAACGACTGGTGGACGCAGGGGAACTCCTGGCCCGGGTCCGGCAACGACTTCGCGGGCCGTATCACTGCCTTGCCGCTACGGTCGGAGGATGGCGCCAGCTACCTGCACGTGGCCGCCAGTACCCGTTACTACGGTGCGGTGGACGACCAACTGCGGTACCGGGGCAAGCCCGCTTCCAACGTGACGGTCGATTACGTCGATTCGGGGAAAGTGCCCGGCGACCATGCCTGGCACACCGGCATCGAGGCGCTCTGGAGCCACGGCGGCTACTCGGTGCTGGCCGAATACGTCCGTGCGGACCTCAGCACGCGGGACAGCAGCGATCCCACGCTCGACGGCTGGTACGTCACGGGCAGCTGGGTGATCACGGGCGAGCATCGTCCCTACGACCGCAAGGCGGGGTATGCGCGGCGAATCCTGCCGCAGGGACGCTGGGGCGCCGTCGAACTCATCGGGCGCTACGGCCACGTCGACCTCGACCGCTTCGGGGTCACGGGCAATACCAAGACCTTGCTGACGCGGCTGCAGTGGATCTATTGACGAGTTGAACGATGCTGCGCGGCGATTCGCGCGCAGGGCAGTGACGCGGCGGAGACTGGCATGACTCGACCCGAGCTACTGAAGACCCTGCTGGTGCTGACGGTATGCGGTGCGTGTGTGCCGTTGAACGCCGGGGCGCGCGATACCGGGCCTGCGGCGAGCCCGGCTCCGATCGCGCACTTTCACCCGCAGGGACAACCGCCGTCGCAGGCGACGGTGGCCTTGCAGCGCCTCGCACGGTCGACGCTGCCGTTCGAGGACCAGCGGGACTTCGAGGAATCGAAGCGGGGATTCGTCGCAGCGCCTGCGTACACGGAAATCAAGACCGCAGATGGCGCATCCGCGTGGAAGTTCGGTCGCTACGCGTTCCTCGATTCGAAACAGGACTTCGACAGCATCCACCCGTCGCTGCAGCGGCAGGCCGTGCTCAACGCACAGTACGGACTCTACGAAGTCGTGCCCGGAAAGATCTGGCAGGTGCGCGGCTTCGATATTTCTAACATCACTTTCGTGCGCGGCGATACCGGCTGGATCATCTTCGACCCGCTCGTCTCGAAGGAAACGGCCGCCGCGGCACTCGCGTTTGCCAATGAGAAACTCGGCGCACGTCCCGTCGTGGCGGTCGTCTACTCGCACTCGCACATCGATCATTTCGGCGGCGTGCGCGGCGTCATCGACGAAGCCGACGTGAAATCGGGCAAGGTGCAGGTCATCGCACCAGCCGGTTTCATGGAAGCGGCGATCTCGGAGAATGTCTACGCCGGCAACGCGATGATCCGTCGCGCGATGTACCAGTACGGCTTGCTGCTGCCGCAGAGCCCGTTCGGCCACGTCGACCAGGCCATCGGCAAGCGGGCGTCCACGGGCACTACGGGCTTGATCGAGCCGACACGGCTCGTCGCCAGGGATATCGAGGAATTCGTCGTCGATGGCGTGACGATGGTGTTCCAGAACACGCCGGGCACTGAAGCACCGGCCGAAATGAACACCTGGTTTCCGCAGTACAAGGCGTTCTGGGCGGCAGAGAACATCACGGCCACGATCCATAACATCTACACGCTGCGCGGCGCGCTCGTCCGCGACGCGCTGCAATGGTCGAAGCACATCAACGAGGCGCTCTACCTCTATGGCTCGCAGGCCGACGTGATGTTCGCCGCTCACACCTGGCCCCGCTGGGGCAACGCGCGCGTCCAGGAAGTCATGCGCACGCAGCGTGACGTGTACGCGAACCTGAACAACGCCGTGCTGCACGCGGCGAACCAGGGCGTGACGATCAACGAGATCCAGAACGTCTATCGCCTGCCGCAGAGCCTGCAGAAGGACTGGGCGGCGCACAGCTATCACGGGTCGGAAGAACACAACAGCCGCGCGGTCATCAATCGCTACCTCGGTTACTGGGACGGCAACCCGGCCACGCTGGTGCCGGCGTCGCCGCGCGATTCCGCCCCGCTCTACGTCGAGATGATGGGGGGCTCCGACAGGATTCTCGCGAGGTCGCGCGAACTCTATGACGCGGGTGACTACCGCCTGGCCATCGAGTTGCTGAACAAGCTGGTGTACGCGCAGCCGGCGAACCAGGCCGCCAGGAACCTGCTCGCCGATGCCTTCGAACAGATGGGGTACCAGAAGGAGAGCTCGAGCCTGCGCAACAGCTTCCTGGCCGCCGCGCTCGAGCTGCGCTCCGGCATTCCCAGCGGCCTGATGCCGCGGGCGGCGTCGCCGGACACCGTGCGTGCCATGTCGACGGAGCTCTGGCTCGACTACCTTGGCATCCTGCTCGACAGCCACAAGGCCGACGGGCTCGCGTTCACGATCAACCTGGTGACGCCCGACAACGGCGAACAGCACGTGATCGAGCTAAGTCATTCGACGCTGACCAACATCCAGGGATACCAGGCGAAGAACGCCGACCTCACGATCACGATCAACCGGGCCGACCTCGAGCCGATCATGATGCGCAAGGCGACGTTCGCCTCGCAGGCGGCGGCCGGACGCGCGAGCCTGCAGGGAAATGCGCAGGTGCTGCAGCAGCTCATGGCGTGCCTCACTGATTTCGATCAGTATTTCGAGATCATGCCCGGCACGAAAGCTGCGGCAAGGCCGACGCTGTGAACGGACCGCACCTGAACGCATTGCAGGAAACAGCAACCATGCGACGAGCAAACGACGTTTCCGCGGCGAGGCGGCTTTCCCGCAGCACGTTGTTTGGCGTACTGCTCGCCTGCGTTGCACTGCCAGGTCTCGCGCGTGCTGCGGACGCACTGCCCGGCTGGAATGACGGGCCGGTCAAAGCGCGCATCGTCGACTTCGTGCGGTCGGTGACCGACCCCGCCAGCAAGTCGTACGTGCCTCCCACCGAGCGCATTGCCGTGTTCGACAACGACGGCACGCTCTGGTCGGAGCAGCCGTTGTACTTCCAGCTCGCCTTCGCGCTCGACCGGGTCAAGGCCATGGCGCCCAGTCATCCGGAGTGGAAGACGCAGGAGCCGTTCAAGTCCGTGCTGGCCAGGGACATGGCCGGCGTCGCCGCCGCGGGCGAGCACGGCCTGCTGCAGATGATCGCGGCAACTCATGCCGGTACCACCAGCGAGGAATTCTCCGGCATCGTGTCCAGCTGGCTCGCGACCGCGCGTCACCCCAGCCTCGGCAAGCCCTACACCGAACTCACCTATGCGCCGATGAAGGAACTGCTCGCCTACCTGCGCGCCAACGGCTTCAAGACTTACATGGTGACCGGTGGCGGCGTCGAGTTCGTACGGGCCTTCAGCGAGCAGGCTTACGGCGTGCCGCCCGAGCAGGTCGTCGGCAGCAGCATCAAGACCCGGTACGAGGTCCGCGACGGCAAGCCGGTGATCGTGCGCCTGCCCGAGGTCGAGTTCATCGACGACAAGGCCGGCAAGCCGGTAGGCATCAACCGCTACATCGGCCGGCGCCCGATCCTTGCGTTCGGCAATTCTGACGGCGACTTCGAGATGCTGGAGTACACGACCAGCGGTGCCGGTCGGCGCCTTGGAATGCTCCTTCGTCATGACGACGGCCAGCGCGAGTTTGCCTACGATCGCAAGTCGTCCATCGGGCGGCTCGAGCGCGGCCTTGACGAGGCCGCCCGGCGTGACTGGTTGATCGTCAGCATGAAGAGCGACTGGCGCACCGTATACTGACGATCCGTCGAACCCGCCACCGACCAGGCATTGTCCCGCAAGAAGCGCCCATCGCAGTCCGGCCCGACGACTTCGCGAGAAGTCCCGGTTCAGCCCGCCCAGGACCCTGGCACAACTGCGTCGCGGTCGAAGGCGGCCTGGCTCGGTGGTCTGGCGCTGGTCGCGCTGGCGGCATTGGGTGCTTGGTACTGGCTGTCGGGCCGGACATACACACCGGCCGGGAGCGGCGCAGTGGTTCCGTCAGCGGCGATGGCGGCAACGTTCGTCGGCTCAGGGCAGTGTGCGTCCTGCCACGCCGAGGCTTTCAGCGGATGGCAGGCCTCGCAGCATGCGGTCGCGATGCAGCACGCAAGCGAACGCTCCGTGCGCGGCGATTTCAACGACGCCACCTACACGTACCAGGGCGTCACCTCGACGTTCTTCCGGCGTGACGGCAAGTACTTCGTGCGCACCGACGGTCCCGACGGCCAGCTCGCGGACTTCGCGGTCAAGTTCACGTTCGGCATCGCGCCACTGCAGCAATACCTCGTCGAGTTACCCGGCGGGCACCTGCAGGCCGTCTCGGTGACCTGGGATGCGCGACCGCGCGAGCAGGGTGGCCAGCGCTGGTTCCGCCAGTATCCGAACGAGATGATCGACCACACGGACGAACTCCACTGGACCCGTCGGGCGCAGAACTGGAACTTCATGTGCGCTGACTGCCACTCGACCAAGGTGGCCAAGGGCTACGACGCGGCGGACGATTCGTTCAGGACGACGTACGTCGAAATCTCGGTGGGCTGCGAAGCGTGCCACGGACCCGGTTCGACGCACGTGCAGTGGGCGCAGCGCAAGGGCGATGAGCCGGGCAAAGGGCTCACCGTGCAGTTCGATGAGCGGCGCGGCGTAGCGTGGATTCGCAACGAGTCGGGCAAGCCCATGCGTAGCAGGCCGCGCCAGACCGAACGCGAAATCGACGTTTGCGCCCAATGCCATGCGCGTCGTGCGCAGATCGCGGAGGACTATCAACCCGGCCGTCCATTCCTCGATCATTACCTGCCGTCGATGCTGACACCCACGCTGTACCACGTCGATGGTCAGCAGCAGGACGAGGTGTTCATCTGGGGCTCGTGGCTGCAGAGCCGCATGCATGCTGCCGGGGTCACGTGCAGCGACTGCCACGATCCGCACACGCAGAAGCTGCGCGCCCCCGGGAATACAGTCTGCGCGCAGTGCCATGAACCGTCGCAGTACGACGTGGCCGCGCACCACCGTCACGAGCAGGGCGCCGCTGGGGCCCAGTGTGCCGACTGCCACATGCCGCAGAACACGTACATGGTCGTCGACCCGCGGCGCGACCATAGCATGCGTGTGCCGCGTCCCGACGAAAGCGTGGCGTTCGGCGTGCCAAATGCATGCAACTCGTGCCACACCAACCGCGATGCGAAATGGGCCGCCAAGGCAGTGCACGACTGGCTCGGTCGCGATGCCGCAGGCTACCAGACCTTCGCCGCCGTCTTTCATGCCGCCGAAGGTGGCGAACCGTCCGCGCTGGATAGGCTCGCCGCTGTCGCCGCGGACACGGCGCAACCTGCCATCGTGCGTGCATCGGCGCTTGCACGGTTGGCTGGCAGCGGGCAGTTCACGCGCGACTTCGCGCAGCGCATGACCCAGGACGCCAGCCCGCTGGTGCGGTTGGCGACGGTGCAGCTGGCTGACGAGATGCCCGCCGAAACGCGCGCGACGGTCCTCGGGCCGCTCCTCGGTGATGCTACCCGTGCGGTTCGCATCGAGGCAGCGCGTTCGCTTGCGGGCGGCCAGGACCGGCTGCCGCAGGAGCTGCTGCCGCGCTGGGAGACCGCGTCGCAGGAATACGTTGCCACCCTGCAGTACAACGCGGATCGGCCCGAGTCCCGTGTCGCGCTCGGTGGCTTCAGGGCAGCGCTGGGGCAGGCTGACGAAGCTCAGGCCCAGTTCACCGCTGCAATTCAGCTCGATCCGGAATTCGTGCCGGCCTATGTCAATGCGGCGGATGTGCTGCGTGCGCAAGGCCGCGACCAGGAGTCGGCCGACATGTTGCAGCAGGGGCTGCTGCGGGCACCCATGAGCGCCACGCTGCATCACGCGCTGGGCCTGTCGCTCATCCGGTTGCGGCAGCCGGAACAGGCGCTCGCGTCGCTGCGGCGCGCCGTGGAACTCGATCCGGACACCGCGCGCTACACATACGTCTATTCAGTCGCATTGCATTCGACGGGGCAGCCTGACGAATCGGTCCGTCGGCTGCAGCAGGCCGTTCGGCGCTGGCCCTACGATCGCGAAATGCTGATGGCGCTGACGTCGTTCCAGCTCGAATCGGGAAAGCGCAAGGATGCGCAGTTGACGGCGCGCAAGCTCGTCGCCCTTTATCCGGCGGATCCACAGGCGCGAGTGTTGGCTGCACAGGCACTCGGCGAGCAGTCGCCCTGATCAGCCCGAAGCGCTGCGGGCGAGATGCGTGCTGCAAAGCGGCACCGCTGCGATCGGCTTCGCAGTTTTTCCTGCAGACGGCCGCGCATGCCGTAGCGCGAGTGCGACCAGCGCGATCGGCGACAGGTACACGAGGTCGACCACGAGCGTTGCCTTCAGACATGACTTGACCGGGTCTACAGGAGCTCCGCTGGCGGCGAAATTTCAGTCTAGACTGCCGCTCCCCGCTGCTCCCCGCGAAGCCACTCCATGAGCAAACGCCGCCGTATCCTCCTTCCGACGCGTCCACGCGTCGCCATCGTCGGCGCAAATTTCGCGGGCTTACGGGCAGCGCAGGGCCTCGGTTCCGGGTTCGACGTGACCGTGTTCGATCCGTCGCTGTGGTTCGAATGGCTTCCCAACATTCACGAGCTCGTGTCGGGGGTCAAGCGGCCGTCCGACCTGAGGCTGGCGCGCAAGCGGCTCGTGGCCGCAGCGGGCCATCGCTTCGTGCGTGCCGCCGTCACTGGCATCGATGCCAGGCGCGGCATCTTGGAGACGGCAAACGGCACGGTCCACGAGTTCGACTATTGCATCGTTGCCGTGGGTGGTGTCGAAGATACGTACGGGGTGCGCGGCGTAGAGCGCCACGCCCTGCCATTCAGGAATGTCGAGCAATGCGACGTGATCGGTCGCCGGCTGGCGGCACTGATGAAGGGGCGTAAACCGCGATCGATCGTCATCGTGGGTGGTGGCTTCGCAGGCGTCGAGGCGCTCGGTGAAATCCTGCGTCGTTACCGGTTACGCGCGAACCTGACGCTTCACGTCGTCGAGGCGGGGCCACGACTGATGTCGGGTGTGTCACCGAAGATCGACGCGGACGTGCGCAAGCACGTTCGAGCCTACGACGTGCACATTCACACGGGGTCGTCCGTCGCGGCGATCACGCCAACCGGGGTTCGCCTGCAGGGCGGCAAGCGGCTGCACTCCGATCTTACGATCTGGACGGGCGGTGGCGTTGCGCCTCCGCTGCTGCATGCCGCGAAGCTCGCGCCGAAGCCGCGTCAGTGGGCACCCGTCGATGCGACGCTGCGCAGTCGCCGCCACCACAACGTGTTCGTCATCGGCGATGCGGCAGCATTGCCCGAGCCGATTCCGAAGCAGGCATTCCACGCGCTCGAGATGGCGGAATGCGCGGCTGCAAACGTACGGCGTGCCGCGGCCCGTCGTGCCTTGCGTCCATACCGACCCTCGCGTACACCGCTGCTGGTGGCGTTCGGTGATCTCGACACGTTCCTGGTGGCGG
>JAOUGW010000058.1 GCA_029865465.1 Gammaproteobacteria bacterium
CATCAATCCCGCGCTGATCCTGATCGGCATCCTGGCCTTCGTCGCCAGCTTCGCCATGTCGCTGGGGCCCGTGATGTGGGTGCTGTTCTCCGAACTGTTCTCGAACCGCATGCGCGGCATTGCGATTTCGTTCGTGGGCCTGATCAACTCCGCGGTGAGTTTCGGCGTGCAGCTGATCTTCCCGTGGGAACTGCAGAACCTGGGCAACTCGAAGACCTTCCTGGTCTATGCGGCGTTCGCCCTGGTGGGACTGCCGCTCGTGATGAAGCTGCTGCCAGAGACGAAGGGCAAGAGCCTGGAAGTCCTGGAGGCCGAACTCGCCGTGAAGTAGCGGAGCGCCCCGCGTGAACTCGTATCGCTTCCTTTGCCTGTCGTTGCTGCTGCTGGCCCTGTGCGCCGGCAGCGCGTTTGCACGTGAGCCTGCAGCGACTGGCGCCGTACCAGTGCGCGTCGCGCGCGACGGCACCGGGTTCGTGCTGCTCCGTGACGGCAGGCCCTACGCGATCAAGGGCGCAGGCGTCGAACTCGACAGGATCGCGGCGTTGGCTGCTCACGGCGGCAATTCCTTGCGCACGTGGAGCACCGGGAACAGATCGAAGAGCGGCCGCCAGGTCCTCGACGAAGCGGCGCACTACGGCCTGACCGTCGCGATGGGCATCGAGATCGGCCGGGAACGCCTCGAGTTCGATTACGACGACGAGCAGGCCGTCGCGAAGCAACTGGAGTTCGTGCGCGGCGAGGTGCTGAAGTACAAGGATCACCCGGCGCTGCTGGCGTGGATCATCGGCAACGAAGCCAACCTGAATTTCAAGAACCCGAAGGTCTTCGACGCGATCAACGACATCTCGAAGCTGATCCACCAGCTGGACCCGCATCACCCCACGACGACGGCGCTGGCTGGATTCGACGCCAGGCTGGCGACGCTGATCGATACGCGTGCACCGGATCTCGACTTCGTCAGCATCCAGATGTACGGGAACATCGTGAACCTGCCCCGCTACCTGGCGGAGACGAATTTCCGCAGGCCCTACATGGTGACGGAGTGGGGCGCGAAGGGACACTGGGAGGTCGACAAGACGACCTGGGGCGCACCCATCGAGCACACCAGCAGCGAAAAGGCGGCCCAGTATCGCAAGGCCTACGAGACGGTCATCGCCTCCGGTGACGAGCGGCTGCTCGGCGACTATGTTTTCCTCTGGGGCCAGAAGCAGGAGCGCACGCCCACCTGGTACGGGCTGTTCCTTGCGGACGGCTCGACGACTGAGGCGCTCGATTTCATGCAGTTCGCGTGGACCGGCGCGTGGCCCGCCAACCGTGCACCGCGCGTCGAAGCCCTCAGGCTCGATTCCAGGCAGGCGACCGACAGCGTGGTCGTCGCTCCGGGGCAGCGGGTCGCCGCAAGTGTCGCGGCGACCGATCCGGAGGGCGGCAAGCTGAGCTACTCATGGCAGGTCGTGCGCGAAATCATGGTCAGGCAGACCGGTGGAGACCCCGAGCCCATGCCGCCAACAGTGCGTGTGCGCATGGACCGCGCGGACGGCGCCAATCCGTCCTTCATCGCCCCGCGCCGGCCCGGGGCCTATCGATTGTTCGTCTACGTGCATGACGGGTCCGGCGGCGCCGGGCACGCTAACATTCCGTTCCATGTCGCACCGCCTGGCCCGCTGCCGCCGGCGGCCACGGAGCCGAAAACGTGAATACTTCGGAAATCTTCCTCGTCGCGATGGTGCTCATCTTCGCGCTGCCGTTCCTGATCTGGCGGCTCGGCCGCACGGAGTACTTCGCGCCACTGGTCGTCGTGCAGATCATCACGGGCATCGTGCTCGGGCCCGGCATTCTCGGTGCGGTCTTTCCCGAGTATTACCGCTTCGTCTTCAACCCGGCCGTGGTGCAGTCGCTGAACGGCATCGCCTTGTGGGCGGTGATGTGCTTCGTGTTGCTGGCGGGCATCGAGCTGGATCTGAAGCACGCATGGGAGCACCGGCGGGAGAGCAGTACCGCGGCCGGCCTCGCCCTGGGCGTTCCATTGCTGACCGGCAGCATCGCCGCCACTGTGCTGGCCTGGTTTCCGGGCTGGGTCGGGCCACGCGTGCACACCTGGCAATTCATCCTCGGCGTGGGCATGGCCTGCGCCGTGACGGCGCTGCCGATCCTGGTGCTGTTTCTCGAAAAGCTCGGCGTACTGCGCACGGCACTCGGCCAGCGGATCCTGCGCTACGCGAGCATGGACGACATCGCCATCTGGGGCGTACTCGCCCTGATCCTCATGGACTGGAATCGCGTCGGCCGGCAAGCAGGTTTTCTCGTCGTGTTCGTCGTCGCGGCAGTCGGCTTCCGCCAACTGATGCAGCGGCTGGAGGAGCGCGATCGCTGGTATGTCGCGCTGATCTGGCTGGCGCTGTGCGGGCTGGGCGCGGACTGGTCGGGCCTGCACTTCATGGTCGGGGCGTTCCTCGCAGGCGCCGCCATCGACCGCGACTGGTTCGACCAGGACCGGCTCGATTCGATCCGGCACAACGTGCTGCTGGTCATGATGCCCGTGTTTTTCCTGAGCACGGGGCTGCGCACGGAGTGGCAGGTTGGCGGCGCCCAGGTCTTCCTGGCGGCTGCGATGCTGCTGGCGGCATCCATCGGCGGCAAGCTCATCGGGACGGGCGTCGCCGGACGCGTGCTGCGCTGGCAGCCGGGCGAGGCGAGCCTGATCGGCTGGCTGCTGCAGACCAAGGCGCTGATCATGATCATCTTCGCCAACATCCTGCTGGACAAGGCGGTGATCACCGCTTCGACGTTCACGGCCCTGCTGCTGATGGCCGTGGGCAGCACGATGCTGACCATTCCCGTCGTGACGCCCAGGCTGGCGCGGTTGCGACACCTGGTCGGCAAGACCGACTGAAGGCTGGCTGGCCTTTGGGCTCGAAGGCTCAAAGGTTCAGCGAGCGTCTCAGTTCCAGAACTTCCACCAGTGATCCTTCTCCGGCCGCTCCTGCTCGGGCTGGCCGACGGTATCCGGCATGACGTTGGCGGCACGGACTTTGTCCGTGGCCTGGGCCAGGTCGTCGACCTCCAGCTTGCGATACGAAGCCGCCAGGATCTTCAGTGCGTCGTCCACGGCCGGCGCGCCGTCGTAGCCTTCGATCACGCCCTTGGCGCGATTGGCAGCGCCTACGTACGCGCCGCGCTTGAGGTAATAGCGCGCCACCTCGATCTCGTAATCCGCCAGCCGGTTGCGCAGGTAAATCATGCGCTGGCGGGCGTCCGCCGCGTACGGGCTCTTCGGGTACTGTTGCACCAGCACCTGGAAGGCCTGGAAAGACTTGCGTGCTTCATGCGGCGGGCGCTTGGCGATGTCCGCCTTGAACTTGCGTTCGAGCCAGTTGGCCCCTGAGTCGAAATACACGAGGCCGCGCACGTAGTAGGCATAGTCGACGCGCGGATGCGTCGGGTTTTCGCGGATGAACTGGTCCGACTGGTCGATCGTCGCATCGGCCGACCGGTTCTTGTAGTAGGCGTAGATCAGGTCCAGCTGGCCCTGCTTGGCCTGCTCGCTGAAAGGGTAGCGGGCCTCGAGCATCTCGTAGCGCTGGATGGCGCCCGGGTAATTGTTGGACTTGATGTCGCGAATCGCTTCCCGGTAGAGCTGTTCCGGCGAGCCCTCGATGACCTGGTCGCCATTGTCCTTGTCCCAGAACTTGAGGCTGCTGCAGCCGCCGGCGCCCAGCAGGGCCAACGCCAGCAGGGCCGCAGCGAGTAAACGTCGGGAAAAGGCAGCAGCCATGCGGGGATCCTGGGTCAAGCCCTGCGGAAGGGCGTGAAGTATATAGAATTCGACCCCATGACGACCTCAACCGTTCAACTCAGCCTGCAGATTCCCGACACCGAAGCGGGCCAGCGGCTCGACCAGGCGCTCGCCCGCCTGCTGCCCGACTACTCCCGCAGCCGCCTCAAGACATGGATCGAGGCTGGCGAAGTGCTGGTCGACGGGTCCATCCACCGCCCCCGGGACAAGGTCAACGGCGGTGAGACCGTCGTCATCGCCGGCACGGTGACCGAGGAATCGACCGCGGCAGCGCAGGCCATCCCGCTCCTGATGGCGTATGAAGACAGGCACGTCTTCATCGTCGACAAGCCCGCCGGGCTGGTCGTGCATCCGGGTGCCGGCAACCCCGACCAGACGCTGCAGAACGCGCTGCTGTCGCGCGATCCCGAGCTCGGCAAGTTACCGCGCGCCGGCATCGTGCACCGGCTCGACAAGGACACGAGTGGATTGCTGATCGTGGCGCGCACGCTCAAGGCGCACACCGCGCTGGTGCGGATGCTCGAGGCGCGAGAGATCCATCGCGAGTACGAAGCGATCTGCCGGGGCGTGATGACGGCGGGCGGCACGATCGACGCGCCGATCGACCGCCACCCGGCCGACCGCGTGCGGATGGCGATCCGCGCTGGCGGTCGTGGCGCCGTCACGCATTACCGCGTGATCCGGCGCTTCCGTGCGCACACGCACGTGCGGGTGCAGCTCGAAACCGGGCGCACGCACCAGATTCGCGTGCACCTGGCGCACATCAATTACCCGATCGTCGGTGACCGCGTGTACGGCGGCCGGCTCGCCCTGCCCAAAGGTGCGACCGAGGAGCTGCGCGTCGCGTTGCGTGAGTTCCCGCGCCAGGCGCTGCATGCGGCGAAGCTGCAGCTTGCGCATCCGGTGACGGGCAAGCCACTCGAGGCGCTGGCGCCGTTGCCAGCGGACATGCTGGGGCTGCTCGCGGTGCTCGCTGCGGACCTCGCCGCGGTCAAGGCATGACGCAGGGCGTGTCCTCGCCGCAGGGTTCGTGGCTGACGCCCGACTGGGACGTCGCACCGAACGTGCGCGCGCTCTCGACGCTGCGTGGCGGCGGCCTGAGCATGGATGCCTACGCGAGCTTCAATCTCGCCCAGCACGTCGGTGACGATCCGCAGCACGTGCGTGCGAATCGCGCCTTGCTGCGGGCCGCAGCGAAACTGCCGTCGGAGCCGCTGTGGCTCGAGCAGGTGCACGGCAGCCACGTCGTCGAACACGCCGGGCCTGCCGCTCCCGGCGCCGTGCCCGCGCGTGCCGATGCCGCCGTGACTTTCGAGCCGGGCCGCGTCTGCGTGGTGCTGACGGCCGATTGCCTCCCGGTCGTGTTCGCGGATCGCGCGGGTACCCGGATCGGCGTGGCGCATGCCGGCTGGCGCGGTCTCGTGGGCGGCGTGCTCGAAGCCACCGTGGCCGCGCTCGACGTGGAGCCCGCTCAGCTCGTGGCCTGGCTCGGACCAGCGATCGGGCCGGCGGCATTCGAAGTCGGACCCGAGGTGCGTGACGCCTTCATCGCGCGTGATGCCGCGAGCGACGCGGCGTTCGCGCGCAACGAGTCCGGCCGCTTCCAGGCCGACCTGTACGGTCTGGCGCGCCGCGCGTTGTCCCGTGTCGGCGTCCATCGCGTCAGTGGCGGCGGTCGCTGTACGCAGCGCGAGGCCGCTGAATTCTTCTCCTTCCGTCGCGACGGCGGCCGGACCGGCCGCATGGCGACGCTGGCCTGGCTCGCGCCCGGCAGCGACGCCGGATGGAACGCGGACCGCGTGCTAACCTGAGGGCCATTCCCGGCCCCGCAACCAGAAGAACGACCCTTGAGCAGCCTGACCCTGATCGTCGTGTTCACGGCGCTGAGCGGCCTGTTGAGCGCCTGTGCGGCTGGCATATTCCTGACGCTCGACGCGCGCTGGCGCACGGCCGTGTTGCCTCACCTGGTCAGTTTCGCGACCGGGACGCTGCTCGGCGCGGCGTTCCTCGGATTGATTCCACATGCACTCGACGGGGCTGGCCCCGGGTCGACCCATCGCATCGGCCTCGCGCTCCTGGTCGGCATCCTGCTGTTCTTCCTGCTCGAGAAATTCGTGCTCTGGCGTCACTGCCACGACGATCCCTGCGAGATGCACTCGCCGAGCCACGATGCGCGCGACCGGGCGTCGGCGAACCTGATCCTCGCCGGCGACACGTTCCACAACCTGCTCGACGGCGTGCTCGTGGCGGCCGCGTTCATGACGAACCCGCAACTCGGCATCGTCACGGCGCTCGCCGTCTTCGCCCACGAAATCCCGCAGGAGGTGGGCGATCTCGCGATCCTGCTGCACGGCGGCTTCAGCCGCGCCCGGGCGATGACCCTGAACCTGGTCTCGAGCCTCACTTCGGTGGTGGGCGGCGTCGTCGCGTATTACGCGCTCAGCACCGCGCTGGATTTCCTGCCTTATGCGCTGGCCCTCGCGGCCGCCAGCTTCATCTACGTGGCCGTGGCCGATCTCATCCCCGGACTGCACCGCCGCGTGGACCTGCGCGCGAGCCTGGGCCAGGTGATGTTCATCGCCCTGGGGGTGGGGCTGGTGTACCTGACGCACCAGGGCATGCACTAGGAAGGGGATAGGGGATAGGGGTTAGGGGATAGTCGGAAAAGGGGTCAGGGGTTAGGGGCTAGGGGATAGTCGGAGGGCCGGCTGCCTCAGCCGGACAGGTGCAAGTAGCTGACCATCATGGATTTAGGTCGTTGCTGTACTCGTTCCGAAGCGCGTTCTGACTAACCCCCAACCCCTGTCCCCTAACCCCTTTTATATCGCGGGTCTGGCCCCACTTCTGGCCGCATACCGTCCCACGGACAGAGCCCCCATGCGCCAAGACAAATTCACGACCAAGTTCCAGGCCGCGCTGCAGGAAGCGCAGTCGCTCGCCCTCGGCCGCGACCACCAGATCATCGAGCCGGTGCACCTCTGCCAGGCGCTGCTGGACCAGCAGGGCGGCACGGTCCGGCCGTTGCTCGACAAGTGCGGCGCCAACATCAACACGCTGCGCGCGCAGCTGCGTGCAGCGCTCGACCGGCTGCCCAAAGTGGAAGGGACCGGCGGCGAGGTGCACCTTTCCAACGATCTCGCGCGGCTGCTGAACCTCACCGACAAGATCGCGCAGCAGCGCGGTGACCAGTACATCACCAGCGAGCTGTTCATCCTGGCCGCGCTCGAGGACAAGGGCCCGCTCGCCAGGATCCTCAAGGACGCGGGCGTGCAGAAGGCCGCGGTCGAGCGTGCGATCGACGAGATCCGCGGCGGCAGCAAGGTGGACGATCCGAACGTCGAAGAGCAGCGGGGCGCGCTCGAGAAGTACACGATCGACCTGACGGAACGCGCGGAGCAGGGCAAGCTCGACCCGGTCATCGGCCGTGACGACGAAATCCGCCGCACGATCCAGGTACTGCAGCGTCGCACCAAGAACAATCCCGTGCTGATCGGCGAGCCGGGTGTCGGCAAGACTGCAATCGTCGAAGGCCTGGCGCTGCGCATCATCAACAAGGAAGTGCCCGAGAGCCTGCGGGACAAGCGTATCCTCGCGCTCGACATGGGCGCGCTGATCGCGGGTTCGAAGTTCCGCGGCGAATTCGAGGAGCGCCTCAAGGGCGTGCTGAACGACCTCGCCAAGCAGGAAGGCCGCGTCATCCTGTTCATCGACGAGCTGCACACGATGGTCGGGGCCGGCAAGGCCGAAGGCTCGATGGATGCCGGCAACATGCTGAAGCCCGCCCTCGCGCGCGGCGAGCTGCATTGCGTCGGCGCCACGACGCTCGACGAATACCGCAAGTACGTCGAGAAGGACGCCGCGCTCGAGCGCCGGTTCCAGAAGGTGCTGGTCAACGAGCCGTCGGTCGAGGACACGATCGCGATCCTGCGCGGCCTGAAGGAGCGCTATGCGGTCCACCACAGGGTGGAGATCACGGACCCGGCGATCGTCGCCGCGGCCACGCTCTCGCATCGCTACATCACCGACCGGCAGTTGCCCGACAAGGCGATCGACCTGATCGACGAGGCCGCGTCGCGCATCCGCATGGAGATGGACTCCAAGCCCGAGGAAATGGACCGGCTCGACCGCCGCATCATCCAGCTCAAGATGGAACGCGAGGCGCTCAAGAAGGAGAAGGACGAGGCGTCGAAGAAGCGTCTCGAGGCGCTGGACGAGCAACTCGCGGACCTGGGCAAGGAGTACGCCGACCTCGAGGAAATCTGGAAGGCGGAGAAGGCGTCGGCACAGGGCGCCGCGCAGATCACGCAGGAACTCGAAGATGCGCGGCAGGCGTTCGAGACCGCGCGTCGTGCCGGCGACCTCGCCCGCATGTCCGAACTGCAGTACGGCAGGATCCCCGAACTCGAGAAGCGCCTGAAGTCGGCGCAGGCAAGCGAGACGAAGGCGCCGACGCTCGTTCGCAACAAGGTGACCGAAGAGGAGATCGCCGAAGTCGTCTCGAAGTGGACCGGCATCCCGGTCTCGAAGATGCTCGAAGGCGAGCGCGAGAAGCTGCTGCGCATGGAGGAGGCACTGGCGAAGCGCGTGGTCGGCCAGGACGAGGCGGTCAAGGCCGTCTCGGATGCCATCCGCCGTTCGCGCGCGGGCCTCTCCGATCCCAACCGACCGAACGGCTCGTTCCTGTTCCTCGGTCCGACGGGTGTGGGCAAGACCGAGCTGTGCAAGGCGCTCGCCGAATTCCTCTTCGACACCGAAGAGGCGATGGTGCGCATCGACATGTCGGAGTTCATGGAGAAGCACTCCGTCGCGCGTCTCATCGGCGCGCCGCCGGGATACGTGGGTTACGAGGAGGGTGGATACCTCACGGAGGCCGTGCGTCGCCGTCCGTACGCGGTGATCCTGCTCGACGAGGTCGAGAAGGCACACCCGGACGTGTTCAACGTGCTGCTGCAGGTGCTCGACGACGGCCGTCTCACGGACGGCCAGGGCCGCACCGTCGACTTCCGCAACGCCGTCGTCATCATGACCTCGAACCTCGGTTCGAACGTCATCCAGGAGCTCGCGGGCGAGGCGAACTACGCGCGCATGAAGTCGGCCGTGATGGAAATCGTGGGCCAGCATTTCCGCCCCGAGTTCATCAACCGTGTCGACGAAGTCGTCGTGTTCCACCCGCTCGGCAGGGACCACATCCGCGCGATCGTCGACATCCAGCTCGGCAACCTGCGCCGGCGCCTGGCCGAGCGCGACCTGGGCCTGGAACTTGGCGATGCCGCACGCGACCTGCTCGGTGAGGCGGGGTTCGACCCGGTGTACGGGGCGCGGCCGCTGAAGCGCGCTATCCAGCACCAGCTCGAGAACCCGCTGGCGCAGCGCATCCTGCGCGGCGATTTCGAGCCGGGCGCCACGATCCGGGTGACGGTCGAGGACGGCGAACTCGCGTTCGAGCGCATCGCCGTCCCGGTATAATCCGCGGCCGATTCGACTACCCTAGGGCACGATTCACCGCGCCGGACCGACCATGCCGATCTACGAGTACCAGTGCCAGAAGTGCCACCACCACCTGGAGGCGCTGCAGAAGTTCTCCGACAAGCCGCTGCGCGAGTGCCCCGAATGCGGCAAGCACACGCTGCTGCGCCTGATGTCGGCGCCGATGTTCCGCCTCGCGGGCAGTGGCTGGTACGAGACGGATTTCAAGTCGGACAAGGAGGGCAAGCGCAACCTGGCCGGCAAGGACGACGCTCCGCCCGCCGAGACTCCGTCGACGGCGGTGGCGGGCGACAAGGCTGAAACGAAGGCTGAGTCGAAACCGCCGCAACCCGAGCCCGCAGCGACCAAGAAGAGCGTCGCGGTGAAGAAGCCCGTCGCGAAGCCCATCGTGAGGCCGAAGCCGGCTGCGAAGAAACCTGCATCGAAGAAGTCCGTCCGGAAACGCTGAATCGAGCCGGGCCGGTGGCCCGCGCCGGAGTGAACAGAGTGGCTGATCCGACATCGACCGCTGACGACGAAGGCAAGGGTGGTCGCGGCAGCTTTGCGCGCCGCCTGCGCAATCACCTGATCGCAGGCCTGCTGATCTGGATCCCCGTCATGGTGACCGTCTGGGTCATCCGCTTCCTGTCGCGCATCCTCGACCAGTCGCTCGTGCTGTTGCCGCCATCCTGGCGGCCCGAGGCGCTGGTCGGCCAATACGTCCCCGGCGTCGGCATCATCCTCTCGTTCATCCTGCTGGTCGTCACCGGGGTGATCGTCCGCAACCTGTTCGGCGGGCAGATCGTCGAAGGGTTCGAGAACCTCGTGCGCCGCATCCCAGTGATCGGCGCCGTGTACGGTGGCGCCAAGACCTTCAGCGAGACCGTGCTCACGGACAAGGGCAAGTCGTTCAAGCAGGTCGTCATGGTCGAGTTCCCGCGCAAGGGCATCTTCAGCGTGGGGTTCATCACGTCCGAGGAACTGGAAGAAGTCCAGGCCAAGACCGAGCAGGATGTCGTCTGCGTCTTCGTACCTACTACGCCGAACCCCACCACGGGATTCATCGTCCTCGTGCCCCGCGACGAGGTTGTCCGCCTCGACATGACGGTGGACGACGCCTTCAAGATGCTGCTTACGCTGGGCGTGGTCGTGCCCAAGTGGCAGAACAAGCCGGTCGCGGCCGATCTTGCGCCGCAACAACCCTCTCCGTAACATCCTCCGGCTCAGCGTCGACGATCGGCCCGGGCCGGTCCCCGGCACCCTTTTTTTGACGGGATTTCCCCATGCCCATGCGCACCCATTACTGCGGCGACGTCAACGAGCGCCTCGTCGGATCCACGGTCGAAGTGGCCGGCTGGGTCCATCGCCGTCGCGACCACGGCGGCGTCATTTTCGTCGACCTGCGCGACCGCGATGGCCTGCTGCAGGTCGTCTTCGATCCGGACGCGGCCGATGTCTTTGCGGAGGCCGAGCGTCTGCGAGGCGAATGGGTCATCAAGGTCACCGGCACGGTGCGCCCGCGTCCCGCCGGCACGGCAAACGCAAACCTCGCCTCGGGTCAGGTCGAACTGCTCGCACGCGGCATCGAAGTGCTGAACCGTTCCGAGCCGATTCCGTTCCAGCTCGACGAGGACGTGAAGGAAGAGACGCGGCTCAAGTACCGCTATATCGACCTGCGCCGCGACGTGATGCAGAAGCGCCTGCGCCAGCGTCACGCGATCACGCGTTCGATGCGCGAGTTCCTCGACGGCAACGGCTTCATCGACGTCGAGACGCCGATGCTGACCAAGGCGACTCCGGAAGGCGCGCGCGACTACCTCGTGCCGAGCCGCACGCAGCCGGGCAGGTTCTTCGCGCTGCCGCAGTCGCCGCAGATCTTCAAGCAGCTGCTGATGATGTCGGGGTTCGACCGCTACTACCAGATCGTGCGGTGCTTCCGCGACGAGGACCTGCGCGCCGATCGGCAGCCCGAATTCACCCAGCTCGACATCGAGACGTCGTTCCTCACTCGCGACGACATCATGGAAGTCATGGAGAGCCTCGTCCGCAAGGTCTTCAAGGACGTGCTGGGCCAGTCGCTGTCCGAGCCGTTTCCGCGCATGACGTACGCCGAGGCGATGCGCCGCTATGCGTCCGACAAGCCCGACCTGCGCATCCCGCTCGAACTCGTGGACGTCGCCGATCTCGTCAAGGACTGCGAGTTCAAGGTGTTCTCCGGCCCGTCCGCGGATCCGGCAGGCCGTGTCGCTGCGCTGCGCGTGCCGCAGGGCGGCGAGAAGCTCTCGCGCAGGCAGATCGACGACTATGCGGCGTTCGTCGCGCGCTACGGCGCGAAGGGCCTCGCGTACGTGAAGGTCAACGACGCGGCGAAAGGCCGCGAAGGCCTGCAGTCGCCGATCCTGAAGTTCCTGTCCGACGGCGCCGTCGCAGGCCTGATGCAGCGCACGGGTGCGCAGACCGGCGACCTGGTTTTCTTCGGGGCGGACAAGGCCAAGGTCGTCAACGATGCGATCGGCGCGCTGCGCCTCAAGGTGGGCCAGGACCTCGGCCTCGTCGCCGCAGGCTGGGCGCCGCTCTGGGTCATCGACTTCCCGATGTTCGAGTGGGATCCCGACTCGAAGCGCTGGGCGGCGATGCACCACCCGTTCACGGCGCCGGTCAGCGACGATGCGGCCGCGCTCAAGGCGAACCCCGGCCAGGCGCTCGCGCGCGCCTACGACATGGTGCTGAACGGCTCGGAGATCGGGGGCGGCTCGGTGCGTATCCATCGCAACGAGATGCAGTCGACCGTGTTCGAGATGCTCGGCATCGGCGCCGAAGAGGCCGGAAGGAAGTTCGGTTTCCTGCTCGACGCGCTCAAGTTCGGCGCGCCGCCGCACGGCGGCATCGCGTTCGGCCTCGATCGCCTCGCGATGCTGATGGCCGGCGCCGACTCGATCCGTGACGTCATCGCGTTCCCGAAGACGCAGAACGCGACCTGCCCGCTGACCGACGCCCCGACCGAGGTGTCGGAGCAGCAGCTGCGCGACCTGCACATTCGCGTCAAGCTGCCCGTCAAGGAGTGATGGCGGAAGCGCGCGAGCCGGTCATCCTCGTTCACGGCCTGTGGATGAGCGGGCTGGAATTCGGGGTACTGCGCCAGCGCCTGCAGGCGCGGCACGGCTTCGACGCGCACGTGTTCTCGTACCCGTCCATGCAGGGCAGCGTCGACGAGATCGCCGCGGAACTCGCTGCGTTTGCTCATGAGCGTGCGGTGGGCGCCGGCCGCGTGCACCTCGTCGGCCACAGCCTCGGCGGCGCGCTCGTCTATCGCGCGCTGGAGCAGCGCATGCGCGACGTGCCCGGCAATGCGGTGCTGCTGGGTTCCCCCTTGAATGGCAGCCGCGCTGCGAGCGGCGCGGCCCGCTTCTCGATGCTGCGCCCGCTCATCGGTCCGCACGTGCTCAATGAGCTGGCGCAGCCCTGCGGCCGCTGCTGGACGGGCGATTGCACGCACGCGCTCGGCGCCATCGCAGGAACTCGGCGCCTCGGCACCGGGCAGTTCTTCGCGCACTTCGATGAAGAGAACGACGGTACCGTGGCGGTGAGCGAGACCGTGATTCCCGGGCTCAACGATCACATCGTCTTGCCACACAGCCACGTCGGAATGCTGTTCGCGAACGACGTCGCTGTGCAGGTGGCGCAGTTCCTGCGGCATGGCTCATTTCGACGCGAAGCCGCCGGCCCGGGAGGGCGAGCCACGGAATCCTGAGCGCGGGGACGACCCGCAGCGCCTCGCAATCGCAAGGCGCTACTTCGTCGCGGACAGCAGCCGATCAATCTCAGGCTGCGACCAGCCGCCGCCGAGCGCGCGGTACAGCAGCACGTAGGCCACCAGTCGATCGCGCCGTGCACGCACCAGGTCCACTTCGGCAGCGAACAGCTGCCGCTCGGCATCGATGACCTCGAGATAGCTCACGACGCCAGAGCGGTAGCGCATCTGCTGCAGCCGCAGCAACTCGCGCGACGAGGCTACGCGCTCCTCGTTGTGCGCGATGAACTCACCGAGCCGGACCTGGGCGGAGAGCGAGTCCGAGACTTCCCGCAGCGACTGCAGCACGCCCTGCCGGTAGGCAAGCTCGGCTTGACGGGCCCGGGCGCGCGCCGCCTCGACATTGCCCTTGCCTACTCCGGAGGTGTAGATCGGCATGTCGAAGGCCGGTCCGATCGCAAAGAGTTCCTGGGCCGGGTCCTTGCCGTCGAACAGCCGCGCAAGTTCCGGACTCACCAGCCCGAAGAACGAGGTGAGAGCGATACTGAGGTACGGGAAGCGCGAAGCCTGCGCCACGCCGACGCCAGCAGTCGCCGAGTGCAGTTCGTTCTCGAGCCGGCGCAGATCGGGCCGCCGGGTCAGCAGCTGCGCCGGCAAGCCGACCGGGACGTCCGGCGGCGCCGGGAAGGCGCCCGGCGTGCCCGCTGACGCGACGTGGTCGGGCGGGAATCCCAGCAGGAATCGCAGGCGGTTTTCCGTTTCGACGCGCTGCTGCTCGGTGATCGGCAACTGTGCGCGTGTCGTCGCCAGCTGACTCATGGCCTGCTGCACCTCAGTGCCGGAGGCCACGCCGTTGCGGTTCTGCGACTGCACGAGGGCGAGCGAATCTTCCTGCAGCTTGATCGTGCGGCCGATGATGTCGAGTTCCGCATCCCGGTCGAGCAGTTCTATCCAGGTCGTGGCCACCTCGGCCACGAGCGTCGCCATCACCGCGCGCGCGTTGTCCTCCGAGGCCAGCAGCAGCGCGCGTGTGGCCTCGCTGGCACGGCGCAACTTGCCGAAGAGATCGATTTCCCAGCTGAGCGCCAGTCCAAGGGAATAACTCGCGTCCTCGTCGCCGACCGCGCTGGGTACCGTTGAACCCGTGCCGCGGACCTGCGGCCCCATCGCGCCGCGGCTCACGCGCGCCAGGCCGCGGTATTCTTCGACCCGGGCCGCCGCGATCTGCAGGTCGAGGTTGTTGTCGAGGGCGATGCGAATCAGCTCGTCAAGGCGCGGGTCGCCGAAGGCCTGGATCCAGTCGAGGTCCGCATAGGACTCCGCCTGCTGCGGGCTCAACACGCCGTGGTATTCCTGCACCGGCATCACTTTGTCCGGCCGCTGGTAGTCCGGACCGATTGCGCAGGCAGCCGGCAGCGCCGCTGCTGCGAGCACCATCACTCGCCGTAACAGTTTCACGCCGAAGCTCCGGATGTGGTCGCGGCTTCGGCCGGAGGTGTCGGCGGGGTCCTGCCGGCCAGGCGTTCCGCCACCCCCTGGACCAGGACGTAGAACGCCGGGACCGCGATCGTCGTCAGTACCGTCGCGGCGATCATGCCGCCGAACACGGTCACGCCGACCGAGACTTTCGAGGCTGCGCCGGCGCCCGAGGCGAGCATCAGCGGCACGACGCCGAGCATGAACGCGAACGAGGTCATCAGGATGGGGCGCAGGCGCAGCCGGGCGGCGTCCAGCGCCGCCTGCGGCAGCGGCATGCCCTTCTCACGATTCAACTTGGCGAATTCGACGATCAGGATCGCGTTCTTCGCCGACAGGCCGATCAGTGTCACGAGGCCGATCTGTCCATAGACGTTGAAGTCGAGACCGGCGAGTTTGATCCCGGCCAGTGCGCCGAGCAGGCCGAACGGCGTGGCCAGCAGTACCGCGAACGGCACCGCCCAGCTTTCATAGAGCGCGGCGAGGAACAGGAACACGACCACCACCGAAAGCCCCAGCACG
>JAOUGW010000287.1 GCA_029865465.1 Gammaproteobacteria bacterium
CGTGCTGCCGAGCGGACTGGTCGGCGTGACGTATTACGATTTTCGCCAGGCCGGCACAGCCACCTACCGGCCCACCGATCTGTGGCTGGCCGTCTCGCGCGACGGCACGGCCTGGCGTGAAACGCGACTCGCGGGCAACTTCGACCTGCTCGACGCCCCGAACGCCAGCGGCCTGTTCCTCGGTGACTACCAGGGGCTGAGCGGCGACGGTTCGACGTTCGTCGCCTTGTATGCCCGCACCAACACGGGTGACACGGCAAACCGCACGGACGTCTTCGCGGACCGCGTGGATGGCGCAGCGATCGCGGCCAGCGGGACGGGGATCGACGGCGCGGCGCAGAAGACTGCGGCGCCGTTGTGGACCAGGAGCGCCGAGCAGCGGGTCGGAAGGCATTTGTCGGCCGTGCGGGCCGCAAAGCGGGCACAGTGGCGTGCATGGCGCGAGGCTGAACCGGGTCTCGCACCGGAGTAGTCGTCTCGAAGGGGGAAGGTCCGATGGGTTTTCGCAAGACAAGCGCCTGCCTGGTCCTGGCGTGCCTGGTTCTTTCATCGCAAGCCCATGCGGGCCCGGCAGCGGCCGACGCTGCAGCACCGTCCGCGACCGGCGTCACGACGCTGCGCTGCGGCACGCTGATTGACGGCGTGTCCGCGACTCCGAGGCGCGACGTTGCGGTTCGCATCGAAGAGGGCCGCATCGTCGCCGTCGGTCCCTTCAGTCCGGCCAACGCCGGCACGGTGATCGACCGTGCGCAGGACACCTGCCTGCCGGGCCTCATCGACGCGCATGCCCACGTGCTGATCAAGACCGACGACTACCAGGTCGATCACCTGCGGCGCTCTTCAGGCTACAAGGCGTTGCGCGGTCTCAACGTGGTGCAGCAGATGCTGCAGTCCGGGTGGACGACGGTGCGCATCCTCGGCGATGCCGACGTGTTCTACGCGCACCTCGACGTGCGCACGGCGATCCAGGAAGGCTTGTTCACGGGCCCCCGGTTGACCGGCGCCGGGCACTACTTCTCGATCACCGGCGGCGGCGGGGACTTGAACTTCATCGCACCCGAGCACCAGGTCGCGGGCGACGGTCTCGTCGTCGACGGCGTGGACGCCGCGCGCAAGGCCGTGCGCGAGGAGATCAAGCACGGCAGCGACTGGATCAAGGTGCTGGCGAGCGGCGCGATGATGTCGGCCGGCAACGACCCGGACAAGGCGCACTTCAGCCCCGAGGAGCTGCGTGCGATCGTCGACGAAGCCACGCGGCTCGGTGTGCCGGTGGCCGCGCATGCGCATTCCGCAGTCGGGATCAAAGCAGCCATCCTCGCCGGCGCGCGCACGATCGAGCACGGCACGTTCATCGACGACGAGGGCATCCGGCTGCTGAAGGAAAAGGGCGTGTACCTGGTGCCTACGCTGTACGTCGGCGACTACTACCTCAACGAGCAACCCGGCAGCGAGGCGCAGGCCAAGATGAACGAGCTGACGCGCCGGTATCGCGCGCAGCACATCGCGGCCGTGGGGAAGGCGATCAAGACGGGCGTGAAGGTGGGCGTCGGCACGGACCATGTCGGCTTCCCGGTCAAGCAGGGCGTGCGCGAACTCGGGCTGCTGGTCGAAGCCGGCATGACGCCGATGCAGGCGATCCAGGCCGCCACGCGCGTGAATGCAGAATTGCTCGGCTGGCAGGACAGCATCGGTACCCTCGAACCTGGCAAGCTCGCCGACATCATCGCCGTGCCCGGTGATCCGCTGCGTGATCTCTCGCAGCTCGAGCAGGTGTCGTTCGTGATGCTCGGCGGTCGGGACGTCTCTACAGCCAACTGATCCCGGCCTCAGAGGAGGGTATATGCAGATCGACCTCAACGCATGGATCGACGTCGGTGCGGCCGACGTGCTGGCGCTGAAGCCGCTGCAGCAGGTGCTGCTCGGTCGCAAGAAGATCGCGCTGGCCTGCAGGGACGGCCAGTTCAGTGCGATCTCCGGTGTCTGCAACCACGCAGGCGGTCCGCTGGGCGAGGGCAAGCTCGACGGCGAATACGTCGTCTGCCCGTGGCATTACTGGAAGTTCCACTGCCGCACCGGTGAAGGCGAGCCTGGCTACGAAGAGGACCGCGTTCCCGCGCACGACGTTCGTGTCGAGAGCGGGCGGGTGCTGGTCAACCCGGAGGCGCGTTCGAAGCGGGGCCGCAAGCCTCACGCCCCGCATCCACTGGCGCGGACGCCGCAGCGCGAGCCCGGTCCGATCCGCGTGCTGGGGATTTCCACCACGGCCATGACGGCGGCGCATCCGCGCTACAGCACCTCCGAGGACCTGCTGTACCACGCGCTGCAACGCGCGGCCGGCGACCACGGGTGCGAGACCCAGCTGCTGCGCATCCGCGACCTCGACTTCCGCGAGTGCGAAGGGTTCTACTCGAAGTCGTCGCGCGCGTGCACGTGGCCGTGCTCGATCACGCAGATGGACGCGGACGACCAGATGGATCGTGTGTACGAGGGGGTCGTGCACTGGGCCGACGTGATCCTGGTCGCGACGCCGATCCGCTGGGGCGGGGCGAGCAGCCTGTACTACAAGATGGTCGAGCGCATGAACTGCATCCAGAACCAGGAAACCATTGCCGGCAAGCACCTGCTGCGCAACAAGGTCGCCGGCTTCATCATCACCGGCGGGCAGGACAACGTGCAGGCCGTGGCCGGACAGTTGCTCGGGTTCTTCGCCGAGGTCGGCTGCCAGTTCCCGCAGTTTCCCTACGTCGCGCACAGCCGCGGCTGGAGCGCGGAGGACATGGAAAACAACGAGAAGTTCGTGCAGAACTCCGCGTCACTGCACGACGGCGCTGCGGCGCTGGCGCGCCGTTGCGTCGCGATGGCGCAGGTCATGATCACCAGCTCGCTTGGCGAGGGCGCGCTGATACGCGGCGGACGCAAGGGACAGCAGCTGGACTCCCCGGTGCAGCGGGTGACGGACGCGAGCTAATTCCTGGCGGCCGCTGCCAACTGCAGCTTCAGCCAGCGAGCCACGTCGGCGATCTCCTCCATGCACACTGCGTGCTGCATCGGGTAGTCGTGCCACTCCGGGGTAAAGCCCTGGGCCGTGAGTTCTTCGCGCGCTTCGAGGCCCATGCCGATCGGCACGATCGGATCGCCGCGACCGTGGCACAGCAGGATCGGCACATCCGCGTTCGCGGTGGACTTCTCCGCGGCGAGCGTCTCCGGAAAGGGCAGGTAACACGACATGGCCAGTATCCCGGCCAGCCGTTGCGGATAGCGCAGTCCCGTGTACAGCGCGACGGCACCGCCCTGCGAGAAGCCGGCCAGCACCACGCGTCCCGGCGCCACGCCGCGTTGCTTTTCACGCGCGATGCAGTCGGCAATCCGGCGCGACGAATCGACGGTGCCGGCCTTGTCGGCACGTCCCTCCGGTGTGAACTCGGTGATGTCGTACCAGGCACGCATCACGAATCCGTTGTTGACCGTGACCGGCCGCAGCGGCGCGTGGGGAAACACGAAACGCACCGGCAGCGTGTCGGGCAGGCCGAGTTCACCCACGATCGGCACGAAATCGTGGCCGTCGGCGCCGAGGCCGTGCAGCAGGATCACCGATGCCACGGCCGGGGCCTGCGGTGACAGCGTGATCTCGAAGTCGGTCTCCTCCTGCAGGTATTTCATGCCCGCAAAGATACACTGCCGGATCGAGGGCGGGTCAGGCGACCCGCGCGCCGCGTGCTGACCGGAGTGACGGGCGTGGCACTGCGGGACCAACTGAAGCTGCGTTCGTGTGCGACGCTGTTTGCGCAGGTGACGCCCCCCGGTTCAGTGTTCGAGCAGCTGCTCGAGCAGTACTTCGACGGCGCG
>JAOUGW010000059.1 GCA_029865465.1 Gammaproteobacteria bacterium
ATGATCCGCCTTACCCGCGTGTCCGGGGTGGACCTGAGAGGAATGGCGCGCCCGACTGGATTCGAACCAGTGACCCCTGCCTTCGGAGGGCAGTACTCTATCCAGCTGAGCTACGGGCGCGTGGCTAGCCCCGAAAAGGGGCGGGAATCATAGCCCCGGGACCACCGCGAGTCCATTTGGGCCCGGCCGGTGCCTTGGCCGCCTCGCGCTGCCTCGACGCCGCGGGGTACGCCGCGGCCAGATCTGCACGTTATACTTTGCGACCCCGTCAAAACCGCCGTCCGGAGTTCGACCGTGAGTGCTGAGCACGATCGCAAGTTTTTCGACACCTTCATGCTGATCCTGGGCATCCTCGCTGCCATCACCGTCGGCCTGATGGTGCTTGCCGGCATGATCTCCGACCGCACTTCGAAGCAGTACCACGACCAGGACCCGCGCAAGGTCGAGGAAACCCTGGCACGCATCGCGCCGGTCGCCCGTGTCGCCGTCGCGGGTCAGGACAACTCGGCCCTGGCGCCCCCCGCCGCCGCTCCGACGGCCGCAGCGGTCGACCTGCCGGGCGAGCAGGTCTACCAGCAGGTCTGCACTGCGTGCCATGGCGCCGCCGTCGCGGGCGCGCCGAAGACGGGCGACAAGGCTGCGTGGGCGCCACGCGTTGCGCAGGGCATGGACCTGCTGCACAAGCACGCCGTCGAGGGTTACCAGGGCAAGGCGGGCTACATGCCGCCCAAGGGCGGCCGCACCGACCTGTCGGACCAGTCGGTCATGAACGCCGTGGATTACATGGTCAACCTCGCGAAGTAGTCGCATGTTCGCGCGTCTCTTCCGCACAATCGTCGTTGCCGCCGCGGTGGCCGGCTTCGCCGCGGGCTGCGCTTCACCGCCGCCGCAACCCGAAACGATGCGCGACCCAGGCGTGAACTTCACGAACTTCAAGACGTTCGGCTGGACGGCGGGTGGAGCGGTGGACGCCGGAGACGCACCGCTCAAGCTGCTCGACGCGAACATCCGTGCCGCCATCGTCGATGTGATGAAACGGAAGGGCTACGTCGAGGCGCCCGCCGGCACGACACCCGACCTGCGCATGGCCTACGAGACCGCGAGCGCCGAGAAGCTCGAGAACAATCCGGTGCGCGTCGGCATCGGCGTCGGCAGCTGGGGCGGCAACGTGGGTGGCTCGGTCAGCATGGGCAGCCCGAGCGTGCGCAACTTCACCGAAGGCACGCTGGTCGTGCACGCCATCGACACGGCCCGCAATGCCGAAGTCTGGCAGGGCCGCGTGTCCGGCAAGATGACGAAAGGCAGCGTCGAATCGTCGGCCATCAACCAGGCCGTCGCGCGGGCGATGGCTGATTTCCCGGTGCGTTAGCACCGGGAATTTCGACCCAGGGGCGGTTAGCGAGGGCGTTCGATGCGGGTCTTCTCCGCGCGAGCGGAAAGGCAGACACGCTCGCGCGGAGAAGACCCGCATCGAACGCCTGATCGACCGCGACTGGCAAAGCAATCGCCAACTTGAGCGACGGATCGACTCCCAACGACGCAGGAAGTGCATCCTCCGCCGCCCTCAGTTCTCCGGCCCAATGAATGCGAGCGACGATGAGCAGCGTCGCTGCAATGACAGCCCATTCGATCCACGTTCGGCCTAGAAAGGCCAGCAGCTTGGTTCTTGTCTGTTCCGACATCGGATTTCGATCGCTATTTAGGCTGGGTGACGATCGTTCGCTGCTGGCCGACTTCACGCCTGCACGGTTGTCCGCTTTCACTCGGCGCCGGACAACGCTCGAAATCCAGTTCTCGATTGCATACGCTGTGCGGTGAAAGACGACTCGAAGCGGTCGTCAACCGTTACGAAAGGTGGCCTCGCAACGTCTGAACTCAGCCGCTAGCGGAGGCTGGCCAAGGGCGTCATGCACCATCGCTGAGCAGATAGCCTCTTTGCGCGTACGGAAACGTGGCCAGCTCGGCGTTGGCGGCTGAATCCGCGATGAAGTACGCCCGCACCTCGGCGATACGGCCGTCTCGCATGACGTACCACTCAGTGCCTCGCGCCATAAGCCGACCCTTGCTTCCCGGCGGGGTCCACAGGCAACTCCACTCGTTGACGACTTCGTCGCCGCTGGCAATGATCCGATCGATCGACCAGAGCGGGTCCAGCGCAAGTTTGTATTTTCGCCAATATCGGGCGAGGTGCTCCGCGCCAGTGATCGGTGGAAACGATAGGGGCAAGAAGTAGTGACAAACGTCTGGCGCGAGCGTGCTCAGCAGATCCTCGAGGTTGCCGGTGTTGCAACCGTCAAAGTACTTGCGGACGACCGCGATATTTGTGACTTCGATGTCTTTCATCTCTACCTCTTGACGTACGGAACGCGACCGCGACGCCTGACCTTCAATTCAAGGACATGCATGTCGGTCCGTACGCCCGATGTCGGTGTGAATCTTTATCTGGAAATGCTTGCGTAATTTGCGCTAGGCCAAAACCCCGGCGCGAGACGCAGAATTTGGCACCGCTGCCGACGGGTGGCTCCTGGCCCATCTTTCGCGTCCGCAAGCGTCTGCTCTCGAAGCACCAGACCGCCCGGAGCACGGGCCGAAACCGGGCCGCGCTGCCCTCCGACTGACCCCCAACCCACATCCCCTAACCCTTTCTTCAGTCGTCCGCCTGGCGGAAATCCACCCCCAGCGAACGGAGCTTGCGGTACAGGTGCGTGCGCTCCATGCCTACGCGCTTCGCGAGCTGGCCCACCTTGCCATTGCAGAGCTGCAGCTGCTGCGTGAGGTAGGCGCGCTCGAAATGCTCGCGGGCCTCGCGCAAGGGCAGCGCCAGCAGGTCCTGCTTGACCAGCGGCTCGTCGACCGGCGACTGCGAGGAAATCTCGCGCTCGATTTCCTCGAGACGGATTTCTTCCGAGCCCCCCTGGATCAGCAGGCGCTGCACCAGGTTCTTGAGCTCGCGGATGTTGCCGGGCCACGGATAGTTGCGCAGGCGGTTCTGTGCGGCGACGCCGAAGCGACGGAACGGCAACCGTTCGTCATCGACCAGGCGGTCGACGTAATAGCGCAGCAGCTCCGGCACGTCCTCGGCGTATTCGCGCAGCGGCGGAACCCGCAGCGTCAGCACGTTCAGGTTCGACAGCAGGTCCAGCCGGAACGGCACCGGACCCCGCGTTTCGAAACCGGGCTGCGCGGACGAGAGGATGCGCACGTCGAACCGCAGCGGGGTGCGTCCGCCCTTGCGCTGGAACGTGCCCGACTCGAGCACGGCGAGCAGCAACCGCTGAGCACCCTGCGGCAGGTCCTCGAGGCCGTTGATGAACAGCACGCCACCCTGCGCCTGCTCGAGCACGCCCGCGGTCGCGCCGTTCGCATTCTCGACCCCGAGCAGCACTTCTTCGGCGTTGCCCTCGGTGACCGCCCCGGCGGACAGGTTGACGAGCGGACCGGTGGATCGCGCGCTCAGCGCGTGAATGTAACGGGCGAAGGCCTCGCGACCTGTCCCGGGCTCGCCGAGCACCAGCACCGGCGCTTCGTGCGGCGCGATCTGTTTCACCTTCTCGCGCAGGTCGCGCATCAGCCGGCTGCGGCCCACCGGCGCGATCAGCGGTGGCACCAGCGTCCGCGTGGCTCGCTGCCGGCGCTTGCCCTCCTCCAGCGCGCGCGCAACGGTCCGCAGCAGCTTGGCCAGCGAGAGCGGCTTCTCGACGTAGTCGATCGCACCGAGCCGCGTGGCTTCGACGGCGGTTTCGACCGTGCCGTGGCCGGACATCATGACGACCGGCGCCGTAAGCACCTGTGACTGCTGCCACTCGCGCAACAGGCTGATGCCATCGGTGTCGGGCATCCAGATGTCGAGCAATACGAGGTCGGGCGCCTGCTGCGCGCATGCCGCGCGAGCCTCGGCGGCATTACCCGCAGTCTCGACGGTGTAGCCCTCCTCCGAGAGGATGTCCCGTACGAGTTCCCGGATGTCGTTCTCGTCGTCGACGACGAGTATCCGCGCGTTGGTCATGCGCGTTCTCTCCTTGACTCCAGCCTGCCGCGCCTGAGCGCCGTGTCCGCCGCTGCTTCGAGCAGCGGCAGGTCGATACGAACCTGTGCGCCGCCGGCGGCGCGATTGTCGGCTTCGATGTGCCCGCCGTGTTCTTCCACGATCTTGCGGACGATCGCGAGTCCCAGCCCCGTGCCTTTGGTCTTCGTGGTCACGTACGGATCGAACACCTGCCCGATCAGCTCGCGCTGGAACCCGGGCCCATTGTCCTCCACCGTGATGCGCGCCACGTCAGATTCGCCATGCACGACGCGCCGCGTCGACACTGCGATCGAACCATCCGCCTGCCCCTCGAGCGCCTCGACCGCGTTCGTGAGCAGATTGTTGAGCAATTGCCGCAGGCGGCCGGGGTCGGCCACCACGCTGTCGATTCCGTGGTCGAGGTCGACCTCGAGGCGCACGCCGCGGATCGCTCCCTGTGCACGGTAGAGGTCGCTGACCTCGGTCACCATCTTGTTGAGGTCGACCGTGGCCATCTCCAGCCGCGGTGCACGCGCGTATTCGCTGAACGCGTTGACCATTTCCTTCATCGCCTCGACTTGCTGCACGATCGTCTCGGTCGCGCGCTCGAGCATCTGCGCGTCCCTGGGGTCGGTCATGGCCGGCAGCAGCTTGTGCCGCAGGCGCTCGGCGGAAAGGCGGATCGGCGTGAGCGGGTTCTTGATCTCGTGCGCCAGGCGGCGGGCCACTTCGCCCCATGCGGCTTCGCGCTGCGCCTGCAGCATCACGGTGATGTCGTCGAACACGAGCACGTAGCCGCCCGGCGCATCGCCTTCGACCGGCAGCGGCGTGCAGGCGCACATCAGGATGCGGCGCCCGGCGCCCGTCTGGAACGCGAACTGCTCGCGCCATTCGGCGGCGCCACTCGCGAAGCGCTGATGGCAGGCTTCGGCGAACTGACGCGCAAGATTCGACGGCTCTGCGCCGGCGCTGCCGAACGGCGCGCCCACGCGCGATTCGATGTCTTCTCCCAGGATCATGGCCGCGGCGCGATTTGCCGTGCGCACGCGCCAATCCGGCTCGAGCGAAATCACGCCCGTCGACAGCCGCGCCAGGATGACCGCGAGCTTGGCGCGCTCGGTCTCCACCGCCAGCTGCGCGCGGCGCTGGTCTTCACGGGCGCGCCGCAGCCGCTTGGTCATGTCGTTGAACGAATGCACGAGGAAACCCATCTCGTCGTGCGACGTGAGGGGCAGCTTGGTGTCGAGGTCGCCCTGCGCCACTGCGCGGGTGCCCTGCACCAGGTCCTGGATCGGCTGCACGAGCCGCTGCGCGGTGAAGATCGCGCCATACCAGGCGGCGAGCAGCGACAGCAGCAGCACGACCGTCAGCGTGAGGATGAAACTCGCCTTGAGCGGACGCCGCAGGTAGTCCTTCTCGCCGAACTGCTGGTAGGCCGCCTGCACCGTGTCCGCGAGCGCGCCGAGCCGCTCCGCGACGGGGTACATGCTCTGCAGCACCAGCCGTTCTCCATCCGGCCGCGACTCACCGCCGATAGACACGGCGGTGCGAATCAGGTAGCCGCCTTCCTGTTGCGGCTCGAGGCTGACGAATGGCTGCCCCTGTCGCAACTGCAGCAGGACTTCGTCCGGGACGTCCTCGGGGACGATGTCCGAGGAGAGTCCCTTGCTGACCGCGATGACGCGGCCAGACTGTGTCGCGACCGTGAGTTCGATGGCTCCGACCTGGCGGCGCAGCTTCTCCAGCAGGCCCGGCATCGACGCGCCGGCAACGCCCATCTCCTCGGCGATCAGTTCCGAATCCGCGAGGTGCTCGCGCATGCGGACTTCGAGCGCGGAACGCGAGAGCACCAGGGCGTCGTCGAGGCTCCTGCGGATCTCGACGTTGAACCAGCTGTCGATGCCCTTGTTCAGGAACTGCACCGCGAAGAAATACACGAGCAGGATCGGCAGCGTGGCGAGCACGCCGAAGATCCAGACCATGCGGGCCTTGAGCCGCGAGCCGATGACGTGGCCGCGCCAGTCGCGAATCAGCTGTGTGAGCTTGGTGGCCAGCAGCCCGACCAGCACCACGAGGCCGGCGATGTTGATCCCGAGGATCCAGGGATGCAATCGGCTGAACTGCTCCGAGTTCTGCGCCGTCTGCGCCATGAACAGGATGGCCGCAAGCCACAGCAGGCCGCCGAGACCCATGGTCACCGCGGAGGCGGCGCGTTTCAGGGTCGAAGCGTCCATGATTTCCAGTTGCTCTCGGCGTTCCAGTCGTCCGTCCAGAACAGCAGCCAGCCAAAGACGTCGGGCGCGGTGTCCATCCCGAGCACGGCCCGTATGCGTCCTTCATAGACTGGCCCGGCGGCCACCAGCGCAGCGTCAATCACCGGCAGTCCGCGGAGATCGCAGGCACGATCGAGCGCAGCCTGCAGCGAGCCGAAATCCTGCTGCCCGCTGGTGTTGAGGTTCTTGACGAGGTACCGCTGGCTGAGCGCGTGGTAGCTCACCTCGTAGCGCTGCTCGAGTTCGGCAATGCCGGCGTCCGGCAGGTAGCGGCGCACGCGATCGACGGTGATTTCGTAGGTGAGCCGCAGCGTCAGGCCGGCTTCGACGGCCTTGCGCGCTGCGTCCGGCAGAGTCAGGTCGACTGTCGCGTCCAGTTCGTAGACACCCTCGTCTAGCGAAGCCTGGACGTCGCGGATCCTGAGCTTCGACTCATCCGCTGCGTGCGCGACCGGCACCGCCGTTGCTATTACGCACAGCAACAGCCACGCGGCACACCTCGCCAAATATGGCGACTTGCGCAGGATGGAAGGGCCCCTGTAGCTCATTTCCAACAATCATAGCGGCTTGCCCAGGCAAGCATAATAGAACCCGTCCATGCCGGTCTCCCCGGGCAGCACCTGGTAGCCGGGCCCCGCCCCGCCTGGGCGAGGCGGCCAGCTGCCCGTCAGTTCGGGCGTCAGGTCCAGGGCATCGGGTGTCCGGAGCAGGAACGCCGCGACGACGCGCTCGTTTTCGGCCGCCAGCACCGAGCAACTGGTGTACAGCAGGCGACCGCCGGGCTTGACCACCCCCCACGCTGCCGCCAGCAGGTTCGCCTGCTTGCGCGCCAGGGTCGGGATGTCCTTGGCCCGCCGGAGGACCTTGATGTCGGGATGTCGCCGGATGACGCCGGTGGCCGAGCATGGCACGTCCAACAGGACCCGGTCGTAGGGCCGACCGTCCCACCAGCCGCGGACGTTCTCGACATCCGCCGCCATGATTCTGGCCTGCAGCCCAAGCCGCTCGAGGTTGTCGCGGATTCGCTGCAGGCGGGGCTCCGAGACGTCGAGGGCCGTCACGTCCGCGTTACCGTTGGTCCGCTCCAGCATGTGGCAGGTCTTGCCCCCTGGCGCCGCACAGGCATCCAGGATGCGGTCGCCTTCCTGCGGGTCGAGCAGCTCAATCGCCAGCTGGGCCGCGGCGTCCTGTACGGAGAGGCGGCCATCCATGAAACCCGGTAGCGAACGCACGTCGGCGGGCGGCGTCACCTGTAATGCATCGTGTGCGAGCGGGTGCGGCGTGACCGTGAAGCCCGCGGCCTCCAGCTCGCCCTTGGCCCAGGCCACGTCGCCACGCATGCTGTTCACGCGCACCCAGAGGGGCGGGTGCGCGTTGTTGGCGTCAAGCGCGGCCAGGGCGGCAGCCTCGCCACGGTCCGTGCGCAGCGCATCGACGAACCAGCGTGGATGCGCGGTCCGCAATGCTACGTCGCGATCGATCGCGTGCAGGAGGTCCGCCTGTTCGCGCTGGAACCGCCGCAGGATCGCGTTGACGAACCCGGCCGCCTTGTCGAACCCGAGCACCCGGGCGGCACTCACGGTCTCCGCAACGGCGGCATGCGCCGCGGTCTCTCCGGAGACGAGCTGGAACAGGCCGATCTCGAGCAGCGCCCGCAGCCGCGGCGCGAGCTGGTCCGGTGAGCGCGTCGCCAGCGCATTGAGCACCGCCGCCAGCCGCACGTGCCAGCGCAGCGTGCCGTAGCACAACGAACGCTTGAGACCGCGCGCCGAGCCTTCGTCGTTTTCGACGGCGAGCACGTCGTCGAGCGACCGCCCTTCGTCGAGGACGGCCGCGACGATGATGGCCGCAGACGCGCGTACTTCCGCCGGACCCGTGCGCGCGCTCATGCAATCACCTCGCCGAAGCGTTCGCCGCCCAGCGGCCGGGAATTGAGAATGTCACGGGCCTTGAGCGGCTTGCGGCCGGGAAACTGCACTGCCAACAGCTCGAGCAGGCCGTCCCCGGTGGCGACGACGATGCGCCCTTCCGCTGCCTTGACGACGGCGCCAGGCAAGGCGCGGGGCTCTGCGGCGAATTCTGCCGTCACCGGACGCGCTTCCCAGATGCGCACCTGCGCGTCGCCGAGCTGCGTCTGCGCGACCGGCCATGGCACGAACGCGCGAACCTGGCGATCGATCTCGACGGCGGACTGCGACCAGTCGATGCGCGCCTCGTCCTTGCGGATCTTCGGGGCGTAAGTCGCACCCGCGGCGGGTTGCGGCGTCGCGCGTATCGAGCCCGCTGCCCAGCCCTGCACTGCCTCGACGATGGCCTGCGCACCGAGCAGCGCGAGTCGCTCGTGCAGCGAGCCTGCGGTCTCGCGCGGGCCGACCGCGAGTTCGCGCCGCAGCAGCTCCGGCCCGGTGTCGAGCCCCGCGTCCATCAGCATGATCGAGACGCCGGTGCGCTCGTCACCGGCGAGCACGGCGCGCTGGATCGGCGCCGCACCGCGCCAGCGCGGCAGCAGCGACCCGTGGATGTTGAGACAACCCAGCCGCGGCAGCTCGAGCACCTCCGGCGGCAGGATCAACCCGTATGCAACGACGACCATGAGGTCGGGCGCATACGCCGCAAGCCGCTGCTGCGCCTCGGGCGTCTTGAGCGTGGGCGGCTGCTCGACCGGTATACCGAGCGCGAGCGCCCGTTGCTTCACGGCGCTCGACGCGACTTCGCGGCCCCGCCCCGCCGGCCGGTCGGGCTGCGTGTAGACAGCAACGATGGCGTGCCCTGCATCGTGCAATGCCTGCAGGGCCGGCACCGAAAACTCTGGCGTGCCGGCGAAGACGATGCGCAACGGTTGCATCAGAGGGCGGGAGCCCGGACGCCCTCGACCCTCGCCGGGCGATTGCGCTTGTCCTTCTCGAGCTTCCTGCGGATGCGGTTGCGCTTGAGCTCGGAGAGGTAGTCGACGAACAGCTTGCCATCGAGGTGGTCGAGCTCATGCTGGATACAGATGGCGAGCAAGCCACTGGCATCGAGCTCGAACGGCTTGCCGTCGCGGCCGAGGGCGCGCACGCGAATCCTTTCGGCGCGGGTCGTCGGGGTGTCGAAAATGCCGGGGACCGACAGGCAGCCTTCCTCGATTTCGAGGGCGCCCGACCGCTCGATGATCTCGGGATTGATGAGGACCAACGGCTTCGACTTGTCCTCGCTGACGTCCAGCACCACGAGGCGCCGGTGGAAATCGACCTGCGTAGCCGCGAGGCCGATACCCGGCGCGGCATACATGGTCTCGAACATGTCGTCGATCACCCGCCCGAGCTGGGCATCTACGCGCTCGACCGGCGCCGCTTTGGTACGCAGTCGAGGGTCTGGATATTCGAGGATGGTGAGCTTCGCCATTCTTCTGAAAATACTGCTAAAGTTATGTCACGCTTGAATTTAATGACCGACAATGGGCCGCTGAACAGTCGACGCCTGGCAGCGGATTGGCGCGACTGAGACGTGGTCGGCAGCCGCCGCCGGGCAGCCTGGATTATAAGGCGACGGTCGCGACCCCGATACCCGATGGAGAGAGGGATGGATCGTAACCTTCGACCTGAGTCGTCCACATCGTTGCGCCAGCGGCGCTGGATGCGTGCGCTGCTGCTGGCCGTTGCCGTCACGGGCATCGGGGCAGCTGCCGCCGTTCCGCGGGCCGCCGTCGCGCAAGCCGAGGCGGGCCGCTCGATGTCCGTGCCGATCTCGCCCTCCGCTCCCGAGCGTTATGTCGTCAAGCAAGGCGACACGCTGTGGGACATCTCAGCCATGTACCTCCAGGACCCCTGGTACTGGCCCGAGATCTGGTACGTCAATCCGTCGATCCGCAACCCGCACCTGATCTATCCGGGTGACGTGCTGTATTTCAGCTACGTCGACGGCAAGCCGCGGGTCTCGCTCGAACCGGGCGGCTCCACCCGCCTGTCGCCGGAAATGCGCACGTCCGACCTGGATGGCGCGATCCGCGCGATCCCATACGACCTGCTGATGGACTTCGTCGGCCGGCCGGGGCTGCTCTCCAAGGACGACGTCAAGAACAAGCCGTACGTGGTCGGCATGCGTGACCGCCACATCGTCGGCTCCACGACCAACGAAGTGTACGCACGCGGCCTCAAGGATCCCGCCGCGGGCACGCGTTACAACATCATGGCCGTGGGCGAGGAACTGCGCGATCCGGACGACGGCGACCTGCTCGGGTACATCGGTCACTTCGCGGCGCTGGGCGAAGTGATCCAGTCGACGGGTGCCGTGGTGCCTGGCGACGATTCGATCTTCAAGATGAAGCGCGAAGAACCGCTCACGCACCTGCGCGTCGTCGAGACCGGCCGCGAAATCATGCAGGGCGACAAGCTGTTCCCGGCGCAGGCCGACATCGGTGCGGATTTCGCGCCGTCGGCCCCGTCGAACGAAGCCATCCTCGGCCAGATCATCGCCATCGTCGACGGCATCTACGTCGCCGGCAAGTACCAGGTCGTGGCGATCAACCGCGGCACGCAGCATGGGCTCGTCCCGGGCAACGCGCTCAGCGTGTTCTACCGCGGCGAATTGATGCGTGACCGCTACGACCGCCAGAGCTGGTCCGCCTACGCCGCGAATTACGACAAGATCCGGCTGCCGGACGAGCGCAGCGCGACGATCCTGCTGTTCACCGTGAAGGACCGCATCAGTTACGGCCTCGTGGTGCAGTCGTCGCAGGTCATCCGCAAGGGCGACTTCATTGCGCACCCGAAGTACGGTCACAAGGAAGGCGGCAGCACCAACTTCGCGCACTGACGCGACGCTGCACGCAGTTCTCCGCGTTCAGCCCAGATTTGCAGGAGCCTGCCGGGAGTGACGCCCGGTAGGCTCTCTGCTCATGGACGACCAGAAACGCTGGCTGGCGCTGGCACAGGCGCCGGGCCTGCACGCGGGACAGCTGCAGGACTGGCTCGCGCAGGGTGCGTTGCCGATCGACCTCACCCGTGAAACGCAAGCGGCGCTTGCGTCCATCGGGCTCGGCAAGTCCGCGATCCAGGCCCTCCTGCAACCCGACGGCGCGGCGATCGACCATGACCTCGGCTGGCTGCACGCCGCAGCGAATCGCTGGCTCGTCACCTGGGGCTCGGCCAACTACCCGCCGCTGCTGGCGCAGATACCCGATGCGCCGCTGGTGCTGTACGTCGAAGGCGATCCCATGGCGCTGTGCCTGCCGCAGCTGGCAATCGTCGGCACCCGCAATCCAACGGCCCTCGGTCGCGACACTGCCACGCAATTTGCGCTGCACCTGGCGCAAGCGGGGCTCGCCATCACGAGTGGCCTGGCGCTCGGCATCGATGCCGCCGCGCATCGCGGTGCATTGGATGCCGGCGCACGCACGATCGCCGTGCTGGGTCGCGGCCTGGATGCCATCTACCCGAGGGAGAACGAATCGCTCGCGCTGGAGATCGTCGGGCGGCAGGGCGCCCTGGTCACCGACCTGCCCATCGGCACCCCGCCCCTGAAGCAGAATTTTCCGCGCCGCAACAGGATCCTCAGCGGACTGGCCGTCGGGACGCTCGTGGTCGAGGCGGCGCTGCGGAGCGGGTCGCTGATCACGGCGCGGCTGGCCGCGGATCACGGGCGCGAGGTATTCGCCATACCCGGGTCCATTCACAACCCGATGGTCCGGGGATGCCACCGCCTGTTGCGCCAGGGTGCCCGGCTGGTCGAGAGCGTGGACGACATATTCGCCGAACTCGAAGCAATCATCGGCGAAATCAAACGGATTACGCGGGGAAACCCCCCTGCAGGCGCTGATCTCCGCCCCCCGCCGTTGGACAAGGAGTATGAAATCCTGTTAGATGCGCTCGGCTTCGAGCCGGCTGGACTCGACATGCTCGTGGTCCGGACGGGCCTGAAAGCCGGTGCAGTCGCCTCGATGCTGCTGATCCTCGAGCTCGAGGGCCGGGTACAACAGCAGCCGGGCGGTCTTTTCAGCCGCCGGTTGCCTGGGAAGGTGCAATGAAGGAAGGCGTTCTCGACATTCTTATCTACCTGTTCGAGAACTACTTCGACGCCGAGACGGAAGACGGCTTCGAACCCGACCGCGAGACCCTGAAGCTCGAACTCGAAAAAGCCGGGTTTCCGGGATCGGAAGTGGAACGGGCCCTCTGCTGGCTGGAAGAGCTGGCGTCCGACCCGGACAGGTTGCACCCGACGCCGACTACGCGAGCGATCAGGGTGTTCGCCGCGCTCGAGCAGGCGCGGCTCGACACGGATTGCCGTGGCTACCTGTTCCACCTGGAACAGGTGGGCATCCTGTCGCCGACGCAGCGCGAGCTGGTGATCGACCGCCTGATGGCGCTCGAGGGCGACGAGATCGACATCGACAAGTTGAAGTGGGTCGTGCTGATGGTGCTCTTCAGCCAGCCCGGGCAGGAGACCGCGTTCTCCCGCATGGAAGACCTGGTGTTCGAGGACCGCAGCGGAGCTGTCCACTGAAGGAAGGGGATAGGGGTTAGGGGATAGGGGTTTGCAGGAAGGTGCGGCGCACCTCGGGCACTCCGGCTATCCCCTAACCCCCAACCCCTATCCCCTTTCGGCTGTTTTCTTCTGCCGCGGACCACCGCGGCATGTTTTTTTGAGGGACATGAGCAAGAACCTAGTCATCGTCGAGTCACCGGCCAAGGCCAAGACCATCAAGAAGTACCTGGGCAAGGACTTCGAGGTGATGGCGTCCTATGGCCACGTGCGCGATCTCGTGCCCAAGGAGGGCGCCGTCGACCCCACGCGCCAGTTCGCGATGCGCTGGGAGCTGATCGAGAAGAACAAGAAGCACGTCGATGCGATCACGCGCGCCGTGAAAAAGGCCGACGCGCTCTACCTGTCGACCGACCCCGACCGCGAAGGGGAGGCGATCTCCTGGCACCTGCAGCAGTTGCTGATGGAAGCGGGGGCGCTCGAGGGGAAGACCGTCCATCGCAGCGTGTTCTACGAAATCACGAAGAAAGCGGTGCAGGAAGCCATCGACAACCCGCGCGAAATCGCCGACGAGCTGGTGAAAGCGTACCTCGCCCGCCGCGCGCTCGATTTCCTCGTCGGGTTCAACCTGTCGCCGCTGCTGTGGAAGAAGGCGGGCCTGTCAGGGGCCTCGGCGGGCCGCGTGCAGAGCCCGGCATTGCGCATGATCTGCGAGCGCGAGGAAGAGATCCTGGCGTTCAAGCCGCGCGAATACTGGTCCATCGACGCGCAGGCGGCGAAGGACGCCGCCAATTTCACGGCCAGGCTCACGCAGCTCGGCGGGCAGAAGGTCGAGCAGTTCACCGTCACGGACGCGGGCGGCGCTGAAGCCGCGAAGCGCAAGCTCGAGCGCGACGCGAACGGCACGCTGGCCGTCGTGAATGTCGAAAAGAAGCAGCGCAGGCGCAATCCGTCGCCGCCGTTCACGACGTCGACCCTGCAGCAGGAGGCGGCGCGCAAGCTCGGCTTCGGCGCGCAGCGCACGATGCGCCTCGCACAGCGCCTGTATGAAGGTGTCGATTTCGGCGAAGGCCCGGTCGGCCTCATCACCTACATGCGTACCGACTCGGTGAGCCTGGGTGCCGACGCCATCAGCGAGATCCGCAGCGTCATCGGCAAGCTGTATGGCGCCGCCGCCCTGCCCGGCACGCCGCGCGTCTACAGGACGAAGTCGAAGAACGCGCAGGAAGCGCACGAAGGCGTGCGACCGACGTCGGCTGCACGCACGCCCGAGGAGCTCGCCGGCAGGATCGAGGCCGACGAGCACAAGCTCTACACGCTGATCTGGCGCCGCGCCGTCGCGAGCCAGATGGAAGCCGCCGTGTTCGACACTGTCGCCGTCGATCTCGCCGCCGGCCCGGGCAACATGTTCCGCGCCAACGGCTCGACGCTGTTGTCGCCGGGGTTCCTCGCGGTCTACCGCGAAAGCTTCGACGACGTCTCGCTGAACCCGGACGACGACGAGAACCGCCTGCTGCCCGCCCTCGAGCAAGGTGACAAGGTGCGGTTGCTCGCGATCGACACCGAACAGCACTTCACCGAGCCGCCGCCGCGCTACTCCGAGGCGAGCCTGGTCAAGGCGCTCGAAGAGCACGGCATCGGCCGTCCTTCGACCTACGCCAGCATCATCCAGACGCTGCTCTACAAGAAGTACTGCGAGCTGGTGAACAAGCGCTTCATCCCGACGGACCTCGGCAAGATCGTGAGCCGGTTCCTTACCAGCAATTTCGAGCGCTACGTCAACTACGGCTTTACGGCCGGGATGGAAGACGAACTCGACAACATCTCGCGCGGCGAGGAAGACTGGCTGCCGATGCTCGAGCGCTTCTGGGATGACCTCAAGCAGCAGGTCGACGACGTCTCCGAGAATGTCACTCGCTCGGACGTCGCGATGGAACGCCCGCTCGGCATCGACCCGGTCTCTGGCCGCCCCGTGAGCGTGCGTTACGGCCGCTTCGGCGCATTTGCGCAGATCGGCACGCGCGACGACGAGGAGAAGCCGAAGTTCGCGAGCCTGAAGCCGGGCCAGCACATGGACGACCTCACGCTCGACCTGGCGCTCGAGTTGTTCCAGCTGCCGCGCACGCTTGGGCCCTGGGAAGACGGCTACCCGATCAAGGTGGCGGTGGGCCGTTTCGGCCCGTACGTGCAGTACGGCGCGAAGAAGTACGCGTCGCTCA
>JAOUGW010000060.1 GCA_029865465.1 Gammaproteobacteria bacterium
CGAAGCGATCTCCGGCGACGTACCGCAGAACAAGCGCCTGCGCATGATCCGCGACTTCCACAGCGGTGAGCTCGCGATCCTGATCGGCACCGACGTGGCCTCGCGCGGCCTGCACATCCCCGACGTCAGCCACGTCTTCAACTACGACCTGCCGCAGGACCCGGAAGACTACGTGCACCGCATCGGCCGCACCGCGCGCGCGGGCGCCGAAGGCGATGCGATCAGCCTCGGTTGCGAGGACTACGTGCAGTCGCTGCCGGACATCGAGGACTACATCGGCCGCAAGATTGCCGTCGCCCCGGTGGCGCAGGAACTGCTCGCCGAGATCACCGTGCCGCGCTACGAGCGCCGTCGCTTCAACGGCCCGGGTGGTGGTTCGCGCGGGGGCAGCGGTGGCGGGGGCCGCGGTGGACGCAGCGGGCCTCCGCGCAGTAGTGGCGGCGGTGGACGCAGTCGCAGCGGCGGCAGCGGTGGTCCGCCCCGGCGCGAAAGCCAGGCGCCGCGCCCCGCCGCAAGACCGGCCAGTCCTGCTGCATCGAGCAGCGGCGGCGGCGAATCCGCAGCGCCTCATCGAGCCCCGGCCGGCGATGGCGCAGCCACCGCCGACGGTGGTCCCCGCAAGCGCCGCCGTCGCGGCGGACGCGGACGCTCGGGCGGCCCGCAGGGCGAAAGCGCCGGCGCGCCTCAGGGCGGCGGCGATCCCGGCCCGGTGCCTGCGGGGAGCTGAGCCAGGACCGAATCGCGCAGGTCTGCCAGCCTGCGCACGCCGGCGATGCCGGCGACCGGGGGATGCGGCGGACGCGTCGAGTCCGGCTGCAGCACCTGGTAGATCCATGCCACCTGCGCCCGGCGCGCGGCCTGCAGCACGGCCGCGCTGTCGTCCACGAACAGCGTCCTGGCGAGCGGCACACCGTGCCTGCGCTCGAGTTCCGCCCAGAACCCGGGATCTTCCTTGGGCACGCCGAATTCGTGCGAGGAAACGAGCTCGTCGAAGTGCCGCGACAACTGCGTCTGCGAGTCCTTCACCCGCAGGCTGATCGGATGGGCGTTGGTCGTGAGCAGCACGCGCCTGCCCAGGCCACGCAGCAGGTCGAGGAAGTCCGCGGCGCCCTCGAGGTAGCGGATCTCGTCGCGGAACTCGTGCTTGAGCGCGGGAATGTCGAGCCCGAGCTCGTCGCTCCAGTGATCCACGCAGTACCAGTCGAGGGTGCCGCGCTTCGCGTCGAAGCGCGGCTTGAGCTGCGCCATGGCCGCGTCGAAATCGAGGCTGCGCGCCGCGCCCCAGCGCCGCGGCAGGACGTCCAGCCAGAACAGGTTGTCGAAATGCAGGTCGAGCACGGTGCCGTCCATGTCGAGGCACACGACGTCGATGCGGGACCAGTCGGGGATCGGGAAGTCGGACATCGGCGGGGAGGCGCCCTCGCGACGCAGACTGGTGGACGGGGCCGGTATGATACGGCCGTCCGTCACCGGGAGATGAGCTTGAACGCTGCCGTAATCCGCGACCCTGCGTCGCTGCTGCCCGAAGTCCTGCGGCTCGTCGACGCCGCCGGCACCGCGATCCTCGAGGTGTACGCGTCGGGACACGAAGTCGAATACAAGTCCGACGAGTCGCCGATCACGCGCGCAGACCGCGCTGCGCACGACATCCTGAGCGCCGGGCTGCGCCGGCTCACGCCGGAAATCCCCGTGCTCTCGGAAGAGTCGGCGGACGAGCATGCGCCGTCGGTCAGGCACCAATGGTGCGATTTCTGGCTGATCGATCCGCTCGACGGCACCAAGGAATTCATCAACCGCAATGGCGAATTCACTGTCAACGTCGCGCTGATCCGCGACCATAAGCCCGTCCTCGGCGTCGTGTCGGCACCGGTGCTCAACCTCGTGTACTACGGGGCCGCAGGCATGGGTGCATTCGTCGCACACGCGGGTGAAAAGGCCCGTTCCATCCAGGTGCGTCGCCCCGCCGCGGACCGGCTGGTGATCGTCGGCAGCCGGTCGCACCGCGGCGATTCGCTCGACGGCGTGCTCGAACGGATTGGTCCGCACGAGATGCGGCCGATGGGCAGTTCGCTCAAGTTCTGCCTGGTCGCCGAAGGCACGGCCGACTTCTACCCGCGCCTGGGTCCGACCTGTGAATGGGACACGGCGGCCGCGCAGGCAGTGGTCGAGGCGGCCGGCGGGTCGGTGACGACGCTGGACGGCCTGCCCCTGCGCTACAACGAGCGCGACACCCTGTTGAACCCGCATTTCCTGGCGTTCGGCGACGCCTCCCGCCACTGGCACAAGCTGTTCTGAGCCTCGTCCGCCGTGGAACTCTCGTGGAGCCTGCTGCTCCTGTGCATCGCCTTCAGCGGCTTCGTGCTGTTCTGGCACGACGCGCTCGGGGCACGTGAGCGGGCCAACGACGCGGCCCGCGAGACGTGCGTCGCGACCGGCGGCATCCTGCTCGACGGGACCGTCGTGTTCCGGTCGATCAGGGTCGTGCGGGCCGCCGGCGGGCGGCTGGCGTTCGAGCGCACGTACCTCTTCGATTACACCCTCGACGGCAATACCCGGCAGCAGGGGTTCGTCGTGATGTTCGGGCAGCGCGTCGAGACCATCGGGCTGGACTAGCTCCCTTTTTGCACGGCCGGGGGCTAAAGTATCCGCCCCGTACCGGACCACGAACAGCGCCCCGCGATGGCTGAACAGACGGACAACGTCGACACCGAGACGTTCCAGAACCTGCACCGGTTGCGGGGCCTGCGCATCGAGCATCGCGATCTCGACGACGTGATCCATCGCCTGCAACTCGACCTCTACGTCGACCAGGTCCAGCTGCGTCGACTGAAGAAACGCAAGCTCATGCTGAAGGACCAGATCGCTCGCCTCGAGAGCCAGCTGATCCCGGACCTCAACGCGTGACGGGATGAGAAGCCAACTGCAGACGGTCGGCGACGCCCTCGCAAACCTGCTACAGCCCGATAACTTCCTGCAGCTGGTCGTCATCGGCGGCGCGCTGCTGCTCGGCTGGTGGGCCGCGGTCCACGCCCGGTCGCACATCATGGTCGCGCCGGAGCCCGAGAACCTGCCCGACCGCTTGCGCGAACTGCTCTTCATCGGCGCGCCACCGGCCCTGACCCTCGTGATCCTGGCCGCAGCCGACGGACTGCTGCACGCAGCGGGACAGCGGGCCGACATGGTCGACGTGGCGGTGCAGCTGGTCGGGCTGCTGCTGCTGATCCGGGTCGTCCTCTACGTGCTGCACGTGTCGCTCGGTACCCGCGCCCGGCTCAAGGGCTGGGGCGCCGCGATCACCGGCGTGATCTGGATCTTCCTGTCGCTGCACCTGCTGGGCTGGGGCGACGAGGTCATCCGCGTCCTCGACGGCATCGGCATGCAGGCGGGCAAGACGCGCATCTCCGTCTGGTCGGTCATGAAGCTGCTGGTCACCGTCAGCGTCTTCGTGCTGCTGGCGCTGTGGGTCTCGCGCTGGCTCGAGCGCCACGTGCTCAAGCTCGACGCGCTTGCCCCGACGATGCGCATCGGCATCGCGAAGTTCATGCAGGCGTTCCTGGTCGGCCTCTCCGTGCTCGTCGGGCTGAACGCGGCCGGACTCGACCTGACGACGCTGAACGTGCTCACGGGCGCCATCGGCATCGGCCTCGGCTTCGGCCTGCAGAGCATCGCGGCCAACTTCGTCAGCGGCTTCGTGCTGCTGATGGACCGCTCGATCAAGCCGGGCGACGTCATCAGCTTCACCGGCACCACGGGCACGGCGACGGAAGGCTTCGGGTGGGTCGAGGAACTGCGCGGACGCTACGTCGTCGTGCGCGATCGCGACGGCGTCGAGACGCTGGTTCCCAACCAGAACCTGATCACGAACCCCGTGATCAACTGGAGCTACACGGATCCGAAGGTGCGGCTGAAGCTGCCGATCCGCGTGAGCTACAAGGACGACCCCGAGTTCGCGATGCGGTTGCTGCTGCAGGCCACCGAGGGCCATCCCCGCATCCTCCGCGATCCCGCGCCGGTCGCGCGCCTGATGGGCTTCGGCGACCACGGCATCGAGCTCGAACTGCGGTTCTGGATTCCGGACCCGCAGGAAGGCGTCAACAACGTGCGGTCCGACGTGAACCGCCGCATCTGGCGGTTGTTCAAGGACAATGGCGTGACGATCCCGGTGGCGCAGCGCGAGATCCGAGTCGAGATGGCGCCCGCCTCGCCCGTCGCTCCGCGCGACTGATCGCCGGCCGTGCCCTTCGAAATCAGCGCATCCCTCGCCATTCCGGACGACCTGATCGAGTTCCGCGCCGTGCGGGCATCGGGACCGGGCGGCCAGAACGTCAACAAGGTGTCCAACGCCGTCGAACTGCGTTTCGATTCGGCCGCATGGGACGGCCTTTGGCCGAACGCACGCGCGCGATTGAAGCTGCTCGCGGGACGCCGCATGACCGACGCGGGAATGATCGTCATCGACGCGCAGCGCCTGCGTTCGCAGGAGCAGAATCGCGCGGATGCGCTCGAGCGGCTGCGCACGATGATCCTGGCAGCGCTGGTCGAGCCCAAGCCACGGCGCAAGACCAGGCCGACGCGGGCATCGAAGGTGAAGCGCCTCGAGGGCAAGACGCAGCGCGGCAGAGTGAAGGTGCTGCGCCAGAAGAAGTTTGAGGACTGAGGTGCCGTCTGGTGCCGAAAGAGTCCCGCGGGATGACTGAGGGACAGCTGCGCCGGCTCAACGGTGCACGACCTGCAGGATTGAGTTGCGGATCTGCTCGTGCAGCACGAACTGCGCGTCCGCGGCGACCGCCTGCAGCACCTGCGCGTCGAAGACGAGCCTGCCCTCCGCGGCCTCGCTCACGACGTTGCGCGCGCGCAGGCGCTCGACGAAATTTCCGAACAGCGCGCGGTCGAAGAACTCGGGTGAATTGAGTTCGTACAGCATCGCCATGCGCTGCGCGGTGAGCTGGCACTGCCGCTCGAGCGCTTCCTGGGTCAGGCGTCCGCTGCCCGCGCGCAGCAGCAGGGATATCGAAAGGTAGTAGCGTTCGAGGATCGGCACGCTGATGCGCGCCAGCACCGAAAGCTGCACGGCTTCGCTCGACTCGGCGGCCGGGCGCCGCCACTCGCTGCGGTCGTCGGAGGCCGTGAGCAGGCCGTGGTTCAGCAGGTCCTCGAGCAGCTCATCGACCACTGCCGGCAGTTCGTGCTCGCGCCAGTGCAGGAAGTACTCGTCCGCGACGTACGGATAGACGCGGCCCGCCAGTCGCTGCAGGTCGACCCGCCGCACGGAAGCATTGTTGAGGAAGGCGCTCGCCAGCAACGAAGGCATCAGCAGCAGGTGCAGGACGTTGTTGCGGTAGTAGCTCGACAGCACGGCGGTCGATTCGGGCATGCCGACGATGTCGCCGAGCGGATGCGACTGCCGGTACAGCATGCGCAGCGAATCGCAGTGCCGGATCATCGACTGGCCATCGAGCGGCGTGACCCAGACGCGCGGCGAATACGGCGCCTGCCGCAGCAGCGACGCATACAGCTCGAGCTGACGGGCCAGGTCGGCCTCGCCCATGCGCTGCCGCGGCGTCGCGAGCAGCACCGTGCCCATCAGGTTGACCGGCGTCACGCACGCGGCGGCGTTGATGCGCGTCATGATCTGGCGGGCCAGGTCGACGCAAAGCGGCGACAACCAGGCCGGCTTGTCGTCCGTCACGGGCCGCTGCCGGTCCCAGCCCGGCACGTAGCGTTCGAGCAGGTCGTCGAGTGGCAGCGGCTCGCCGAAGCTCACGTACACCTTGCCGAAGCGGCTGCGCAGTTCGGGCAGCGTGCGCAGCATGCCGACGACCGATTCCTTCTCCTTCGGGCGTCCGGAGAGCTCACCGATGTAGGTGCGGCCTTCGACGAGCCGCTCGTAGCCGAAATAGACCGGCACGAACACGACGGGGCGCACCGGCTTGCGCACGTAAGCGCGCACGGTCATCGCGAGCATGCCCGTCTTGGGTTGCAGCAGGCGTCCCGTGCGGCTGCGCCCGCCTTCGATGAAATATTCGATCGAGTGGCCGCGCGCCATCATCGCGCCGACGTAGCGGGAGAACACGGCCGAGTAGGTCGCGTTGCCGCTGAAACTGCGGCGCAGGAAGAACGCGCCGCCCCGTCGCAGCAAGGAGCCGATGACCGGCATGTTGAGGTTGATGCCGGCCGCGATGTGCGGCACCGCATAACCCTTGTGGTAGACGACGTACGACAGCAGCAGGTAGTCCATGTGGCTGCGGTGGCACGGCACGTAGACGATTTCGCTGCCTTCGTCGACGGCCTGCAGGCTCGAGAAATTGGCGAGCTCGACGCCGTCGTAGAGCCGGTTCCAGAGCCGGCCCAGCAGGCCGGAGAGGAAGACTACGAACGCGTGCGAGTAGTTGGCTGCAACTTCATAGGCGTAGCCGCGCGCAACCCGCAGTGCTTCGCGGCGCGACATCTGCTTGTCGCGGGCGTCCTGGCGCACGGCATCGCGCACGGCCCGCGTGCGCAGCACCTCGGTCACGATCGTGCGCCGGTGCGAGAGATCAGGCCCGATCGTCGCCGCGCGCTGGTTGCGGAACTGCATGCGCAGCTGGCGCCACGTCCGGCGCGGGCCGCGCGGCATGCCGCGCGTCTCCGACATTGCGGTCTGCACCGGCATGACCTCGCCGAACAACACCAGCAGGTTGCGGCCGTTTATCAGCAGCGAGAGGAACTTGCGGAAGCGCCCGCCGATGTCCCAGTCCTCGGCGATCAGCAGCCGGAACCAAGTGCGCTCACGATCCGGGGCGCGGCCCCAGAACAGGCTCACCGGAATCAGCTCGGGGTCGAACGTGATGTCCTCGCCCGCCGCGGCCGTCAGCGCGCGCAGCGCCTCGGGCATGCGACGATCGATGCGCTGCCCGAACAGACCGGTGCGACGCTCCAGGAAGATCAACGAATCGGGCAGCACGGCCTTGGCGCCAACCGGCAGGTGCGGGTCCGGCAAGCCTCGCTCGCGGCAGACGTACTCGAGCACGGCGAGATCGATCACGCTGCGCTTTTCGAGCGCGTACACGGGAACGCGGCCGGTCGCGAGCCGCGCTTTCGCGTCGTCCGGCAGCACCGATGGCCGCACCCACAGGGCGACCAGCCCGCGGACGATCGGCAGGGCGAGCCGTTCGAACGCGGAGAAATCGCTCATCGCTGCGGCAGTCGGCCCGAGATGAGCAGATGCCGGTCGGAGACCGTCCTGACGCTCAAGCCATCGAGGCCGTGCTCACGCAGTTGCGCGCGAACTTCTCCGGGCTCGAAGGCGGCACAGAGCGACGCGAGGAAATCCTGCCGCAACACGTCGGGTTCGGTCGCGGCGTACTGGTCGACGATGGCCTGCGCCGCGGCCCGCGACTGCGGGCGGAACAGGTCCATCACCAGCACTGCTGCGCCGGGGAGGCCCGCTTCGCGCACGGCGCGCCAGAACACGCCCGGATCGTGCAGGTGGTGCAACAGGCTGTTGCTGACGACGGCGTCGTAGCCCGGCAACGGCAGCATGGCGCCCGGCAGCAGTCCCTCTATGAACTGCACCCGGCCGCCGAGCGCGGGCGCTTCGTGCAGGCTCTCGCTGGCAAACCGCAGCATCGCCGCCGAGCCATCGATGCCATGCACGGTGAGTCCGGCACGGCGGGTAGCCAGGCGCAGCACGATGTCACCCGGGCCGCAGCCCAGGTCCAGCACCGCGCCTGCCTGCAGGTCGGGGAACTCCGTCTCGAAATAGCTGACGAAGCGTGCATTGGGCTCGGCGAAGTCGGCCATCGCATAGGCACGTGCCTGCTCGGCCTCGTCCATGAGTTCGGGTTCGGGGATACGCTGCATGGTCTCGCTCCGCCGCGGTTGCGGCGCGGAGCTAGTTGCCGCCCGACTCGTCGCCCGCACCGCCCGTCTGGGCGTCGATCGCCTCGTCGAGGTCGCGCTTGGCGTCCATGGTCACGCCTTCCACGTCACGCGCCCTGTCCTCGGTCTGGATCATGTCGTCCAGCACCGTCTTGTCCGTATCCCGGCCGAGTTCCCTGGCTTCCGCTTCGCCTGCGGAATCGTCCGCGGGGTCCGGCGCGGGTGACCCGCACGCGACCAGCAGCGACAGCGCGAAGGCAGCGAAAGACAATCTGGCGGCAGCAGACATAGTGGTCCCCCCGGGCACGGGCCCATGCCGGGATTCTATAGGAAGGGGATAGGGGTTAGGGGTTAGGGGTTAGTCGGAGTTGCAGCGGACCTGGATGCCGCAACTGCGCCTCCGACTAACCCCTAACCCCTAACCCCTATCCCCTTCCCTCAGTGGAACTCGTCGATCTGAAAGAGGAAGTACGCGAAGAAGTGGTTGATCGCACGGATCTGGTCGAGCAGTTGATGGTCTGAATCGACGACGTGCAACGTCGCTTTCTGTTCCTTCGCGAAACGGATGCTGTTGTCGACCGGGATCACCTCGTCGCGCCAGCCGTGGACGATGGTGGTCGGACAGTGTGCGGGTCGCGGGCTGAATTTCTCGTAGCCGGGCATGTATAGCGCCGGGGCCAGCAGGAACATGCCGCGCGCCTGCAGCAGCGAGGAGCCCGCCACCGACACGTACCCGCCCATGCTAGAACCGACGAGCACCAGCGATCCGCGCAGGTCCTTGCAGAACGCGAGCAGCCGCGTCACCCGCGACTGCGGATCCTCGATGCCGCGATAGTCGACGGATTCGACGTGGAACCCCTCCTCGCGCGCGATCTCGGCCATGGCTGCGATCTTGCTGCCCCACGGCTCGCTGTCCTTGCCATGTGAAAATACGACGTATCGCTCGGTCATCCGGGAAGTGCTCCAGTCGGCATGCCATGCATGATAAGGCTTTCGCGCACTGCGTAACGCGGCCTGGGTCTCATTCGCCAGACCACAGCAACTGGTCGAGGTCACCCGCGGCTGCGCCCCAGCCGTGCCGGACGAGGTCCACGCGGCCGCGTGCAGCATCAATGCCTTCGGCACGCAGCCGGGAAATCTGCCGCCCGCGCGCGGGCGAGCCTGGCGGAAAAGCGATGCGCCCGCCGGCTGCGACGACTCGCTGCCACGGCACCCCGCTATCGCGTGGCAAGCCGGCAAGCACCTTGCCGACGAGTCGTGCCTGGCGCGGGAGTCCCGCGCGAGCCGCGACGGAGCCGTACGTCGTCACCCGGCCACGAGGAATCCCGCGCACGACCCCGATGATCGCTGCTATCCGGCGGTCGCGCTCGGCGACATCGGCGGGTGCGCTCGCGGACGGTGCAGGCCGGGCAGGACCGACAGGCTTGGGCATGATGGCTCACATCATGCCACGCGTCCTGTCGTTGCCCGTCCCGCCGGCGCGGCCGCGGGTACCGGGCAGAGCCGCGACCGCCCAGGTCCGCACGCGTCGGACGGCTGATCTGACAGAATGTTCGCTGGCCCGGATGAGGCATCCGTGAGCCATGGTCCATCGAGCGTTGACGCCGAACCGGAGTCGGTTGCGATTGCCCCACACTGCACAACGCGCAAGGGTCGGTTGGGCGTTCGCCGTGGACCGCGGCGGCACGTTCACCGATGTCGTCGGCACCGCGCCGGATGGTTCACTGCACACCTGCAAGGTCCTGTCGCGGGACCCGCATCGACCGGCCGACCCGGCCTTGCGCGGCATCGGCTTGCTGCTCGACCAGCACGGCGGTGCCTGCGGCCGTCGCGTGACCTCGGTGCGGCTCGGCACGACCGTCGCCACCAACGCATTGCTGGAGCGCGCGGGTGCACCGACGCTCCTGGTCACCTCGCAGGGCATGCGCGACGCGCTGCTGATCGGGTACCAGGATCGGCCCGACATCTTCGCGCGCGCCATCCGTCGCCCATCGCCGCTCTACCGGGAGGTGGTCGAAGTTCCCGAGCGCCTGGATGCCCATGGACAGGTGCTGACTCCACTGGATGAAGACGCGCTCGGCCGCGCGCTGTCAGCGGCGCGGGCAGCGGGTATCGAAGCCGTTGCCATTGCGTTCCTGCACGGCTTCCGGCATCCGGCCCACGAGATCCGGGCCGCGGCGATCGCACGCGCAGCGGGATTCGCAGAGGTGATCGCGTCGCACGCTGCCGCACCGCTGCTCGGCTTCGTGGCGCGCGGTGACACGACCGTGGCCGACGCCTACCTCTCGCCCATTCTCCTGCGCTACACGCAGAGTTTCCGCGCAAGCCTGCGCGCGGCGCACGGCGACGCGACCGTCGCCTTCATGCAGAGCAACGGCGGGCTCGTCGACGCCGCGGGCTTTCGCGGCGTGAACGGCGTCTTGTCGGGTCCCGCCGGAGGCGTGGTCGGCATGATTGCCGCCGGTACCGCCGAAGGCCCGCGCCGGCTGATCGGCTTCGACATGGGCGGCACGTCGACGGACGTCAGCCTGTCCACCGGCGACATCCCCAGGCGGTTCGCCGCCGAGATCGACGGGGTGCGGTTGCAGACCCCGCTGGTCGACATCACCACGATCGCCGCGGGCGGCGGTTCGGTGCTGCGGTTCGCCGACGGCCGCCTGCAGGTGGGTCCCGCCTCTGCCGGCGCCGATCCCGGACCGGCGTGCTACCGCCGCAACGGCCCCGCAACGATCACGGATTGCAACGTCGTGCTGGGACGCATTCCGGCGGATCGCTTTCCACGAGTCTTCGGCCCGACGGGCGATCGAGCGATCGACCCGGCTGCCTCGCGCGCACGGCTGGCCGAGTTGTGCGCCGCGGCCAGCGCAGAATCTGGAGCCGGGTACAGCGTGGAAGCCCTGGCCGAAGCCTTCCTGCAGGTCGCCTGCGCGCGCATGGCCAACGCGATCCGCGAGCTGGCCTTGCACCACGGGGAGGACCCGGCACGCTTCGGCCTCCTCGCCTTTGGCGGCGCGGCGGGACAGCATGCTTGCGCCGTGGCCGGGCTGCTCGGTGGCGACGAAGTGTTGCTGCACCCGCTGGCGGGCGTGCTGTCCGCTTATGGCATCGGCTTGACCGGTCGTCGCGCGATACGCCGCCGCACGGTCGAGGCCGCACTCGATGCGGCGGGGCTGGCCGCCGGCAGACAGACACTGAATGCTCTCGAAACCGACGCGCGTGCTGACCTGTTGCGCCAGGGCATCGCCGGGTCGCTCGTCGAGATGCGAACCACTGCGCACGTGCGGCTCGCGGGCTCCGACACCACGCTCGAGCTGCCCTGGCGGCCTGCTGACGCATTGCGCGCCGCATTCTTCGAGGCACACGCCCGGCTCTATGGCTTTGCCGACGAGACGGCGCCGCTGGTCATCGGCTCGGTCATGGCCGAAGCCATCGAGCGCGTGACGGCGGCACCGAACGTGGCCGCCGGCAAGGATCCGTTGCCCGCCGACGCTCCGACGCCGGCTGCGAACGCCTCGGTATGGATCGAGGGCGTTTTGCGCACGGTGCCGGTCGTCGCACGGCGCGATCTCTCACCGGGCGCCCAGCTGACCGGCCCGATGCTGCTCTGTGAGGACGGTGCGACGAGCTGGATCGCCCCCGGCTGGGCGGGCCACGTCGCATCGAGCGGCCTGGTCGTCCTGAACCGGTCGCAGTCCGCACGGGGCATCGGTCACCCGGATGCATCCGCCACCGGGCCCGATCCGATGCGACTCGAAGTGTTCAACGCGTTGTTCATGCACGTCGCGGAGCAGATGGGCGCGGTACTGCAACACACGGCCAGCTCGGTCAACATCAAGGAGCGCCTCGATTTTTCGTGCGCGATCTTCGATGCGACGGCCAACCTCGTGGCCAATGCGCCGCACATGCCGGTGCACCTGGGATCGATGGGCGCGAGCGTGGCCGCCGTGCTCGACACGTTCGGCGGCGATTTGCGCGCCGGCGATGCCTACCTCGTGAACTCGCCGTACGCCGGCGGTACCCACCTGCCCGACATGACGGTCGTCTCGCCGGTCTTCGACGCAAGTGGCGCCCGCCTCGAATTCTTCACGGCCTCGCGTGCGCACCACGCCGACGTGGGCGGCATCTCGCCCGGCTCAATGCCGCCGGACAGCCGCACTATCGCCGACGAAGGCGCGCTGGTGGAGCCGACGCGCATCATGCGCGACGGAGCGCTCGACGCAGAGCGGCTGCGCCAGTTGTTCTGCGACAACCCGTGGCCTGCACGGAACTTCGCACAGAATCTGGCGGATCTGCGGGCGCAACTGGCAGCCAATTCCCGTGGCGAGCGCGAGCTGCGGCGCGCCGCGGCGGACCATGGAGGCGCCACGCTGCTCGCGTACATGCGCCACGTGCAGGACAACGCCGAACGCTGCGTGCGCCGCGCGATCCGCCGGCTGCGCGACGGCAGCTTCCGCTACGAGCTGGACAATGGCCAGGTGATTGCCGTGCGGATCGCCGTCGAGCCGCAAGCCGGCACGGCCACCGTCGACTTCGCCGGCACGTCGCCGCAACAGTCGAACAATTTCAACGCGCCGCTTGCCGTCACGACAGCGGCGGTGCTCTACGTGTTCCGCACGCTGATCGACGAACCGATCCCGCTCAACGCTGGTTGCCTGAGGCCATTGACCATACTCGTGCCGCACGGCTCGATGCTCGATCCGGTCGCGCCCGCGGCGGTGGTCGCGGGCAACGTCGAAACGTCGCAGTGCATCGTCGATGCGCTGTACGGAGCCCTGGGACTGCAGGCCGCCGCGCAAGGCACGATGAACAACTTCACGTTCGGCAACGAGCGCTACCAGTACTACGAAACCATCGCGGGTGGCGCAGGGGCCGGTGCGGAATTCGACGGCGCGAGCGGCGTGCAGACGCACATGACGAACTCGCGGCTGACCGATCCCGAAGTGCTCGAGACGCGGTTCCCCGTGCTGCTGCGCGAGTTCTCGATTCGTCGCGGCTCCGGCGGCGCAGGCCGGCACCGCGGCGGCGACGGGCTCGTGCGGCGCGTGGAATTCCTGGAGGCGATGACGGCGAACGTGCTCGCCAATCATCGGCGCATCGCGCCGTTCGGTCTCGAGGGAGGCGCGCCCGGGGCGCCCGGGCGTAACACGGTCAGGCGGCGCGGCCGCGCCGACTCAGAAACGGTCGCCGCGACGTTCGGGCTCGCCGTAGAGCCGGGCGATGAGATTCAGATCGAGACGCCGGGCGGCGGCGGCTTCGGGGCGCAGGGCGCCTGAAGCCACGGCGGGCCGCTGGTCCGGCGCCGGCGCGAACAACTCCTGCGCCAGCGTCCGGCGCGGCGCGGTGTCTTCGAGCGAACCATCGGGCGCGGGACGCGACGGCTCGCGCACGGTGAAGCGCGTGCCCGGCGGCAACTGCCGCGGGTTCACGGCCCGCACGGTGCTGCCCTCGAGTCGATGGGTGAACAGGAACGAGCGATGCTCGCCGCTGCGCGGCGTGGGAAACGAGACCAGGCAATGCACCACGCCATTCCGGAGGTCGTCTGCCGTGTTGACGCGTTCGTCGCAGACGACCGCGAAGTGCTGCGCGTCGGCGCCTTTGCCGAAAGCGCCGCTCGCAGCCAGTCCGAGCAGGAAGGCATGCACCTGCCGTCCGAGGCGCGACCAGGTGTTGCGGTCGCGCCCCTCGAAGCGGGCCCAGCGCGTGCCGCTCTCGATGCTGTTGATGGTCAGCAACTGCCGCCGACGGAACGTGAGCAGCGAACTCTCGGGGCCCGCGCCCGTGCCGCGCGCCAGCGTCTTGAGCTGTGCCGTGCTGGCAACGCTGGCACGGACGGCGTGCAGCGGGTTGACGCCCTGCGCCGAGAGTCTCTGACAGTCGGCATCCGTCAGCATCAGCAGCGGGCGGGTGCCGGGGCGCAGCAGGATCTGCTCGTCGGGCAGGCCGTCCCAGGGCGATGCGTGCGAATCCATGCGCGCAAGCGAACCGGCGACCGAGCCGCTGTTGGCGAAAGGCTCGTAGCGGCCACGCAGCCGGTCGAACGCCTGCACGCGCGGGAAACAGATGAACGCGGAATCACTCTGGAACGCGAGCTCGCGCAGGCCCCGCAGTGCCTCATCGGCCGTGTGCCATCCGGCGGGCGGATCGACGACGAGCAGCGCGCGGTGATCGCGGCAGAACTGCGCCGCGACGAGCAGCACGCCAGGCCCGATGTCGCGATCGCGCGCCGGCGGCGGTATGCAGACGAAATGCAGGTCCTCGACATCGCGCAAGGCGAAGAGGCCGGTGCCGCGTTCGGCCGAGCCGATCAGGTCGTAATCCGTGAGCGGCGCGCCATCGTCGCCATCGGGATTCGAATCGACGTAACCGATCGGGTGACGCGCGCCCGCACGGAACGTGCGGTCCGGACGTGCGCTCGGCACGGAGCCTCGCACCCGCACCAGCAGGGATTCCTGCAGCGCCGAGGCGATGAATCGCGTCGTGCCCGATTCGGTCGACAGCCGGCGAAAGATCTCCTGGTCCTCGATCTGCTCGGAGCCGAGCGCGTGCACACGCTGCAGCACCAGGTTGAAGCGGTCGTCCTCGCCGGGTGCGATGTTGTCGTAGTCGACAGACGCCCGCAGGATTTCGCGAGTGCCGGGGCTGAGGGCTTCGAGCACCAGCTTTTCGTCGCCACAAGGCAGGCTGATGGTGGCTGGGGCGCCGCCGTTCACGACGCGCACGATGACCGCTTCTCGGCCGCCGTTGTCGAAGTACTGCTCGACGGCGTAAGACAACATGCTCGGCTGCCAGAGCCCGCCGAACACCTGCTGGTATTCGGCGTAGTTGCGCACGCGCACTGGACGGTTGACAGGGCCGCGCAACGCGCGGCCGACGAAACCCGTCGTCGCCGTCGGCAAACGGACGATCGGCAGGTCCGCGCCAACCGCTTCCGTCACCGTGATGCCAGTGTGGGCAATATCGCGCAACGCCGCGCCCCGCCTCGAAAAA
>JAOUGW010000061.1 GCA_029865465.1 Gammaproteobacteria bacterium
TAGGAGCAGCACGTTGCCGAGCATCGTCCCGGAAGGCGGAACCCGCGGCTGGATCATCCCGATCGGCGGCGCCGAGAACAAAGAGAACGACCGCCACATCCTCGAGCGGTTCGTCAATGTGTCCGGTGGTCGTGACGCCGACATCGTCGTCATACCGACGGCGAGCCGCCTCACCGAGACCGGGCCACGCTACGAGAAACTGTTCCGCGACATCGGCGCCGCCCGCGTAACGTCGATGGACTTCGACACCCGGCGCGACTGCCACGAACCTGGCCGGCTCGAGCGACTCGAAGCAGCGACGGGAATCTTCTTCACCGGCGGCAACCAGCTGCGCATCTCGACGCTGCTCGGCGGCACGCCCGTCGCCAAGCTCATCCGCCTGCGCAATGCCAGCGGCGTGACCGTCGGCGGCACCAGTGCAGGTGCCAGCATCCTGAGCGAGCACATGATCGCCTTTGGCGACGAAGGCTCGTCGGTGATCTCCGGTAGCGTGCGGCTCGCCCCGGGCCTCGGCCTCACCAACCGCTTCATCATCGACCAGCACTTCCGCCAGCGCGACCGGCTCGGTCGCCTGCTGACGGCGCTGGCCTACAATCCGTTTGCGATCGGCATCGGTCTCGACGAAGACACGGCGGCCTTCATCGGCCCCGACGAGACTGTCGAGGTGGAAGGCAGCGGTGGCGTCACGATCGTCGACGCGAGCGACGTTTCGTTCTCGTCGATGGATGCGGTGAATGAGGGACAGCCGGTGTGCCTGCTGGGCCTCAAGCTGCACATCCTCGTCGCCGGCGCGACATTCAACCTGCACACGCGGCTGGCGCAGGCTGGATCGCTCGTCGTCCGTAAAGAATAGGTTTTCACAGGCAGGGAGGAAGCCGGGAATGCGCATCCTGGACCGGTCCGTTTACGTCGGGCCTTCGCTTTACGCTCATTTCCCCGTCATCCGGCTCGAACTCGACCTGGGCGATCTCGAGCACTGGCCCACGGGACGGCTCGGCCACTCGTTCGTAGACGGGCTGGCGGCCGCGCTCCCCGGCCTCGCCGAACACGGTTGCTCGTATCGCGAGCCGGGCGGCTTCTTCCGCCGCATGCGCGAAGACGAAGGCACCTGGCTCGGTCACGTGCTCGAGCACGTCGCGATCGAACTGCAGAACATCGCGGGCGAGCACGTCACCTTCGGCAAGACGCGCAGCGCCAGCGCGCCGGGCGTCTACACGGTCGTCTACGAATACGCGCAGCGTGACGAAGGCATCGCGGCCGGCGAACTCGCGCTCCGGCTGCTGTGCTCGCTGTTGCCCGACGCGATCCGCCCTGGCGACAGCGTGCCCGAAGGCTGGAACTGGCCCGAGGCGCGCGACGAATTCATCCGCTTCGCGCAGCGGCGTGCACTGGGCCCGTCGACGGCGTCGCTCGTGCGCGCCGCAGAAGCCCGGGACATCCCCTGGCTGCGCCTCAATGACCAGTCGCTGGTGCAACTCGGTCACGGCCGCTACCAGCAGCGCATCCAGGCGACCGTCACCGGCCGCACGTCGCACATCGCGGTCGAACTCGCGAGCGACAAGGAGGAGACGAACAAGATCCTCGCGACGCTGGGCCTGCCCGTGCCGCAGCAGGAACTGGTGCAGACCGAAGGCCAGGCGGCCCGCGCCGCGCGCCGTATCGGCTACCCGGTGGTCACCAAGCCGTACAACGGCAATCACGGTCGTGGCATTTCGATCAAGCTCACGACGGAAGACGAAGTCGTGCAGGGTTTCCGCGTCGCAAAGGAACATTCCCGGTCGGTGATCGTCGAGACGTACCTCGAAGGCGAGGACCACCGCCTGCTGGTCGTGAATGGCGAACTCGTCGCGGCCACGCGCCGCACGCCTGGTCACGTCGTAGGCGACGGCGCCAGGAACATCGTCGAGCTGACCGAGGTCGTGAACCAGGATCCGCGCCGCGGCGTCGGCCACGAAAAGGTGCTGACGCGCCTCGAACTCGATGCGCAGGCGCTCAAGATGCTGGAGAAGGCCGGCATGACGCCGGAGTCGATCCCCGCGCCGGGCCAGGTCGTCTACCTGCGCTCGACCGCGAACCTGTCGACGGGCGGGACGGCGACGGACGTCACCGACGTCATCCATCCGGACAATCGCGAGATGGCAGTGCGCGCCGTGCAGGCCGTCGGCCTCGACGTCGGCGGCGTCGACTTTCTTTCGACCGACATCACCGAGAGCTATCGCAAGATCGGCGGCGGCATCTGCGAAGTGAACGCCGCGCCGGGCTTCCGCATGCACGTGGCGCCGAGCGAAGGTACCCCGCGCGACGTCGCGGGTCCCGTCATCGACATGCTGTTCCCCACGGGTTCGCCCACGCGGGTGCCGATTGCGGCGCTCACCGGCACCAACGGCAAGACAACGACGGCGCGCATGCTCGCGCACATCACCAAGATGGCGGGCTACACGCCGGGTCTCACGACGACCGACGGCGTCTACATCGACGGCCAGCGCACGGTGCAGGGCGACATGACTGGCCCAGTGTCTGCGCGCATGGTGCTCGCCGATCCGCAGATCGACATCGCGATACTCGAAACCGCGCGCGGCGGCCTGTTGCGTGCCGGCATGGGTGTGCCCGAGGTGAACGTCGGTGCGGTGCTCAATGTGCAGTCGGATCACCTTGGCCTCAAGGGCATCGACACGCTCGACCAGCTGGCCGACGTGAAGCGCGTCGTGATCGAAGTGGCGAAGGATTGCGCCGTGCTGAATGCCGACGATCCGCTGGTGCTCAAGATGTCGGGTTACACCGAAGCCAAGAGCATCTGTTACGTCACGATCAATCCACAGCACGGGCTGGTGCGTGAACACATCCGTGCGGGCGGCCGCGCCTGCGCACTGGAGGCCGGCGTCAATGGCCAGATGATCACGCTCTACGACCGCGGCAGCCACATCCCGCTGGTCTGGACGCACCTGATTCCCGCGACGCTCGAAGGTCGCGCGATGCACAACGTGCAGAACGCGATGTTCGCCGCGGCGATGGCGTATTCGCTCGGCATCAAGCTCGATGCGATCCGTCACGGCCTGCGCACGTTCGACTCGACGTTCTTCCAGGCGCCGGGCCGCATGAACGTGTTCAACGAGCACCCGTTCAAGGTGTTGTTCGACTACGGTCACAACGCACACGCGGTCGCCGCGATGGCCGACCTCGCGCAACGCCTGGACGTGACGGGACGACGCATCGTCGTGCTGGCCGGCCCGGGCGACCGCCGCGACGAAGACCTCCGGGCGATCGCCGATGCGGTCGCAGGCCGCTTCGATCACTACATCTGCCGCCGCGACGACAGCCTGCGCGACCGCGCTCCGGACGAAGTGCCCAGACTGCAGGCCGCGCAGCTGCAATCGCGCGGCGTCCCGGCGTCGGCGATCTCGATCATCCCCGACGAACAGGAGGCCATCGACGCCGCGCTTGACATGGGCCGGCCCGGCGACCTGTTGCTGATCTTCGCCGATGCGCTGATCCGCTCGTGGAAGCAGATCACCAAGTACAAGTCCGCCACGTCTCCCTCCGCTGCAGGAGAGGTCGCGCGAAGTGCGGGCGAGGGCGGTGGTACGGGTGAGGGATATTCCGGCATCGGCGGTTTCATGGCGAGCGGCGCGTCTCCTCTCGTCACCGCTGCCGCCTCTGCGGTAGAGACCACAAAGGGTGCGACGCAGGGTGCACGGAAGCCCTCACCTCTTCCTGCTTCTGGCAAGCAGCCGGTCAAGCGGCCCTCGCCCGTCACCCCTCACGCAGAAGAGGGAATCAGCGCACACGAAGCCGGTGAGCTCACCGAACAGCTCATGCCGGGGGTCATTCGTGACGAGCGCGGCGTCTGGATCGCGCCGGAGACGGAAGACTGAACGCCGGGCACGCCCTGCCCCTCGACGACTCGCGTCGCCTGATGGGCGGGAACCTGTTCTTCGCTGGCACCGGCGCGGTGCTGGAGACGGTCGGCCTCGAGATCGACGACGCGCTGTTGTCCGGCTGGCACGCGCGTGTGGACCGTGCACGTCGATACCTGGGCTGGGACCAGACCTCACCGGGCTCGCCGCTCGCGCCCGCGATCGTCGCGCGTCGGCACGCCACGGGCGTGTCCCTTGCGCTGCAGGCGCCCGTCGACCAGCTCTTCACCGCGACCGAACTCAACGAGTGGGCACTGTGCGCGACGGTGTTCGAGCGTGATCCGGTCCGCTGGGTGAACGTGACCGACGACCTGCTCGCGGACTATCTAGAGGACGCCAGGGATCCCGCCGACGTCATTCCACCGGTACTGGAGGAACACGCCGCACTTGCCAGGCTCGCAGTACGCGCTGCGAGTGAACGACGTCCGGACATCGTCACGCTGATCGAGGCCGCGAGCGCACGCCGCGTCGGTCACCTGCTCGACGAAACGACACTGACGCTTGGCGCGGGCAAGGGCAGCCACAGCTGGTCACTCGATGCGCTACCTAAGGCAGACACGGTGCCGTGGGCTGCGCTGCACACCATCCCGATCGCGGCCATCACCGGCTCGAACGGCAAGACCACCACGGTGCGACTCGTCGCTGCCTGCGCCCGGGCCCATGGCTGGCGTGATGGCTTCAATTGCACGGACGGCGTCTTCATCGACCGCAAGCCGGTGGCGTCGGGCGATTACTCGGGTCCGGCTGGAACTCGCCTCGTCCTGCGCAACACGAGCGTGGAAGCAGCCGTCCTCGAAACGGCCCGGGGCGGCATCCTGCGCCGCGGCCTCGCAGCAGATCGCGCGGACGTGGCCATCGTCACCAACATCAGTCCCGATCACTTCGGCGAATACGGCATCGACGACCTCGAGGGCCTCGCGGACGTGAAGCTCAGCATCGCCCACCTGCTGGACCGCGACGGGCTGCTGGTGCTGAATGCCGACGACGAGCTGCTCTGCGCAAAGAGCCGCGTGCTCCGGCAACGGCTGGGCTGGCAACCGGCAATCGGCTGGTTTGCGCGAAATTACGATCATCCGGCGCTCGTGCAGCATCGTGCCCTGCAGGGCGCCACGTGCGGCGTGCGCGCGGCTCACATGTGGCTGTCGTCAGTGGGCCGCGAACACGACCTGGGCGCCATCGACGACATGCCGCTGACGGTCGACGGAACCGCGACCTACAACGTCGAGAATCTCGCGGGTGCGGCGCTCGTCGCGACGAAGCTCGGCGTCCCGCCGGCGACGATCGCGCAGGTGTTCGCGACGTTCGGCCGCGACCTCGCCGACAACGCGGGCCGGCTCATGCGCTTCGACATCGGCGGCGTGAAGATCATCCTCGATTACGCCCACAATCCGGACGGCTTGCGCGGCGTGATGCGCGTGGCGCAGCAACTGCGCGCACCGCACGGCCGCATCGGCATGCTGCTGGGACATGCCGGCAACCGCCTGAATGCGGATATCGAGGAACTCGCCCTCGTGGCGACCGAGTTCAGGCCCGACCTGATCGTGGTGAAGGAAGACGAAGGCCACCTGCGCGGGCGGCAGCCCGGCGAGGTGCCCGCGATCATCCAGGGCGCGCTGCTGAAGACGGGTCTGCCAGCAGCCGCGGTGCCGATCTGTCCGTCGGAGGTCGATGCGGCGCTGCTGGCGCTCGACTGGGCACGGCCAGGCGACGCGCTGGTGCTCTTGATTCACTCGAGCAGCGCGCGTTCGCGGATGCTCGAGATCCTCGAGTCGCGCCGCGACGCCTGATCCGACGTGGCTCGCATCGCTCGCGAACCCGCGAGCGGCAGAGGAGACGTGAGTGTCCCGGTTTGCGCGGGACCCTCACTGGACGCGGCCGAGCACCTGTGGAGGATCAATCCTTCGGCCGGTGCTTCGCGATGACGTCCTTGAAGCGCGGATCGTCGCGCAGCTCCTTCCAGACTGGATCGATCGCGACCTGGGCCGCGTCGGCGACCTCGCCGCCGCCGACCGGGTCGGCGAGCGCCTGCTCGAGCTCGTCGAGCGCCTCGCCGCGTTCGCCGAGCATCAGCATCACCGTCATACGGGTGTTCGAGGCGCTTTTCAGGAGCACCGCATCGTTGATGCTGCGAGCGTAGCGTTCCTCGACGTCGAGCAAACGACGCGCGGCAGGCGCATCTCCCACCAGCGCGGCCAGGAGCGCCCCAAAAGAGGCGAACCGGTCCGCGTCCTTGCGGCCGGCAAGCTGGCGCTCGAGGTCACGCCGCGCCTCCGCCGCCGCCGAGCGCGCGCGTCCGCGATCGCTCCGGAGCCAGGCATTGAACGCAACGAACGCGGACTTTGGAATCTTGAGCCCGTTGCCGCCCTCGAACATCTCCGGCGCCCACTGCGCCACGATCGGATCGAGTTCGTCGAATCGGCCCTCGAGCTGCGCGAGGGACCAGGCCCACTGCCGACGCGTGCGCAGGTCCGTCGCCTCGGTGCGGCGTACGACCTCGCGCAGCAGGGCGAGGTCGCCGTGCCAGTTGATTTCGTAGTAGGCGCGTTGAGCTGCGTAGTCGAGGTTGTCGGGCGCGGCGGCGACCGCACGGTCGTAGTACCGGGCAGCCTCGGCATAACGCCGCAGCCAGGCTGCCGCCTGCCCGGCGCTCTGCAGGACGTCGGGGTGGCGCGGGTTAAGCTCCACGGCGCGCATGAACGCGGCAAGCATCTCGTCCCAGCGACCGAGGCGACGGTACAGCCAGCCACGCATCGTCAGCGCTTCGGCATAGTTCGGTTCACGGGCGAGCGCGCGGTCGAGGTCGGCGAGCGCCACCTCGAATCGCTGGTGTACCCAGTACTCATTGTGGGCCTTGGCAAAGTAGGCGCTCGGCAGCTGCGGGTCGAGCCCGAGCGCGCGTGCGATGGCGCGCTCGGACTGCGCCAGACGCTCGGCGCTGTGATCGTTCCGGTTGTATTGCACGGCGGTGACCACCGCAAGACGTCCGTGCGCTTCGGCAAACCCGGGGTCGAGCGCCACCGCGCGCTCGAGCAGCTCGCGCGCCTTGCGCAGGTCTTCGTTCTCCAGCGCGAAGTAGTCGCCGTAACGTCGCGCCCGCAGATAGAGATCGTAGGCCTCGGCGTTGGCCGAGGCCTGCTGGTCCACCGCGCTGCGTTCCTCGGCGCTGAAATTGAGCTTGAGCGCCTGGGCGATCTCGTCGGCGACCGCTGTCTGGATCTGGAACACGTCCGTGAGCTCGCGCTCGTAGGTTTCGGCCCAGAGGTGGGCGTCGGTGTCGGTGTCGATCAGCTGCATCGAGAGCCGCACCCGGTTGTCGGCCTTGCGCACGGTGCCCTCGAGGATGGTTGCGACCCCGAGCGCCGTGCCGATCTCGCGCAGGTTGCGGGCTTTGTCCTTGTACTCCATCACCGAGGTGCGCGAGATCACCTTGAGGTCGTGCAGCTTGGCGAGCTTGGTCAGCAGCTCGTCGTGCAGGCCATCGGCGAAGTGCTCGTTCTCGGCATCCGAGCTCAGGCTCTCGAACGGCAGCACCGCAATGGATTTCTGGTCAGTGGCGGGAGTGCGTGCATATTGCGGGGGCGCATCGTTCGCGCTGTCCGCGACCGACTCGACACCGGAGTCGCGGGGAATGAAGCGATCTGCGGCGAACATCAGCATCGCCACCACCAGCAGCACGATGATGATGTAGTCGAGCCGCTTGCTCGTGAGGTGCGTGATCGACTGGCTGCGGTCGACGTCGCGCTCGCGCTTGAGGCCCTCGGGCGTGAGCTCGTACGCCCAGGAGAAGACCACCACGAAAGGAAAGCCGATCACGCCGATCCAGGTCACCAGCGGCAGCGCAGACTCGGGCAGGTTGAGAGCCGGCGCCAGCGTTGCCGTGGCCTGCACTACGACCCAGCCGAGAGCCAGGTAGGCGCCCGCCACCTTGAACACGTTGCGACGCTTCAGCTCAGTGAGGAAGGGCATTCACCGCCGCCTTGTCGGGTCTCGGGCGGCTATCATGGCGCATTGTCCCGGTGAAACGAAGGGGACGTCCGAATCCGCTGCCGCGAGCCCCCGCTCTCTTGGCACGCGAGTTCAGTGCTGACCAGCCGCCTTCCAGTCCATGGCGCGACGCACCCGGCGCTCGACCGAGGGGTGCGTGTAGAACAACACCTCTTCCAGTCTTCCCGGCCGCGGGTTGCGGTACTCCGCCGTCTTCACCAGCGCGGTCGCCAACGCATCCGGCAGGTTCACCGTCGCGAGGGAGTACTGGTCGGCCTCGTTCTCGCCGTTCCGGATCTGCCCGTTCACGATCGGCTGCACCAGCAGCAGGAACAGCGAGACCATGAAGAACAGCACCGGCAGGCCCGTCGGATCGCTGATCGACGCCGCGCTGCCGAAGGCACCCGCAACCCGCGGGAACAACCGGTCTGCCAGGAAGAAGAACGCGACCGCGAGCACGGAGAACAGGATCACCGTACGCCAGACATGGCCCAGCACGTAGTGGCCCACTTCGTGGCCGGTGACCGCCTTCACTTCGTCGAGCGATGCGCCCTTGAAGGCGATGTCGGAGATCGCGATGCGTGCCGAACCCGCGATGCCCGAGACGTTGGCGGTGAAGTTGTTCGATTGCCGTGAACCGTCGTAGACGAAGATCCGGTCTTCGGGCACACCGGCCCGCTGCGCCATCGCGACCAGCGCTTCGCGCACTTCACCCGCAGGCACGGGCCGGTATTCGTTGAACAGCGGCTCGATGAACACGGGGCCGGCGAGCAGGAACGAGGACAGCGCGAACGCCGTCAGCCCGCCCGACCACACCCACCAGAATCTTCCGGCCCGGCGCATCAGCGCGTAGACGCCTACGAAGAACAGCGCGACGAAGACAGCTGCGATCAGGAGCGCCAGCACGCCCTGGCCCAGGTAATCGATGAGCGGCTGGCTGGTGCGGCCGTAACCACGTTCGCGCCACCAGTCGGTGTAGATCGTCCAGGGCAGCGAGATCAGGCCCGACACGACGATATAGGCCGCGGCAATGACCCAGGCTTTCACGTTGAGGCCGCGCCTGGCCAGCTTGGCATTGACGCGGTCGAGCAGTCCGCTGCGCACGACGATCCACGTGATGGCGGCCGTCACCAGCAGGTTCCAGAGCAGCAGCCAATGGCCGCCGGTCGTGTATGCCGCTGCTCTCGCGAGCGCATCCGCGCCCAGCGAGTCGATGTAGGCGGCCGTCGCGGCTTGCGGATCGAAGGACATGGCAACCCCGGGTTGGGCAAGAAATGGTGGGCCCGCTGGGATTCGAACCCAGGACCAAGGGATTCACGTGGCCCCGAAGTTTCCTTCGGGCGTGGACTATCTCTTCACCCTCGGCCTCATGCCGGTCGGGTGCGGGAAGCTGAACCTGTTATCAAGGGCACTGCAGCCCTCAGGTAGTCTCTGCACCTTCCGGCGGTGTACCGCCGGCTTGGCTCAGGGTTGCCATCGGCGCCTTCGCCATTAGGTTTCCCTGAATTCATCCCGTCCACTCCGTGGATTACTCCGCGGAGGCACCTTTCGATGAGTCCCCTGCACTAACCGCTGTGCTACAGGCCCCCGCCGTGATTCTACAGAACCCGGCAATTAATCGCATGGAAACACTGGCAGCGGACCAGCAAAGTGCGTTCATGGAAGCCCCTGCAAGGCTCTGCTGCGTCGTTTGCGGCGAATCTCTGTGCGGCAAACAGAAATCTTTCTGCTCACGACACTGCAAGAACAGACACACGAACTACCATCACCAAAGCTACGGCAAGCAGCTGGAGCGAGGCAGGACCAGGAAGATCAAGTTGGTACTGAAGCTGGGCGGTCATTGCATGATTTGCGGTTACGCCCGAAACCTGGCTGCGCTCGAGTTCCATCATCGCGAGCCCGGTTCGAAGATTTTTCGATTGGACACAAGAACGCTTGCCAACCGGAACCGGCGCGACGTCGAGATCGAGGCGGAGAAATGCGTTCTGCTGTGTTCGAACTGCCACGCTGAGTATCACAACCCAGGGGCGTGCATCGATCAGGCATGAGCGAGCACTCGGGCTTACTTCGCCGCCGTCACCCGGATCAGCTGCCCGTCGTCCTCGTCGGTGAGGAGGTACAACGCGCCATCCGGCCCGTTGACCACGGTGCGGATCCGCGTGCCGAGCGCCTCGACGAACAACCGCTCCTCGTTCACGACCTTGCCGTCGCGCAGCTCGAGACGCGCCAGTTCACCCACCTTCAACCCGCCCACGAACACGTTGCCCTGCCAGTCCGGAATTGCGGACCCGGTGTAGAACGCAAGGCCGCTCGTCGCGATCGAAGGCACCCAGTAGTGCACCGGCGATTGGAGACCCGGTGCCTCGGTCTTGTCGCTGACGGGCTTGCCTGAGTACTCCACCCCATACGTCACGATCGGCCAGCCGTAGTTGCGACCGCCCAGCGTGTGGTTGAGTTCGTCGCCTCCTTTCGGCCCGTGCTCGTCGGTCCACAGGTCGCCCGTCGCCGGGTCGAGCGCCGCACCCTGGATGTTGCGATGGCCGAACGACCAGATCTCAGGCAGCGCTCCCGCCTGATCGCGGTAAGGGTTGTCAGCCGGCGCCTTGCCATCGCGGTCGATGCGGACGACCTTGCCGATGTGATTGTCGAGCAGCTGCACCTTGTCGCGGCCCGAATTGCGATCGCCCAGCGTCACGAACAGGTTGCCGTCGCGACCAAACACGAGGCGCGAGCCGAAGTGGTGCCGGCTGGCCATGGCCGGCTGCTGCCGGAAGATGACGGTGACGTCCTCGAGCCCCGTGGGTCCAAGCTGCGCGCGTGCGACGCTCGTGCCGTTCGTTCCCTCGCCGCGCGGTTCGGCGTACGAAAGATAGATCCGCTCGTTGCGTGCGAATTCGGGATCCAGCGCAACGTCCAGCAGGCCACCCTGCCCCACGGCGTCCACACCGGGAACTCCGGCCAGCGGCGCGCCGGCCTTGCCATTGCGATCGATGATGCGCAGCCGGCCCGGACGCTCGGTGACGAGCGCACGGCCATCCGGCAGGAAAGCGATACCCCACGGATGCTCGAGCCCCCTGGTGACGACCGTCAGCTGCACCCTGCCTTTCTCGGTGACGACGACCATGGTGTCGTCGAGGGCGCAGGCCGCCGGGGCAAAGACCAGCAGCGCAATCGCGCTCAGCGTGGGTATGACCGCGGCCGCAGCGGGCTGCGCTCGGGCTGAGGATGGAACCGGCCGCGACATGGAGTACTCCGGGCAGGGATACGGGATGCAGGCATTTTCGCACCCTTGCGCCCTGCGGAGTCAGGCAAACAGTCGCCCCGGCCGAAAAAAACGCAGCCCGCCGGGAAACGGGCTGCGTTACTGCGTCCTGCCACTCAGACCTTGGAGGCGGCAGCTGCGTCCCGGGCGGCTTCCTTGGCCCTGAAAGCCGCGGCCTCGTGCCTGCCTTCGATGAAGTAGTAGATCAGGAACGCGAGGCCAACCCCGGCCGGGATCAGGCCGAAGAACCGCACGTCCTCGCCTGCCACGGCGCCGAGCGCAAGGAACAGCGCGGTGCCGATGAACAGCCAGATCATGCCGGTCAGCAGGTGGCGCGGACGCTTGTTGCGATCCAGCGGGCCGTAAAATGCTTCCGGCAACGCCGGCAGCTCCATGCCGCGCTCGATCGCGGCCATGCGCTCCTTGTGATGTGCCTCGACGACGTCGCGACGGCGGCGGTAATCGAGGATCTGGTAGACGATGGGAATCCCCAGCGACATGATGATCGCGACGATCGGGATGAACACTGCAACGACTTCTTCGTTCATGGATGGGCCTCCTGGGCTGTCGATGGTTATATGCGTCATCCCGGGGAAAGGTTGCAGTGGTCGTGGCTTGCAACCTTGAGTGCCGGAGGCGCATATAAAGTCCCATGGACGCGGCGATCCAAGGTCATCTGGCGACAGGTCGGCACGCGCGAGCGTTCGACCTGATCGTGCCCGAATTCCGTAACCGTGTGTTTCGCCTGGCTTTTTCGATCCTCAAGGACCGCGCGGCGGCCGAGGACGCGGCGCAGGAAACCTTCGTCCGTGTCTGGAAGGGCCTGCCCGGCTTCGACGGCCGCGCGGCGCTCGGCACCTGGATCTACGCCATCACCCGGAACACCTGCCTGATGGAACTGCGCAAGCGGCGGCCTACCGTCTCGTTCGACGATCCGGACTCGGCCGAGGCACAGCACGCCGCGACGAGCATCGCCACCGGCCCGGCCGGCGATCCGGAACGCGACAACCTGCTGCGCCTGCTGGAAACGCTGCCAGCGAACCAGCAGCAGGCGGTGCGACTCTTTTACCTGGAAGACCGTTCCTACGACGCCGTGGCCGAGTCGCTCGGCATGCCGTTGGGGACGGTCAAGAATCTACTGTTCCGGGCCCGCAAGCGCCTGATGGAGCTTGCCCGGCCCGCGGAGGTCAAGGCCGCATGAACCAGCACAGTCACGACTACGCCCTTGCGCAAGGGCCATGTGCAGATTACGAGTTCGACCTCGTTGAACGCAGCGAGGGCGCGCTCGACCCGCAGCGCGCGGTCATCGTGCAACAGCATCTCGAGCGTTGCACCCGCTGCCGGGCCTACGCGTTGGCGCTCGGGGAGCTCGACGCGTCGCTGGCCGGTGCCCTGCCCCGCCCCGCATTGTCGCCAGGCTTCGATGCGCGCCTGCGGGAGCAGATCGCGGAACTGACTCAAGTTCCGAATCGCACCGCGGCGCTCGCCACCGCGGAGCGCGAGCACGAGTGGATGCTGCAGAACCTGGGCCGCGGCCTGAGCTGGCGCACGGTGCTGAATGCGGCGGCACTGGGATCCGTCGTCGGCGGCATGATCGTCGGTCTCAACACCGTTGCCCCGGGTTTGCTGCAGTCGTACGGCCTCGTCGGCCCGGGCATGAGTGCGACGCTGACGTTCTCGATCGCGCTCGGCGCGGTGTTTGCCGTGTGTGGCGCGGTGTTTGCGGGTCGGCCGTCCGCAGGCTCCATGCTGCTGGCGGACTGACCGCCGCAACTTCTACTTGCCCGCGGAGTACCCGCGGTCGATCGCGAAATCCGCCCCCGTGATCGAAGCGGCGGCCGGCGAGCAGAGATAGAACACCAGCTCCGCCACCTCCTGCGGCTCGATGAACCGCGCCTGTGCGCCTTGCGGATATTCCTCGAGCAACGCACGGTAATACGCGCCCCGATCGCCGCCACCGTAATGCCGGGCCTGGAATTCGAGCATCGGCGTGCGCACGTCCGCCGGCGACACGACGTTGGCGCGTGCGTCGTCGGGCGCCAGTTCCAGTGCGAGCGCTTTCGTGAACAGCGTGACTGCTCCTTTCGATGCACAGTAGGCCGCGGCGTTCAGGTTGCCCTGCCGTCCCGCGTCGCTCGAAATATTCACGATGGCGCCGCGCGTCGCCCGCAACACAGGAATCGCCGCCGCGCACATGAAGAACGTGCCCTTCGCGTTCACGTCCATCACAACGATGGAGTCGCCTGCGAGTGCATCGAGCCCGCCGGCGTCGATGTCCGTGCAGCAGACCCGCCAGCCGGCCAGGGCGAAGCGCTGCACGATCGCGGCGCCCATGCCGCCCGCCGCACCGGTCACGAGCGCGACCGGCGAGTCACTCACGCGTTGTGGTCCTCGACGATCGAGTTGCCGCCGTCGGCGACGATCAACTGGCCAACGACGTACGAGGCGGCCGGCGACGCCAGGAACGCGATCAACGCGGCGATTTCTTGCGGCGCACCCGAACGGCGGACCGGCGTGCGAAGTCCGGCTGCCGCTTCCCGTTCGGTCTGCGAGCCGGTCGCGATCCAGCCGGGCGCGACCGCATTCACGGTCACGCCGTGCGGCGCCGCTTCGAGCGCGATGGCGCGCGTCAGGCCGACCATGCCCGCCTTCGCGGCCGCGTAGGCGGTATCCCCCGCCACAGCTGACACGGCCCCGGTCGTCGACGCAACGTTCACGATGCGACCATAGCCGCGCGCCTTCATGCCGAGCAGGAACGCGCGCGTCACGAGGAATGCAGTGGTCAGGTTGCGTTCGAGCGAGCGCTGCCAGTCAGCGAGGTCGAGCCGCTCGAGATTGCCGGGTGCGTCCATCTCGCCGAGCACGGCCATGCCGGCGTTGTTGACGAGAACGCTCACGTCGCCGAGCGCTTCCGCGTGCTCATGCAACCGCTCGACGTCGGGCTCGCTGGTCAGGTCGGCGACGATCGCGTGGGCCTCGTGCCCCTCGGCGCGCAGTTCGGCCGCGCGCTCCTTGATGCGGTCGGTGGTCGAGACGATGAGGAGGCAGTGCCCGGCACGAGCGAGTGCCCGTGCCGTAGCAAAGCCGATGCCGGTCGGACTGCCGGCTCCCGTGACGACGGCGACAGTGCGCTCGGTCACGGAGGCAGCCTCAGACCTTGCGGGTCCACCCGAACGTGTCGGGTGCGGTGCCGTTCTGGATCGCCACGAGTGCGGCCCGCAGCTTCTGCGTCACCGGGCCTACGTCGCCTGTACCACCCACCCTGACTTCAGTGCCGTCGCTGCGCACGAGCGTGCCGACACCCGCGAGCACGGCAGCCGTGCCGGACAGCGCGGCCTCACCGGTCTTGACCCACTCCATCATCTCGGCGACGTCGAACACGCGCTCCTCGACCTTGAACCCCATCTGCCGCGCCATCGTCAGCAGCGAATCGCGCGTGACGCCGTGCAGGAACGTGGAGTCGAGGCTGCGCGTCAGGATGTGCCCTTCGCGGATGAGCAGGAAATTCGCGGCGCCGGTTTCCTGCACCGAGCCTTCCGGACAGAACAGCACCTGGTCGATCTGGTACCTTTCCTTCGCGGCGAGTGTCGGGCCCATGGCCGCGGCGTAGTTGCCACCCGTTTTCACCATGCCGAGGTGCTCCGCCGTGC
>JAOUGW010000062.1 GCA_029865465.1 Gammaproteobacteria bacterium
GCAGCGACATCGACGAGCAGTTCCTGCGCGCGCTTGCGCGCCGCAGGCGAGATCTTCACGCGCTGCCCCGTGCCGGCTCCGGCTGGCGGACGAGAGGGTCCGGGCACTGCTTCCGCGGCGGGAACGGCCGCCCCGGTGTGTGCATCCGGAGCTGGCACCGGCGCCTCGGTGTCGAGCAATGCCAGCACGGTACCGACCGGCACGCGGGTCCCCGGCGGCACCAGCAGCTCGCGCACGATGCCGTCGACGAATACCTCGACGTCGATCGCGCCCTTGTCGGTCTCGACTACGGCCACGACGTCGCCGCGCTTGCAGCGGTCGCCGGGCGCCACGTGCCACTCGACGATCGTGCCCGTGTCCATGTCGGCGCCGAGCGCGGGCAGGCGGAACTCAGTCTGCATGGCCAAGCAACCTCCGCACGGTGCTCACGATGCGCTCGGGTCCGGGCAAAGCCGCGTCCTCGAGGTGCTTCGGGTACGGGATGGGCACCTCCTCGGTGCAGACCCGCGCAATGGGCGCGTCGAGGTCGTAGAAGCCCTGCTCGACGATGCGCTGCCCGATCTCCGCCGCGAGGCTGCACGTACGCCAGCCTTCATCGACGATGACGACGCGGCGCGTCTTGCGCACGGAATCCAGCACCGTCGCGTCGTCCAGCGGCCTGAGGCTGCGCAGGTCGACGATCTCGGCGTCGATCCCGTCCCGCGCGAGCACTTCGGCGGCCGCGACGCAGCGCCACAGGCTCGCGCCGTAGGTCACCAGCGTCACGCTGCTGCCGGCGCGATGCACGCGCGCGCCTTCGAGCTGCACGTTCTCGGCGGCAGCGGTGAGATCGCCTTCCATGTTGTAGAGCGAGATCGGTTCGAAGACGATCACTGGATCGGGCGACGCCAGAGCAGCCCGCAACATGCCGCGCGCGTCGTCGATCGTCGCCGGTTCGACGACGCGCAGGCCCGGCACGCTCGCGTACCACGCCTCGAGGCTGTGCGAGTGCTGCGCCGCCAGCTGCCGCCCCGCGCCGGTCGCCATGCGGATGACGACGGGCACGGGAAACTGTCCGCCCGACATGTGGCACAACGTCGCCGCCGTGTTCACGATCTGGTCGAGCGCGAGCAGGCTGAAGTTGACGGTCATCACCTCGACGACCGGCCGCAAGCCACCCAGCGCCGCCCCGATGCCGGCGCCGACGAAGGCCGACTCCGACAGCGGCGTGTCGCGGATGCGTTCCTCGCCGAACTCGTCGAGCAGGCCCTTGCTGACCGCGAAGCAGCCGCCGTACTTGCCGACGTCCTCCCCCATCAGGAACACGCGCGGATCCGCCAGCAGCGCCTCCCGGATGCCCTGCTTCGTCGCCTCGCGGTACGTGATTCGCGCAGGTGCCGTCATGCTGTCACCGCCTCGGCGTATACGTGCCGCGCGAGGTCCGCGACCGGCTCCCAGTCCGCGGCAGTCGCGAACTCGACCGCGGCGGCGACTTCGGCGTCCGCCTCGCGCAGCAGCGCCTGGAAGTCGTCTTCGGTCAGCAGTCCCGCCGACTTGAGGCGCGCCGTAAGCGTGGTCAGCGGGCCGCGCTTGCGCCACTCCTCGACCTCGGCCTTGTCGCGGTAGAGCTGCGCATCGAACATCGAGTGTGCGCGCAACCGATAGGTGCGCATCTCGAGCAGGACCGGGCCTCGTCCGGCCCGCGCATGTTCGACTGCGTCGCGCGCGGCCTGCTCCACTGCCAGCACGTCCATGCCGTCCACGGCGGCTGCGCGCACGTCGTACGCCGCAGCCTTCGAACGGATGTCCGTCTGCGACTCGGAACGCGCGAGCGCCGTGCCCATCGCATACAGGTTGTTCTCGCAGATGAACAGCACCGGCAGCCGCCACAGCGCGGCGAGGTTCATCGATTCGTGGAACTCGCCCTCTGCCACCGCGCCTTCACCGAAGAAGCAGGCGGACACGTTGCGCGTGCCGCGCAGCTTCTCCGCGAGGCCCAGCCCGACCGCGAGCGGCAAGCCACCGCCGACGATGGCGTTACCGCCGTAGAAACGCGTGGCGGCGTCGAAGACGTGCATCGAGCCGCCGCGCCCGCCGCTGCAACCCGCGCGCTTGCCATAGAGCTCGGCGAGCAACGGCCCCATCGCGATGCCGCGGGCGAGCGCGTGACCGTGCTCGCGGTAGGTCGAGACGAGCGCATCGTCCGGCCCGAGCACCTGCATCACGCCGACGGCGATCGCCTCCTCGCCGTCGCACAGGTGCAGGAAGCCGCGGATGTGCCCCGCGCCGTAGAGTTCGGCGCAACGGTCCTCGAACTCGCGGATTCGCAGCATCTCCCGCAACAGGTGCAGCCCGCGTTCGCGCGTGAACCCGCCCGGCAGGCCGCTCATGAGCCACCTTCCAGCGTGGAGAGATCCCCTTCAGGCAGGCCGAGTTCGCGCGCGCGCAGGAGCCGGCGCATGATCTTGCCGCTGCGCGTGCGCGGCAACTGCGCCGCGAAGGCGATCTCCCGCGGCGCGACCGCCACGCCGAGCAGGCGCCGCGCGTGTGCGAGCAGCTCGCGCTGCAGCACCTCGTCCGCTGCGTACCCCGACTTGAGCTCGACGAACGCCTTGACCAGCGATCCCGCGATCGGATCCGGCACGCCGATCACGCCGGCCTGCGAGACGGCGGGATGCGTCATCAACGCGCTTTCGACCTCGAACGGACTGATCAGGTGGCCCGCGGCCTTGATGACGTCGTCGGCGCGTCCGACGAACCAGTAGTAGCCGTCGGCATCGCGCTTCGCGAGATCGCCGGAGAGATACCAGCCACCTCGGAAGCACTTGCGGTAGCGCGCCTCCTCGTCGAGATACCCGCGGAACATCGACGGCCAGCCGGGCCGCAGCGCGAGTTCGCCGACCTCGCCCGCCGCCTCGACGACGTCGACACCGCCGTCCTCACGCGGCCGCACGATGCCCGCCTCGACGCCCGGCACGGGGCGGCCCATCGAGCCGGGCCGGATCGGCATGCAGGGGTAGTTGGCGATCATGATGGCGCCGGTCTCGGTCTGCCACCACGTGTCGTGGAATGGCAGGCCGAGCGCTGCAATGCCCCAGACCACCGCTTCGGGATTCAGCGGCTCACCGACGCTCGCGAGATGACGGAGTGCCGGATACGCGCGGGTCCTGGCGAGTTCGACGCCGGCCTTCATCAGCATCCGGATCGCGGTCGGCGCCGTGTACCAGACCGTGACGCGCTCGGTGTCGAGGATCTCGTACCAGCGCGGCGCGTCGAACTCCTCGCGGTCCACGATCATCCCGACGCCGCAGGCGAGCGGCGCGATCACGCCGTACGAAATGCCCGTCACCCAGCCAGGATCGGCGGTGCACCAGTAGACGTCGCCCGCCTGGAGATCCAGCACCCAGCGGGCCGTCGCCACGTGCGCGCTGACGGCTGCATGCGCATGCAGCACGCCTTTCGGCTGGCCGGTGGTGCCGCTGGTGAAATGCAGCAGCGCGTGGTCGTCGGGCGCAGTGTGGACCGCAGTGAACTCGGTCGCGGCGGCGTCCATCGCGACTTCGAAATCGGCCGTGCCCGCCGGCAGGTCGCCCGCGCCCGGAGTGCGCACCACGAGCACGTGTGCGAGCTGGGGCAGCTGGTCGCGGATCGGTGCGACCTTGCGGCGGTACAGCAGGTCGGTCGTCACCAGCACCCGGACGGACCCGAGCGACAGGCGTGCACGGACCGGCTCGGGGCCGAACGCGGAGAAGAGCGGGCAATAGACGGCGCCTCCTGCCAGCGTGCCGAGGACCGTCGCGTACAGCGCCGGCATGCGCCCCATCAGGGTCGCGACCCGCTCGCCACGCTGCACTCCGAGCCTGGACAGTACGCTGGCGAAGCGATGGGAGGCTGCGGCCAGGTCGCGGAAGCTCAGGTCCGCGGACGGCGCACCACGGGCGAGGAAGCGGATGGCGAGGCGCTCGCCGGACGCACCTGCTGCGTGCCGGTCGACTGCTTCGAAGGCCATGTTGAGCGCGCCGCCGGGCAGGCCGGACAGCCAGTGCCTCGCCTGCTCCCACGTGAAGTCACGGCGGGCCTGTTCGTAGTCCACCAGGCAGGGCTCGCGGCGCAAGGCACCGCGGGGCTTGGCGATGGGCGACCATTCCATGCGGTCACCTCGGGTAACCGGGTCTCGACGCTTGCAAGGTCACTCTAGGTGACGCCGCGCGCCGATTCATGCGGACTTTCCGCGAAGCGGAAAAGGGCACATTCTCCTGTTCCGGAACCCATGCGCGGAAACGGGTATGTCCACAGTTCTCCCTGTCCCTGGCAGCGAGCAGGAACTGGCCGCGTTCGCACGGCTGCAGGCGCGCTTGCCGGCGCTGTTCGAGCGGGTCTTCGCAGATCCGCTGGCGCCGCGCGCCGTCGTAATCGTGCCCGGGCTCAGCATGGACCCGGACGTGCTGGCGACTGTCGTCGGCGGACTGCACTACGAGGAACGTCAGCTGGCGATGCTGATGCTGCTGCGGTTGCCGAACACGCGCATCGTGTTCGTCAGCAGCACGCCGCTCGAACCCGCGATCGTCGACTACTACCTCGGCCTGCTGCCCGGCATCCCGCTCGAAGCGTCACGACCGCGGCTGGCATTGCTGTCGGCCAGCGACGCCTCGCCGCTGACCCTCACCCAGAAGGTGCTGGACCGGCCCCGGCTGCTCGAGCGAATACGGCAGGCCATGGGCGATCCCGAGGACGCGCACCTGTCGTGCTTCAATGTCACGCCCCGTGAACGGACGCTCGCCGTGCGCCTCGGCATCCCGTTGTATGGCTGCGATCCGGGCTTGCTGCAGTACGGCGGCAAGAGCGGCAGTCGCAGGATCTTTCGCGAGGCAGGCGTGCCATTGCCGGACGGCGTGGAAGGCCTGGCGGGCGTGCCTGGCCTGGCGGAATCACTGGCGGCCCTCAAGTCGGAGAAGCCGGGGCTCATGCGCGCCGTCGTGAAACTGAACGACGGCTTCTCCGGCGAAGGCAACGCGGTGTTCTCGTTCGCAGGCTGCCCGGCCGAGCGTGTGCGGCACTGGGTCGAGGCCCACTTGCCGTTGAACCTTGCCTTCGAGGCGCGCGACATGCGCTGGGACCTATACACCGCGAAGCTCGCCGCGATGGGCGGCATCGTCGAGGAGTGGATCGCCGGCGCAGGCGTGCGCTCGCCGTCCGTGCAGCTGCGCATCACGCCGGTCGGCGGGCTCGAGGTGATTTCGACGCACGACCAGATCCTCGGCGGCCCCTCCGGACAGGTCTTCCAGGCGTGCACGTTTCCCGCGGACCCAGCCTACGCGCGCGAGATCCAGCGACTGGCGCTGCGGGTCGGCCGCGTGCTGCTGGCGAAGGGCGCGCTCGGGCGCTTCGGCGTCGATTTCGTGTCCGTCCCCGGCGACGACGGCTGGCGTCACGCGGCGATCGAGATCAACCTGCGCAAGGGCGGCACGACCCACACGTTCCAGATGCTGCAGTTCCTGACGCAAGGACACTACGACGCCGCGCGCGCGGAGTTCGTCACGCCCGACGGCGGAACCCGCAGTTACTACGCGACCGACAACGTCGTGAACCCGCTGTACCGCCGGCTGACCCCGGAGGACCTCGTCGAGGTGACCGACCGGCACGACCTGCATTTCGACGCGCAGGAGAATCGCGGCGTCGTGTTCACCCTGATTGGCGCGTTGTCGGAGTTCGGCAAGATCGGCGTCGTCGCGATCGACCGGGATCGCGCGAGCGCGCTCGCGCTGTTCCGCAGCACCGTGCAGGTGCTGGACGCCGCGGCAGCGCAGGACTGAGCCGTCGCTTGACCGCCGGGGACGTTTCTATTATTATGATATCACTATGGAATCAGCGGCGCACGGCGCCATCAGCAGCCGGAGACCTCAGATGACCCAGCAACCCATGTCGCGTACAGGCGAAATCGAGCGTCGCACCACCAGTGGCTACGTCGGCCTGGGCATCGGACTCGCGCTGCTCGCCGCAGCCGTGTTCTTCATCCTCAACGTGGGCGTCGCGGGGCCGCAGGCGCTGTTGCTCGCGGTGCCGCTGTTCATCCTCGGCGTATTCGTGCTGTCCGGGTTGTACATGCTGCAGCCGAACGAGGCCGCGATCCTGCTGCTGTTCGGCGCGTACCAGGGCACGGACCGGATGGCAGGCCTGCACTGGGCCAACCCGTTCTACAGGAAGCAGAAGATCAGCCTGCGGGCGCACAACCTCGCCAGCGACCGGCTGAAGGTCAACGACAAGCGGGGCAACCCGATCGAGATCGCGGCTGCGATCGTCTGGCGCGTGCACGACAGCGCGCAGGCGAGCTTCGACGTCGAGGACTACGTGGAGTACGTGCGCATCCAGGCCGAGGCCGCGGTGCGCCACCTCGCGTCGAGCTACGCCTACGACGAAGGCGAGGACCTGCACGAGGGCGAGATCACGCTGCGCGCCGGCCAGGATCGCGTGACGCAGTCGCTGATCCGCGAACTCACCGACCGCTTCGAACAGGCCGGCATCGTGGTCGAGGACGCCAAGCTCACGCACCTCGCCTATGCGCCGGAGATCGCGCAGGTGATGCTGCGCCGGCAGCAGGCCGAGGCGATCATCGCCGCGCGCAGCAAGATCGTGCACGGCGCGGTCAGCATGGTCGAGATGGCGCTGAAGGGACTCAGCGAGCGCGACATCGTGCACCTCGACGACGAGCGTCGCGCCGCGATGGTCAGCAACCTGCTGGTGGTGCTGTGCTCCGAGGGCGAGGCGCAACCGGTGATCAACACCGGCACGCTGTACACGTGAGCCGGCCGCGATGAGCCGTCCGCTCTACGAGCATACGCAGACCGGCTGGCCGATCCGGATCGCGTTCCTGGCGCTGGCGTTCAGCCTGCTGCTGCTGGCCGCATTGCCGGACTTCGACCAGACGCGCACGCCGCCGACGGTGCTAGCGGCCGGTGCGGGCATCGCGGCGCTGTTCGGCTGGGTGTGGGGCTCGATGACGGTCCGCATCCAGGACGGCGCACTTTGCATTCGGTTCGGACCGGGCTGGCCGCGCAAGACGGTGCCGCTCGCGGACATCTCCGGCGTGGAGATTACCCGCACGTCGTTCATCGATGGCTGGGGCGTGCACCGGACCCGGCGCGGCTGGCTGTACAACGTGTCCGGCTACGACGCGGTGCTGCTCAAGCTCGCGAGTGGCCGCAACCTGCTGGTCGGATCCGATGAGCCGCGTCGCCTCCAGGCCGCCCTGCAGCGCGCTGCCGCGCGCGCCTGACCGCGATCGTGGCAAGCCGCGACAAGAAGGCGTTCCTGCTGCGCATCGACCCGGACCTGTGGGCCGAGATGGAGCGGCTCGCCGCGGCCGAGTTGCGCAGCGTGAACGCGCAGGTTGAATTCCTGCTGCGCGAGGCGCTGGCCTTGCGCGGCATCCGCTCGAAGCCAGCACGGAAGACCAGGCCCGGCCGGGACGACTAGCTCGACCGGCGGGCCCGCGGCCGGCGCGGCACCAGCCTAGCGACGGAGCTTGCGCGTCGCCGACCTGGACCTGGCTTGCGACAGGGCTTTGGCCTTCACCTTGGCCTTCACCTTAGCCTTCATCCTGGCCTTTACCTTCGCCTTCTTCTTCACGACGACGGGCCGGGCCTTCGTAACGCGACCCTTGAGCCGCTTGAAGATCGCCGCGCCGAGCTCGGCCGGCGAACGCACCGTGGTGACCCGCGCCGCTTCGAGCGCCGCGAACTTGTCAGCCGCGGTGCCCTTGCCGCCGGAGATGACCGCGCCCGCGTGACCCATGCGCTTGCCCGGGGGCGCCGTGACGCCCGCGATGTACGCAACGACCGGTTTCGTGACGTGCCTGCGGATGAACTCCGCGCCCGCCTCTTCGTCGCTGCCGCCGATCTCGCCGACCATGATGATGCCTTCGGTCTGCGGGTCCTGCTCGAACAGCTCGAGCACCTCGATGAAGTTCATGCCACGGACCGGATCGCCGCCGATGCCGACGCACGTGCTCTGGCCGAGGCCGACGTTGGTCGTCTGGAACACCGCCTCGTACGTGAGCGTGCCCGAGCGCGACACGATGCCGACGTTGCCCTTCTTGTGGATGAAGCCGGGCATGATGCCGATCTTGCATTCGCCCGGCGTGATCACGCCGGGGCAGTTCGGGCCGACGAGTCGCGACTGCGAATCCCTGAGCGCGGCCTTCACCTTGACCATGTCGTTCACCGGGATGCCCTCGGTGATGCAGACGATCAGCGCGATGCCGGCATCCGCCGCCTCGATGATCGCGTCGGCCGCGAACGGCGGCGGCACGTAGATCATCGTGGCATTGGCCTCGGTCCTTGCGACCGCTTCGCGCACGGTGTCGAACACCGGCAGGCCGAGATGCTTCTCGCCGCCGCGGCCCGGCGTGACGCCGCCGACGAGCCGGGTGCCGTAATCGAGGCAGCCCTGCGAATGGAACGTGCCCTGCTTGCCAGTGAAGCCCTGGCAGATCACGCGCGTGTTCTTGTTGATCAGGATCGACATGGTCTACTTCCTCGCGACGGCCGCGACGGCCTTCCTGGCGGCGTCGGTCAGGTCGGTGGCGACGATCAGGTCGAGCCCGCTCTGGGCGAGCAGCTTGCGGCCCTGCGGCGCGTTCGTGCCTTCGATACGGACGACGACCGGCAGGTGCAGGCCGAGGTCGCGCGCGGCGCCGATCACGCCCTCCGCGATCATGTCGCAGCGGACGATGCCGCCGAAGATGTTGACGAGGATCGCCTTGACCTTCGGATTGTTGAGGATGAGCTTGAACGCGGTCGTCACGCGCTCACGCGTGGCGCCGCCGCCCACGTCGAGGAAGTTGGCCGGCGAACCGCCGTAGAGCTGGATGACGTCCATCGTGGCCATGGCGAGGCCCGCGCCATTCACCATGCAGGCGATGTCGCCGTCGAGCGAGACGTAGTTGAGGTCCGCCTCGCCAGCGATCCGCTCCATCTCGTCCTCCTGCGATGTGTCGCGCATCTCGACCAGCGCCTGCTGGCGGAAGAGCGAGTTGTCCTCGATGCCGATCTTGCCATCGAGGGCGATGACGTCGCCGTCGCCGTTGACGATCAGCGGGTTCACCTCGACCAGGCTCGCGTCGCAGTCCATGTAGAGCCGGAACAGGCCGCGCGCGATCTGCTCGAACTGCGCGACCTGCTTGCCCTTTAGACCGAGCCCGAAGGCGAGCGTGCGGCAGTGCGAGCCCTGGATGCCGGTGGCCGGGTGGATTTCGACACGAATGATCTTCCCGGGCGTCTTCGCGGCCACTTCCTCGATGTCCATGCCGCCGGCGGCCGAAGCGACGAACGCCACGCGGCCGGTGTCACGGTTGAGGAGCAGGCTGAGGTACAGCTCGCGGTCGATCTTCGAGCCGGTCTCGACGTAGACCTGGTTGATCGGCAGGCCCTCGGCCGCGGTCTGCTTGGTCTTCAGGCGCTGGCCGAGCATGCCGGTTGCAGCCGCCGCGACGTCGTCCATCGACTTGACCACCTTGACGCCGCCCGCCTTGCCGCGGCCACCCGCGTGCACCTGGGCCTTGACGACCCAGACCGCGCCCCCGAGGCGCCTGGCGGCGTCGACGGCTTCCTGCGGCGTGGAGGCGACGAAGCCCGACGGCACGGGGATGCCATAGCGGGAGAACAGCTGCTTCGACTGGTATTCGTGGAGGTTCATGGGGCTCGGTCGGCGTGGGACGAAGCTCGGCAGTTTACCCCAAGACGCCTCTGCTAGAGTGCCGGGCCATGGCGCGAGCGCTGCAGACCGAACTGACGGAATCCGGGCGGGGGACCACCGGCATCGAACTGCCATGGCGGGTGCTCTCGCTGCTGAACGTGTTCCGGTTGCTCCTGCCGATGCTCCTGCTGCTGGTCTTCTTCTTCAACGCGCCGAGCAACAGCGTAGGCGCCCAGCAACCCGGCCTCTTCATGAGCGTCGCGGTGGGGTACTTCGCCTTCGGCCTGGTCTGCATCCAGACCATCCAGAGCCGCATACCCTCGGCCGAATGGCAGGCCATCCTGCAGTTGCTCGTCGACGCCGTCGCGATGAGCATGCTGATCCACGCGAGCGGCGGCGTTTCCAGCGGACTCGCCACCCTGCTCGTCCTGCCGACGGGTGCAGCGGCCACGATCCTGCAGCGGCGCTACGCGCTGCTCGGAACGTCCTTCGTCGCGTTGTCGCTGCTGGTGGAGACGACGATCTCGTTCCTGCAGGGAGAGAGCTTCCGGGCCGATTTCCTGATCACCGGGTTGACCGGAGCCAGCCTGTTCGCGATCACCCTGCTCGCCGTGCCGTTCGCTGCGCGCCTGCGGGAGAGCGAGGCGCTGGCGAAGCAACGCGAGATCGACCTCGCGAGCCTCAACGAGTTGAACGAGTTCATCGTGCAGCACCTGCGCGAGAGCATCCTCGTAGTCGACGCGAACGACCAGGTCCGGCTGATCAATGAGACGGCCGCGCAGCTGTTGCGGGGCGGCGCGGTACCGAGCGGCAGTTCACTCGCCGCCGTGTCGCCGCGCCTGTCGTACGTGCTGGAAGCGTGGCGCAGGCAAGCGTCGGACCGGCGCGACAACGTCGGTGAGATCGTGGGCGCCGATGGCGGCACGGTGATCCGCCCGCACTTCGTGGCGCTCGGCGAGAGCGGGTTCGGTCCCGTGCTGATCTTCCTGGAAGACACCAGCGCCATCGCCGATCGCGCGCAGCAGTCGAAGCTCGCGGCGCTGGGCCGGCTGAGCGCCAGCATCGCCCACGAGATCCGCAACCCGGTCGGTGCGATGAGCCATGCGGGCCAGCTGCTGCGCGAATCACCCGGGCTCACCGCTGACGACCGCCACCTGACGGACATCATCGAGAAGAACGGCGTCCGGGTCAGCCACATCATCGAGAACGTGCTGCAGCTGTCGCGGCGGGAAACGACCAGGCAGGAACGCCTGGACGTGACGGAATGGCTGTCCGGGTTCATTGCCGAGTACGAACAGACCCTGCAGCTCGATCACACCTCTTCCCGCATCGACATGGATCGCAACGTCGGTCGCATCGACGTCCAGTTCGACCCCTCCCACCTGCACCAGGTGCTCTGGAACCTGTGCGACAACGCGTTCCGGCACGGCGCGGGACCGGGCGCCACGGGCCGCGTCGACATCCGGGCGGGCCGCATCGCAGCCACCGGACGACCATTCGTCGAGGTGGCGGATCGTGGCAACGGTGTCGATCCGTCGCAGGCTGAACGCATCTTCGAGCCGTTCTTCACCACCGGCTCCGGTGGCACCGGCCTCGGGCTGTTCATCTCGCGCGAATTGTGCCAGACGAACGGCGCATTGCTGCTCTACGAGCCGCGGCCCGGGGGTGGTAGCATTTTCCGCATCATTTTCGCCGACCCGAGCCGCTGGAAGGATTGATGACCGAACGCAAGTCGAACCCGCGCGCGCTGGTCATCGACGACGAGCCGGACATCCGCGAGTTGCTGTCCATCACGCTCGGTCGCATGCAGATCGAGGTCGTGACGGCAGGTGACTACGCGAGCGCGATCAAGGCCCTCGGCCCGGAACGCTTCGACCTCGTACTCACCGACATGCGACTTCCCGACGGCGACGGACTCGACGTCGTCGACTGGATCCAGCACCACCGCCCAGGCGTGCCGGTGGCGGTGATCACCGCGCACGGCAACGTCGATACCGCCGTGCGGGCGCTCAAGCTGGGCGCCTTCGATTTCATCTCGAAGCCGCTGGACCTGGCCTCGCTGCGCAGGCTGATCAAGGCGACGTTGAAGCTGCGTTCCGCGGACGGCGCGGACTTCGACGCCACGCAACCCATCGTCGTGCCGTCGGGTCTGCGGCTGCTGGGCCAATCGAAGCCGATGCAGCAGCTGCGGCAGATGATCAACAAGGTTGCGCGCAGCCAGGCGCCGGTCCACATCGCGGGCGATTCGGGCACCGGCAAGGAGCTGGTTGCACGACTGATCCACGACACGGGGCCGCGCCATGACGGGCCGTTCGTGCCGGTCAACTGCGGCGCGATCCCGTCCGAGCTGATGGAAAGCGAATTGTTCGGCCACAGGAAGGGCAGCTTCACGGGCGCCGTGGCCGACAAGGAAGGACTGATCCGCTCGGCCGAGGGCGGCACGCTGTTCCTGGACGAAGTGGCCGACCTGCCGCTGCACATGCAGGTGAAGCTGCTGCGCGTGATCCAGGAGAAGTCCATCCGGCCGGTGGGCGAGACGCGCGAAACACCGGTAGACGTGCGCGTGCTGTCGGCCACGCACCGCAAGCTCGACGAGCTGGTGAAGTCCGGCAAGTTCCGCGAGGACCTGTATTACCGGATCAACGTGATCGAGCTGCGGGTGCCGGCGTTACGGGAACGTCTCGATGACGTGCCGCCACTGGTCGACATGCTGCTGGACCGTGTTGCCGGCCAGATCGGCGTGGCGCGCCCGCAGATCTCCGACGAGGCGATGGACAAGCTGCTGTCGTATTCGTATCCGGGCAACGTGCGCGAACTGGAGAACATCCTCGAGCGCGCAGTGACGCTGTGCTCGAACGATCGCATCGAGCCGGAAGACATCCAGCTGAAGCCCGGGCAGTTGCTGACGGACCTGCCGGAGATGGCGGGCCGGGAATTCGTCGCCGAGCCGGGCGCCGACGGGCTCGAAGGGCAGCTGGAGAGCATCCAGCGCGAGGCCATCGTTCGCGCGCTCGAACAGACCCGGTACAACAAGACGAAGGCGGCGGAACTGCTGGGGATGACTTTCCGGCAATTGCGCTACCGGGTGAAGAAGCTGGGTATCGAGTAGCGCGCGCTCGACGCCCGCGGGGCACTACAGGATGACTGCATGGTCAAATTGATTACGCCACCCGGCATGCTGCTGACCGTGGCCTTGCTCGTCATCTACAGCGCGTACGCATTTCTGATCGGGTCGATCGAGAAGTCGTGGGTGCTGCTCGCGGGCGGGGTCGTGGCGATCGTCGCGAGTTATGGCACGGCGATGCTCAGGCCCTGGTCCCGGTACCTCGTGTACGCGCTGGCCATCGGCTTCGTCTCGAAGCTGGCCCAGTCGGTGACAGCGGCGATCCGGGCGGGCTATTTCCGCTACCAGTTCGAATCGACCAAGCAGGCGCTCTGGTCGTTGGCACCCAGCCTGCTGCTGGTCGTGTTGTCGTGCGTGTGCTGCGTGCTGGTGTTCAGGCACTTCCGTGTCGCACGCGCCCCGGCGGTTTCACCCGTTCCGGAGCCGGCGGTGCCGACCCGGTCCACCGACGCGTAGCCGCTGCGCTCAGGCCGGCCGAACCCAGAACAGGGTGCGCCCGTTCGGCAGTCGTTCCTTGAGTTCGATGCGCCCGCGGGCCGCCAGCAGCGCCTCGCAGTTCTCGACGGTATTGTCCGCGTACAACGCCTCGCGGCCGCGCGCGATGGCAGCGAACATCGGGTCGGGCGCAGGCACGAATTCGAACAACAGCGAACCGCCGCCCAGCTGCAGGCCGGTCTCGAGAATCTGTTCGAGCGGCACGCCGGCCGTGACGCGCAGGTGATGGCCGACCGCGAGCATCAACGCGAGGTCGAACCGGCCGGCTGCGCGTTGCAGGAAGGACTTGCGTTCCGTGTTGCGCCAGCCGCACGCGGGCGTCGGCTGGGACAGGTCCACGACCAGCGCCTGGATCGGTTTGCCGGATACGCGCGTTCGCGAGTGAATGGCGCTGACCGAGACCTCGTCGAGGTCGATGCCCACCACGCTGGAATGGACCGAGGCCATCTCGCTGAACTCACCCGTGTTCGCGCCGACGTCCAGCACCCAGCGGGCGCCGGCACGCTGCACGACGCGCTCGACGAAGTCACGCTTCGCCTTGAGGTCCGCGTCAGCGTAGTGAGCGCGGCTGCCCGCGTAAGCACTCCAGTGCGAATGGCGCTGCTCGATGCGGCCCGCGAGTCGTGCCACGGCCTTGCGCAGGCCTTGCAGCGAATGCGCAAGGATGAAGCGGGACTTTTCCAGCTCTCTCTTGCCGCCGCCCGGCGCAACCGCGCCGGTGCTCCTGCGCGCCGCACCCGTTCCGCCCAGCGCGGCCGCCAGCGCGACGTGCCGGATCCTGTCGGCGCTCAGCCAGCGTCTCGGGCCGAACATCCTTGCGAGCTGCTCGTGCGACAGGCCCCTGGCCGGGTCCGCGAGCGACCACTGGATCGGGTATCCCGCATCGAGGCAGGCGAGCAAGGGCAGCAGGAACGTGGTCTCGAACTGGTGCCGGGCCATCCAGAGGTTCTGTCCCGCCTGCAGCGGTTCGATGGAGGGCACGTCGACGAAGACGGGCCGCGCTCCTTCGAACAGGATGTTCGCGGGAGTCGCGTCCTTCAGCAGGTAGCCGTGACGCAGCAGTTCGTCGTTGACGTCGAGCGTGTGCAGCGCGGCATGAGCCAGCATCGCCGCCGACCACTCGGCCGGCACGGATACGAAGCCGATCCGGTCATGCTCGAACCAGTCGCCTGGCAGCGTCCGCAATCGTTCGGGCACGTCCGCGGGAGCGATGCTGCGCGTACCGACGAGTGCACCTTTCGCGACGAGCGACCGCACGACCTCGGTCTCGAGGAGTGCGCGAAAAGCGGGTGCTTCGGTCCCGCGAACGACGCGCAGGATTCGTCCATCGACATCGAAGAGCGACCCGGAGGGGTCGCGA
>JAOUGW010000063.1 GCA_029865465.1 Gammaproteobacteria bacterium
TCAGCCTGGTCGGCTTTGCGCTGGTGGCGCCCGTCTCGTGGCTGGTCGCGCCGTTCGGCGCGAAGCTCGCGCACTCGCTCGATCGGCGCAAGCTGTCCGCGGCCTTCGGCCTCTTCCTGCTGATCGTTGCGACGCGGATGCTGTATCGCGTCCTGTCGTGACATGGGGGGTGTCGTGCCTTTCTTCATCGACTGAGGACAGTCGCCGCCTGCGATCGATTGCCCGAACGGCCGGGTCGTGCTGCGGTAAAGCGCTCGGACGACGCGGGGACAGGGGTTGCCAGGGCGTCAGCGAGCAATGGTTGTCAGCGCCGCCCGGACGGCCCTGGTCGTGTGCAATATCCGCAGGTCAAGTCAGGGTAAATTGATACCGGCCGCCCCGGCCTGCACAGAGTACGACTGTCGTCCGGATCAACGGCGACCTACAGTAATCAGGAGTCAAGCAGCCAGGAAGAACCACGACAAGGAGTCCGCACGATGCGCACGACAAACTTCGTTTCTCTGGCAGGAGTCCTGGCACTCGCGGCCGGATCCGCCATCGCGCAGCCCATGGAGGTTGTCACCGTCGAGGCCGCCCGCTCAACCACGGTAGGCCAGTCGGAATATGGCGTCCCCATCCGGCAAATCACGATCCAGAGCCGTGTCAGCTACGCCGACCTCGACCTGACGTCGGAATCCGGGGCGTTGCAACTCGAGAATCGTATCAAGGAGACCGCCAAGGCGACCTGCGAGCAGATCAAGGTCGGTATTCCCGCCGAGGGCTCGAGCCAGGAAGGGTGTGTCAAGGACGCGGTGGACGGCGCGATGAAGGACGCGCGCAAGGTCATCGAAGCAAAGCGCTCCGCTGTTCCTGCCAAGTAAGCCCGGCCGTGCGTCAGGTCACGTCGACGCAATCACCCGCACGAGTCATGACACGCCGACGTTCCGGGGCTAGCATCGCTTGCTTCGAACTACGGGCAAGGATGGGGCACGACCATGAACGCACTTCGAGTCCTGCTGCTCTGCGCGGCTTTCTCATTGCCGGTCGCACGAGCGGCCGATCCGATGGATGCGGCCGTGGCCAGTGGTGCCGCGGTCGCCGCAGCCATTGCCAGCCCCGATCGCCCCAAGGCCGATCTGGAACGGGACGCTGTCGCCAAGCCGACTGAAGTGCTTGCCTTCCTGGGTGTCGCGCCCGGCATGCGGGTGGCCGACATGTTCTCGGCCAGCGGCTACTACACCGAACTCCTCGCCCGCACGGTCGGCGCGAAAGGGCAGGTGATCGCCTACAACAACCCGCCGTACGCGAAGTTCGCGGAGAAGGGCATCGCGACGCGATACGCTGACGGCCGGCTCGGCAATGTGCGGCAGCTGACGGCCGAGGTCGATGAACTGCAATTGCCTCCCGGCTCCCTCGACGCGGCGCTGTTCGTCATGAGCTTCCACGATGCCTACTGGCGGCCTGCCGATGGCACCTGGAACCGCACCGACCCGGCCGAGCTGCTCAAGCGGCTGCAGGTGGCGCTCAAGCCGGGCGGCGTAGTCGTGGTGCAGGACCACGTGGCGAAGGCGGGTGGCGATACTGCCAAGGTGGTGGACGAGCTGCACCGCATCGATCCTGCCGTCGTGCGCGCCGAGTTCGAGAGCGCCGGGTTCGCCTTCGACGGCGAGAGCAAGGTGCTGGCGCACCCGGAGGACGACCACACCAGGCTCGTGTTCGACGAGGCCATCCGTGGCAGGACCGACCAGTTCGTCTATCGCTTCCGCAAGCCGATCCCCTAAGATGCCGGCGCGCGGCCGTCGCCGCGCGTCAGGCTGGACGGAATGGAACGGACGGAATCTGCAGCCCGGGATGGAGTACTGCGGCTCGCGATGTGGTCGGGCCCGCGCAATCTGTCGACGGCGTTCATGCGCTCGTGGGAAAACCGCGGCGACACGATCGTCATCGACGAGCCGTTCTACGCGCACTACTTGAAGGTCACGGGCCTCGATCATCCAGGCCGCGACGAGATCATCGCGCACCAGGAATCGGATTGGCGTCGCGTGGTCGACTCGCTGCTGGTCCCGGTGCCGCCGAATGTCCGGGTCTTCTACCAGAAGCAGATGTCGCACCATCTCCTGCCGCAAATGGGACGCGAGTGGCTCGACTCGGTGACGCATGCCTTCCTGATCCGCGACCCGTCCGCCATGCTGACGTCGCTCGGCGGGAAGCTCACGAATTTCGATCTGCTGGCTACTGGCCTGCCACAGCAGGTCGAGATCTTCGAGCACGTGATCCGGCGCACGGGCGAGGTGCCGGCCGTGCTCGATTCCGCCGACCTGCTCGAACGCCCCGAGCCGATGCTGCGCGCGCTTTGTGATGCGCTCGACGTGCCGTTCACGGATCGGATGCTGTGGTGGCCCGCCGGGCGGCGTGAATCGGACGGTATCTGGGCCAGGCACTGGTACGACCGGGTCGAGCAATCGACCGGTTTCGAAACGCCGCCACCGCAAGCAACGGAGTCCGCTGCGGTGCAACCGCTTCCCCGCGCCGTCGCGGAAATCGCCGCGCGGTGCCGTCCCCTGTACGAGAGGCTGCGCGCGCACCGTCTGCGCGCCTGAGGTGATCCCTTGCTGCAGAAGTTCGATGAACGCAATCGCGACCTGATCGTCAACGTCAGCGGCGAACTGGTGCATCGTGACCAGGCGCGCATCAGCCCCTTCGATTCGTCCGTGCAGGGCGGCGACGCGGTCTGGGAAGGGTTGCGGCTGTATGGCGGCCGCATCTTCCGGCTCGAGCAGCACCTCGACCGCCTGCTGAATTCGGCGAAGACGCTGGCGTTCGCGCAGATCCCGACGCGCGGGGCGATCACGCGCGAGATTCGTCGCACGCTCGAGGCCAACGGGATGTTCGACGGCGTGCACATCCGCCTGACGCTCACGCGTGGCGTGAAGGTCACCTCGGGGATGGATCCCCGGCTCAATACGCAGGGACCGACGCTCATCGTGCTTGCCGAGCACAAGGCGCCCGTGTATTCGAAGGGGGGGCTCAGCCTGGTGACCAGCAGCGTGCGGCGCTTCCCGCCCGACTGCCTGGACCCGAAGATCCACCACAACAACCTGATCCAGTCGATCCTCGCCAAGATCGAGGCGAACGTGGCGGGCGCCGACGACGCGCTGATGCTCGACCAGCGCGGCTTCATCGCCGAAACCAACGCGACGCACGTGTTCATCGTCCAGCAGGGCTTGCTGCGCACGCCACGGCTGGTGGCCTGCCCGGAGGGGATCACGCGCGCGACCGTGCTCGAACTCTGCCGCACCCACGACCTCCCGCACGAGGAAGTCGACCTGACGCTGAGCCAGGCGTACTGCGCCGACGAGATGTTCTGCACCGGCACGATGGGTGAACTTGCGGCCGTCACGAAAGTGGATGGCAGGCAGATCGGCGACGGCCAGCCCGGACCGCTGACGCAACGGTTGTCGGTGCTGTTCCGCGAACTCACGACGCGCGAAGGTACCGTCGTGGCCAAGGCCCCGGCTTAAGGCCGGTCCCCCGCAGCTGGCTGGCCGGACTCAGCCCTTCGCCGATTCGTTCATGTAGGCGACTTCGTCGGCCGTGGAAACGCGGCCGAGCGCGGCGTTGCGAAACGGGAAACGCCCGAACCGGGCGATCGTCGTCTGGTGGTCCACTGCGTAACGCGTCCAGTACTCATCGCCCAGCGTAGCGATGAGACGCACGGCAAGCGATTGGTCGTCCGCGTTCTCGCTGTGTTCGAACGGCAGGTAGGCGAACAGCCGCTCCTGCGGCGTCATCTCTCGATCGAAACCCTGTGCGACGATGCTGCGTGCGAGTTCGCGTGCAGCGGGGTCTGCCGCGAAAGCACGCGGGTCGTCGCGATAGAGGTTGCGTGAGAACTGGTCGAGTACCAGCACTGCGGCGAGCAGCATCCGCGGCGGCGACGTCAGCGGCACCCCGCCGTCCGCGGCGACGTGTCCGTGCAGGGACAAGAAGCGCTGTCGGATGCGGTCGTCGACGGCATCATTGCGCACGAACCAGTCAAGCGCGGCCAGTTCTCCGAACCAGAACCGCAGGACGTCCGTCACCCAGGCGGGTTCGTCGTCGATCACTTGTGTTCCAGCGACTGGGTGGTCATCGCGTGTTGCTGGTCAGGCATGACGCAGCGAGGCCGCGTGGAAGGCGATGTGGTCCGGCATGAACGTCTGGATGAAATAGTAGCCGTGGTCGTACTCCGCGTGACGCCGCAGTTGCAGCGGCTGCCCGGACCATTGGCAGGCATCCTCGAACAGTTCGGGCCGCAGTTGCTCGGTCAGGAATTTATCGCCCAGGCCCTGGTCGATCAGGATAGTGTCCATGCGCGGCGCTTGCTGCACCAGGTGCGTCGCGTCGTAGGCCAGCCAGTCGCCGCGATTCGCGCCGAGGTAGTTGCTGAACGCCTTGTGACCCCAGGGCACCTGTGAGGGCGCGACGATCGGGGCGAACGCCGAGACCGACCGGTACTGGCCCGGATTGCGCAAGGCGCAGACCAGGGCGCCGTGACCGCCCATCGAGTGGCCCATGATCGACTGCCGGCTCGTGTCTGCGGCCTCGAACTCGCGCGCGAGCAGCGCCGGCAGCTCGCGCGTCACGTAACTGTACATGCGGTAGTGCGCTGACCACGGTGCCTGCGTCGCATCCACGTAGAACCCGGCGGCGAGCCCGAAATCCCAGCTGGCATCGTCGCCGCGCAGCCGCGGCTCACGCGGGCTCGTGTCGGGCGCCACGAGCATCAGGCCATGTTCTGCCGCGAGTCGCTGCGCGCCCGCCTTGATCGGGAACGTCTCTTCCGTGCAGGTCAGGCCCGCGAGGTAATAGAGCACGGGCACCGGGCCGGCCTTGGCCTGTGGCGGTTCATACACCGCAAGACGCATCGGCCCGGCGCACTCGCTCGAGTCGTGCTGGAAGAAGCGCTGGGTGCCGCTCCAGCACGCGTGCTCTGAAAGAAGCTTCACCCAGCGGTCCTAGAAGGTAACGACTGAACGAATCGACTCGCCGGAGTGCATCAGGTCGAAGGCATCGTTGATGCGGGCGAGCGGCAGCGTGTGCGTGATCAGCGGATCGATCGCGATCTTGCCGTCCATGTACCAGTCGACGATCTTCGGCACGTCGGTGCGGCCGCGAGCGCCGCCGAACGCCGTGCCTTTCCAGGTGCGGCCCGTGACCAGCTGGAAGGGCCGCGTCCTGATTTCCTGGCCCGCTCCCGCGACGCCGATGATGACCGACACGCCCCAGCCGCGATGGCAGCACTCGAGCGCCTGCCGCATCAGGTCGACGTTGCCGACACACTCGAAGCTGTAGTCGGCGCCGCCGTCGGTCAGCGCGACGAGGTAGGGAACGAGGTCGCCCTGGACTTCCTTCGGATTGACGAAGTGCGTCATGCCGAATTTCTCGGCGAGGCGCTTGCGGGCCGGATTGATGTCGACACCCACGATCTTGTTGGCGCCGGCCAGCCGCGCGCCCTGGATCACGTTGAGGCCGATGCCGCCAAGCCCGAAGACCACGACGTTGGCGCCTGGCTCGACCCTGGCCGTGTTGATCACCGCGCCGATGCCCGTGGTCACGCCGCAGCCGATGTAGCAGATCTTGTCGAAAGGCGCGTCTTCGCGGACCTTGGCGACCGCGATTTCCGGCAGCACCGTGAAGTTGGAGAACGTCGAGCAACCCATGTAGTGATGGATCTTCTCGCCGCCGAGCGAAAAGCGGCTGGTGCCGTCCGGCATCACGCCCTGGCCCTGGGTCGAGCGGATCGCCGTGCACAGGTTCGTCTTGTGCGAGGTGCAGCTCTTGCACTCCCGGCATTCCGGGGTGTAGAGCGGGATCACATGGTCGCCCTTCCGCAGCGACTTGACGCCGGGGCCCACGTCCACGACGACGCCGGCGCCTTCGTGCCCGAAGATGACCGGGAACAGGCCTTCCGGGTCACCGCCGGACCGGGTGAATTCGTCCGTGTGGCAGACGCCCGTTGCCTTGATCTCGATCAGGACTTCGCCGGCCTTCGGTCCGTCGAGGTCCACCGTTTCGATGACGAGGGGCTGGCCGGCTTGATGGCAGACGGCGGCACGGGTCTTCATGGTCGCTGCTCCGGTCGATCGGCGGGGTGAGACGCAGGAGCCTAGCGCATCGGACGCCCGGTTGCAGCCGCGGCCCGGGCCCGTTGCAACCTTTGGCCGCCCCGGTGCATCGAACTGGCTACAGGAAACGTCCCGGCCGGAGGCCACGCCATGAACTTCGTCACTCGTTGCATTCTTACGGTCGCTTTCGCCTTTGCGGCGGTTGTCCTCGGCGACTCCGCCCATGCCGCAGAGAACATCAGCAAAGTCAACGGCAGCGTGAAAGTCGAGCCGGGCCAGCAGACTGGCGACGTCGACACCGTGAACGGCTCGGTGACGATCGGCGCCGGCGCCCGCGCCGGGGACGTCGAGACGGTCAACGGCTCGCTGAAGATCGAGGACAAGGCCGTCGTCGGCTCTGCCGAGACCGTCAACGGCTCGATCACGGTGGGTGCCGAGGCCGAGGTTCAGCGAGGCATCGAGGCTGTCAACGGCAGCCTCACGCTGCGCAAAGGCGCCAGGGTCGCCGGCGGCCTCGAGAACGTCAACGGCTCGATGCTGGTCGAAGGTGCGCACGTGGACGGTGGCATCGAGACCGTCAACGGTGACATCCGTCTCGCCACGGGCGCGGTCCTCAAGGGCGGCATCCACGTGAATGAGCAGAAGTCGTCCTGGTGGAAGGGCAAGGATTCCCGCAATCCCCGCATCACGATCGAGCAGGGCGTGACGGTCGAGGGGCCGCTGCACTTCGAGCGCGAAGTCGATTTGTACGTCGCGCAGGGCGTGAACCTGCCGCCGGTCGAAGGCGTGCAGCCGCAGCGGTTCACGCTGCAGTAGGCAAGGGGTCAGGGGACAGGGGTTGGGGGATAGCCGGAACGGAAGTCACTGATTCGCTGCGTGACTTACGAGACTTGGTCGTAGAGCTTCGCGGCGGCACGCAGTCTTTCCGCAACTGCCTTGCGCAGTGACTCCGGCGCAAGTACCCGCACGTCTGCGCCGTACTTGAGGATGTCCATCACCAGCTCGGGCTCCCGCGAATACGGAAACCGCAGCAGGTACGTGCCGTCGGGCTGCGGCGTGCCGACCTGTTCCGGGTGCCAGGTTTCGCGCGACACCCAGCGCGCACTGCCGGCGCCGAACTGCAGCACCGCATCCTGCGTTGCCGTTCCCGCGAAGATGCCGTAGCCGCTCGCGTAATGACGTTCGAGCGTGTCCTCGGCGATCTCCTTCGCTTCCTTGTCAGGCATTACCGCTGCCGTCTCGATGGCATCGAGTCCGAACGTCCGCAGCGCCTGTCGTTCGTGGCAATAGGCGTCGAGGTACCAGTTGTCGCGGTAATGCACGAGCCGCTGCGGCGACACTTCCCGCTCGATTACTGCGCCGTCCTCGCGGCGCTCGTGGCGCAACTTGAGGCGCTTGCGCGTGAGCACTGCGGCGGCGATCGTGCGGAAGTGCGCGGGCGCCACGCGTCGCGATCCCATCGACAGGATCCTGATGCGCCGCGCGATGTCCTCCGCCGAATGCTCACCCGATTCGAGGAGGCTCTTCAGCCGCCTGCGCAGCGGTGCGATCAGTTCACTGAGCACGCCCGGCTGCAGGTCGCCGAGCAGGCGGTCCATCGTCAGCAGCGCCTGCAGTTCGTCCGCCGAGAACCAGAGTCCCGGCAGTTGCCAGAGCTCGCTGTCCGCGACGGCGGGATCGAAGCCGTAGGCTTCCCGGTCGCGGTCGTACACGATCGGCGCGTGCATGCGGTCGCGCAGGTACTCGAGGTCGCGCTTGAAGGTCGCGCGCGAGATGCCGAGCTCCGCCAGGAAGTCCTGCGTGCTGACGAAGTGGCGGCTCCGCAGCAGGTTCTGGATCTTGTAGAAGCGCTCCGTCCGTTCCATCCGTCACCGCCGTCTCAGAGTGATCAGGGCGCCCGCCGCCCGGCGCCTGTCGTCAGGTAGACAGCGAACGTTCCGAGCCAGTGCCCGCCTTCGTAGTGCTCGCCCGTCACGGCGGGCAGCGCGGCGGCGGCGTGTGCCTCGGCGGCCGCGTTCAATGCGCCGATGCGGCGGTCGCCCTGCGGCAAGCCCGACGCGATCCCGAGCAGCATCCAGCCGCGACTGAGGTTGAGGCCGTCGAGGTGCGCGAGTTTCGGATCGCTGCGGTCGGTCACTTCGCCGGGTACGAGCCACGCCTTCTTCGCGCTCGTCGGGATGACCGGCAGGAAATGGCGCAGCCAGGCGCCGTACTCGCGCGGCGGCAGGATGCGCCGCATGAGGTCGGCCTCGGCGAGGCAGGGCGAAAGGAAGTCCTCGCCCGAGGGCTCGTAGGCCAGCGGGCAGTTCCTGTCGCCCGCGTAGAACTCGCGCGCCTTCGATTCGATCAGCGACTGCATCCCGGTATCGTGGGCGACGCGGGCCCAGTCGTGCACGAGTCCGAAGGCGAAGGCGGTCTGGCCGTGCTCGCCGACGCGGATCGGATAGCGCAGCTTGGGCAGCCAGGTCTGCAGGCGTTGCGCGGCTTCCGCTTCGAGCGGTGCGAGAGTCCGCGACCACTCCCGCGCCTGCGGGTCGTCCCAGGTGCGCAGTTCTGCCGCCAGCAGCAGCAGCCAGGCGAGCCCGTAGGGGCGCTCGAACGACGCGCGCCCTGGTGTCTGGAAGTACGCGACCTCGCCGGCGATGTGTGCGGGAGTCAGGCTCTGCGCCAGTGCCGCGCGCGCAGCTACCGCAAACGGAGCCTGCGGAAACTGCCTGGCGAGCCGTGCCAGCAGCCAGTGTCCGTGGACGGACGAGTGCCAGTCGTAGCAGCCGAAGAACGCGGGCGCCAGGTCACGCGGCGGCCGCACGTCGGCGTCGCTGCCGAGCGTGTGCGAAATCTTGTTGGGGTACTCCATGTGCGCGCAATGCAGCGCGAGGTCCGCAAACCTCCCGGCCGCGGCTGCGTCCAGCGATGGGACGGCGACGCATACACCGGGTGTCGCGAGCAGACCGATGATACCGAGCGGCCGCACCACCCGCGCGATGCGGTCCAGGAGCGCACGTTGCGCAGCCATGCTTCGACTCTCCGTCGGCCGAGGTTCAGCCGTGGATCATAGCCCTGCCGTCAGCGCAGCACGTTGCCGTCCGCGTCGAGCACCTGCACGTTGCCGAGCCCGAGCTGGCGAATGGACGCCTCGATCCGCGACAGGTCGCCCACGATCACCCACGTGAGCGAACCGGGTCGGAATGCCTGCGCCGCTGCTTGCCGGACGCCGGCATCGGTCTGGGCTTCGAGCCGTGCCCGCAAAGTGCGCACGTAATCGTCGGCACGGTTGAATCTCACGATGTCGCCGATGGCACCGCTCACGGCCGCGTTGGTCTCGTATTGTCCGGACAGCGCGCGCACGTCACGGCTGCGAACCTTGCTGACTTCGTCAGCAGTAACAGGTCTCGCTGCGAGGAAATCAGCCAGTTCGCGCCGGATCTCCTGGATCGATTCCACGGTCTTGTCGGTCTGGACCGGCGCCGAAAGCAGCCAGGGCCGCTGGCCGCGCGCTTCCGTCAGGCTCGAACGTGCGCCGTACGACCAGTGCTTGTCCTCGCGCAGGTTCATGTTGATGCGCGACGTGAACGTGCCGCCGAGCACGTCATTGGCCGTATTGAGTTCGATGCGGTCCGGCGCGAGGCTCGACGGCATCAGCTGTCCGGCGAGAATCGAGGTCTGCGGCGCACCAGGACGGTCGAGCAGGTAGACGCGCGTCCCGACGCTCGCGGTTGCGGCAGCAACATCGACGCGGGCGGGCTTTGCGCCAGCAGGTGGCTGCCAGTCTCCGAAGTGCCGTTCGAGCAGCGGCAGGATCGACTCGGGCGTCACCGCGCCCGTCACAATGATCGTCGCGTTGTCGGGCCGCAGGAAGTCCCGTTGGTAGGCGACGAGATCGTCACGGGTCAATGCGGACACGGAAGCCTCCGTGCCAGAGCCCGAGAACGGGATGCCGTACGGATGGCCGGTACCGTAGAGCAACGGCGGCAGCACGCGCAGCGCAAGCGCCTCCGGGCTCGCTTTTTCTCGCGCGATGCCCGCGATCCACTCCTTGCGCACGCGCTCGATTTCATGCGCGGGAAACGTCGGGCGCCGCACGACGTCTGCCAGCAGTGCGAGCGACGGGTCCGCCTGGTCGGTCATCATCGACACGGCCGCGAATGCCGTGTCGAGGCCCGCCGCGCTGGCAATCTGCGCGCCGAGCCGCTCTGCCCGGTCGGCGATCGCGAGCGAGTCGAGCTTGCCGGCGCCTTCGTCGAGCAGCGACATCGCGAAGCTCGCGGTGCCCGGCTTGCGATCCTGGTCGCCGACGAAACCGCCGTCGAACACCAGCGAGATGCGGGCGACGGGAACGCCCGGGCGTGCCGCAACGATCACCGGAATGCCATTGCTGAGCCTCATGCGCTGCAGTTCGGGGAAGACGGTATCGGGAAACTCGGCGGTGACTGGCGGCCCTTGCTTGCGGTCGACGGCGTCCGCCGCCGCCGCGGCATGCGGCGGCTGGGGCAACACTTCGAGCGTGTAGTCGCCCTGCGAAAGCCACCGGCGCGCGACGCGCTGCAGATCGGCGGGTTGCGCGGCGTCGATCCATGCCAGCGACTGGCGGTAACAGCCCGGATCGCCTGCAAACACCTCGCACGAGGCGAGCACGTCGGCCTTCCCGCCGAAACCGCCTATGCGCTCGAGGCCGCGGACGAACCCCGCGCGAATCGCGATCCTGGCCCGCGCGAGTTCGGCCTGCGTTGGCCCGTGGTCGATGAAGCGCTGCAGTTCGTCGAGCATCGCGGCCTCGACGCGCGCGACGGGAACGCCCTGTTTGACGTCGGCCGAGAGCGTGAAGAGCCCCGCGATCTCCAGCGGGGACTGGCCCGCGCTCGCGCTGTCGGCCAGCCGCTCGCGATACACCAGGCGCTCGTAGAGACGCGATGTCTTGCCGCCGCCCAGTATTTCGCCGACGAGACCGAGGTATTCGGAGTCGCGCGTGTTGTCGGGCGGCGTGTTCCAGTAACGCTGCCAGCGGGGCTGCGCCACCTGGTCGTACATCGTCTCGCGGCGACTGTCGGTGCGGGCTGCGATCCACTGGCCGGGCCGGGTGACGGCGGGGCCGGGGGCGATGTGTCCAAAGTATTGCTCGGTCTTGGCGCGAGCCGTGGGCAGGTCGATGTCGCCCGCCAGCACCAGCACGGCATTGGCGGCGCCGTAGTACGTGCGGAACCACTCGCGCACGTCGTCGAGGGTCGCGGCGTCGAGGTCGGTCATCGAGCCGATCGGCAATGTGCGGTAGGGGTGCCCGGGCGGGAAGCTCGCGCGATACACGGTCTCGGCCACGCGGCCGTACGGACGATTCTCCCCCTGGCGCTTCTCGTTCTTGACCACGCCACGCTGCTCGTCGAGCCGCGGCTGCGTCACGACGCCGAGCAGGTGGCCCATGCGGTCGGACTCCATCCACAGTGCAAGGTCGAGCGCCGTCGTCGGCACGTTCTGGAAATAGTTGGTGCGGTCGAAGCTGGTCGTGCCGTTCATGCTGGTTGCGCCAACCTGCTCGAACGGCTTGAAGTATTCGTCGTCGTAGTGCTCGGAGCCCTGGTACATCAGGTGCTCGAACAGGTGCGCAAACCCGGTCTTTCCGGGCGGCTCGTTCTTCGAGCCCACGTGGTACCAGACGTTCACCGCCACGATCGGCGCCTTGCGATCGGTGTGGACCACCACCGTCAGGCCGTTGGCGAGGGTGAATTTCTCATAGGGGATCAGTTCTCCGCCGGCCGGGCCGGGGATTGCCGCGGGCGCGGTTCCTGCGGTTGCGGCAGCCCCGACCGGGCCCATCAGGCCGGCCCCGGCGACCAGCAGCACTGCCAGGCGCCCGCTAACCGTCCGCCGGCATTCAAATTGCGACGTCCTGTTGCTAGAAAACATCATATACTCCGGGTGAAACCGGCAAGCGGGCCTGGGCGAAGCGAGTCCGCGGAGCACATTGCAGCCGGGCCTGATTTACCGCACTGGACTTTGGACCATGTTTACGAGGAAAATTGTCCTGTTGAACTTAATGGCGTCCGTCTAGGGTGTGGTGACGGGCTGGCGGTCAGTGGCCGCCATTGAATTTATAAAGCATGGCAGAAAAGCCACAAGGAGAACGCCTCAATGTCATCTCGTTATCTCATTCCTTTGGCTGTTGCCGCAGCCCTCGCGGCACCGGTCGCCGCTAACGCCCAAGAGGGCACGTACGATCCTGGCAAGTGGCTGGTCCGCGTCGGTATATCGCAGATCAACCCTGACTCCTACAACCTCGACTTGGGCAACGGTGCTGCCGTCGTTGTGGACAGCGACCTCTCGCCGACCGGCACGATCGAATACATGATCACGCCGCACATCGGCACTGAATTGCTGCTGGCATGGCCCGCGACGCACGGCCTCGACCTCGACACGGGCGGCCGCCCGCTCGATCGCGTCGCGCACGTCGACGTGCTGCCGCCGACGCTGAGCCTCAATTGGCACTTCAACCCGAACGGCACGTTCCGTCCGTACATCGGCGCGGGCGTCAACTACACGCTGTTCTCGGGTGAGGAAACGCAAGGCGTTGCCGCAGGTTCGAGCCTGAAGCTTGATGACTCGATCGGCGCGGCCGGCCAGGTCGGTGTGGACATCGGCAACAAGACCAGCAACTGGTTCTTCAATGCCAACGTCCGCTACATCGACATGTCGTCGGACGTCGAACTCGACGGATCAGACATCGGCTCGGCCGAACTGAACCCGTGGGTCTACGGCCTGCACGTCGGCTACCGCTTCGGCCATGTGATTCCGGCCCCGGCCCCAGCCCCGGCTCCGGTCGTTGCGCCGCCGCCCCCGCCGCCGCCCCCGCCCGCCAAGTGCGCGGACATGGACAACGACGGCGTCTGCGACGAAGCCGACAAGTGCCCCGGCACCCCGGCCGGCACCAAGGTCGACTCGGTCGGTTGCCCGCTCGAGCAGACCCTCAAGCTCCTGTTCGACTTCGACAGCGCCGAGCTGCGCCCCGAGTCGATCACGGAACTCGAGCGCGTCGTGAAGTTCATGGGCGACGTGCCGTTCGCCAAGGCGATGGTTGAAGGCCACACCGACAGCGTCGGTGCCGATGCCTACAACGCTGCCCTGTCGGATCGTCGCGCCAAGGCGGTGTTCGACTACCTGTCGTCGCGCGGTGTTGACCCGGCTCGCCTGAGCTCGGTTGGCAAGGGCGAAACCGCCCCGATCGCCGACAACGCGACCGCCGAAGGCCGCCAGGAAAATCGTCGCGTGATGCTGATCCGCACGGATTCGGGCATGTAACCGACGATGCAACCGCCCGCGGGTTGCGAACGGGGCCCCGTCGCGCAAGCGCCGGGGCCTTCGTTTTTTTTGGCAGGTTGAATCTGCCGGGCCGCTCCCGCCTAATTGCTGCCAATTGGACCCAAAGGAGCGGACATGAAACTGGCGATCACCAAGGCACTGTTGCTCGGCATCGTGGCACTGCAGGGCACCCCGGCGTTCTCAGCATCGGCCGACGACCCGGGCCGTTCCTCGACGGACGACAAGGCGCTCTCCGCGGCCGTCCATGGTGATTGGCGCACAGACGAGGCCAGGGCGCGGGACAAGTACCGTCACCCGATCGAATCGCTGGCCTTCTGGGGCCTCAAGCCGGGCATGACGATCCTCGAGATCCAGCCGGGTTCGCAATCGTGGTGGACGGACATCCTGGCGCCCTACGCGAAGATGACGGGCGGCTCGTTCTACGTGACGGGCGCCGACCTCGCGAATCCCAAGCTCTCGGAAGGCGCGCGCAAGTCGCGCAGCAGCTTCGAGGCGCGCTACCTGACCAAGCCGGAGTTGTATGGCGACGTGCGCATCCTGAACTGGGGCAACGTGTCGAAGACGCTGCCGGCCGGCATGTTCGACTTCATCCTGACTGCGCGCTCGATCCACGGCTGGATGCAGGACGAACCGGACACCGTGCACGACACCTTCGCCGAGTTCCACAAGGCGCTGAAGAAGGGCGGCATCCTGGCCGTCGAACAGCATCGCGCCAAGGCCGGCACGAAACCCGAGAAGCCCGACTCCGGCTACGTCACGGAGGCATACGTGATCGAACAGGCGAAGAAAGCGGGCTTCACGCTTGCGGGCAAGTCAGAAATCAACGCGAACCCGAAGGACACGACGGACCACCCGTTCGGGGTGTGGACGCTGCCGCCGAACCTGCGCTCGACGCCTTACGGTTCGGGCAAGGAAGAAGACCCGACCTTCGACAAGAGCAAGTACATCGCGATCGGCGAGTCGGATCGGATGACGCTGAAGTTCGTGAAGAAGTGAGCGGAAGGGGAGGAAGGGCCGGAAGCGTTGGCTCTGTCACCCAATCACATTGGTCGCGTCGAGGGTATGAACTCTAAGAAAGCGGACATACGTGAAGGGCAACATCCGGCCGAGGCCGTGTGATAACTCACCAAGAGTTGCGCAGTCCAGTCGAGTTTCCGATCTGGCAGCTTCCTGCCAGACGACGGGCCGCAGGTTGATCAGGCG
>JAOUGW010000066.1 GCA_029865465.1 Gammaproteobacteria bacterium
GGCCTGCAGCAGTCACGAATCGAGGTCGATTTCCGCCACGACCGCGTCAAGATCGGGTCGTCGGATCCCAGGGGCGCGCCGCATGGATACCTGACGGTGCCGGCGCGCATGATAAACGAGGGGCTGCTGCTCGTCGCGGGGCGGGTGGGGAACGTCAAGACGCACGTGATCATCGACACCGGCGCCGAATACACGATCGGCAACCTGCCGCTGCGGCAGGCTCTGCTGGGTGGCGCACGCAAGGGCGACCGACAAGGTTCGGTCGTGACCGGTGCCACGCCAGGCACGGCCAGCGGCGTCACCCACGCGACACCGAGCATCACGATCGGCGAAGCGCGGCTGCGCAACATTCCGGTGACGTTCAGCGACCTGTATATCTTTTCGCTCTGGGGGCTGGCGGACGAGCCCACGCTGATCGTGGGCATGGACGTCCTCGGCACCGTGCAGAAGTTCGTCGTCGACTACGGCCGCCGCGAATTCCAGATCAAGGCGTACCCGCAAACCGGAGCCGAAGTGGACAGGTGCCGCTCGGGGAACTGCGGGACCCGACTGAAAGGATCGCCCAACTAGCCGTCCGCCCTGGTGCAGGACTGCTCTGCCGGCGGCCACCCCGCATCGAGCCGCAGCACGCGATCGCCGACGGCGATGCCTTGCGCAGCGATCGTCCCGGCCTTGAGTTCGACCACCAGCGACACGGGTACACGCGAGCCGATCGTCGCAAGCGAACCGGGCCGCGCGTCCTGCTTGATCGTGACGACGCAGCCGCGCTGGTCGACGAACAGCATGTCGAGCGGCAGCAGCGTGTTCTTCATCCACATCGCCACGTGCTGGGGCGGATCGTAAATGAAGATCATCGCCTGGTCGGGCCGCACCTCGCGGTCCTCGACGAACATGAATCCCTGTTCACGCGTCTGCGGTGTTTCCGCGCGCCAGGCTTCGAACAGGTGGCGGCGGAAACTGGCGCGGGTTTCGACCGCGATGCGTTCGCGCGGAAATGCGCTGAGCGGCACGGTACCCGCGGGCGCAGCGCCCAGCGTGAGTGGCAAGACGGCGCAGAGCGCGCACAGCAGGCGGGCAGGCAGGCGGGCGGTCATGGATCAGTCCTGCGGGTAGTCGACGAGCGCGGACACGTCGAAACGCGTGACCAGCACCGAGCCCGCGTCGCTCGTGCCGAGCGCGCGCGCCGGTTGCGTGCAGTAGCCGCGTGCCGACAGCCGGTATCGACCAGCGCGACCATCGATTGGTTCCTGGCGCACCTCGTCGAGCGCGCACTTGTCGTCGCCCTGCGTGGAAAAGAACGAGCCCGCGCCTTCGCGCACGAGCGTCACGTTGGCCGCCACGTTGCGCGCCGATGTGCCGGGCAGCAGGTTGGCTACGCCGATTACGATCAGCAGCGGAGCGTCGTCGACCGCGCCCTTGTAGACCAGGCGCACGCCATCGCCACCCGGTCGCGGGCCACCGAGGCACTGCGCGACGGCGGGCGCCGACCAGTCGATCTCGGCATCGATGGCGCCCTGCAGGCGCGCGCGCAGAAAGCCTTCCGGTGCAGGTGCGCAGAAGATTTCTGCCGGTGATGCGGGAGCGGGGGCGCCGCCGGTGGTATCGGCGTGGCCGCACCCTGCGACGAGCAGGGCGCAGCACACCGCCGCCGCAGCGCGGGGCGAAGGTTCAGGCGACAGCGGGCTCGTCCGCCGTGCGTGGCGCACGGACGAGCAGCGACTTAGCCAGCTGGCCATGGAGATAACCGATGCCTCGCGAGAGATGCAGCGTGACGGTGAGCAGCACTATCCCCAAGATCGAAACCAGAGGCAACAACGCCGGGTGCGGCGACTCGACGGTGCCGTCGATGGTGATCACGCCCGCGTGGAACAGCAGCACGGCGATCGGTGCGATCGTGAGTGCGAGCGAGCACACGATGCCGACGATGACGAAGGTGAAATAGAACACGCCGAGCGGCAGCATCAGCAGCAGGTACAACAGCGTCCCCCAGGTGCGCGGATCCTTCAGCATTTCCAGCACGCGCTGCATCCAGCCCATGGGCGGGCCGGGATGCACGGGCCTGCGCGGCATGCGGGTGCCGAGCAGCGTCTCCACGATGCGACCCTCCGCCAGCGCCAGCACGCGCGTCGTGCCGATGAAGAGCAGGAAGAACGGGATGCCGATGATCAGGATCGCGAAGCCAGCCGAGAGCGACAGGCCTGTCACGGCGAAAGTGAAGTAGAAGATGCCGGTGGCGAGCGCGAGCAACATGTACGCCATGCCCAGGTAGGCGCGCGGATCCGAGTACACGCCGAAGAAGCGGCCGAGCGTCGTGTGCTTCGGCTTCGGCGGCGGCGTGCGCAGCGCGGCCTGGACACGGGTTTCGTTCGAGCGGTACGCGTCGGCGACTTCGCTCGGCGCGCCGTAGCTCGCCACGATCCGGCCCAGCATGGTGGCCTCCGTTTCTTCCGGATGCTGCGCGAGCTCCGCGCGCAGGTGTTCTTCCGCGTCGTAGAGCGCGTCCTGTACCAGCGCGCGATCGGCGCCCTGCAGTTCGGCTCGAAGCAGGTCGAGGTAGTCCTCGACGGTGCGGGGTGTCGCGGCCGTCATGACGGCATCTCCTGTGCGGCGGAAGTGGAAGGCGGAACGACGGTATCGACGAAGGCGCGGGTGCCGAGCCAGGTCTCGCGCCAGGCGGCGAGCACTTCGCGCCCGAGCGGCGTGATCCGGTAGTAGCGGCGCGGTGGCCCGGAGTAGGAGGGGACCACGCGGCTCGACAGCAGTCCAGCGCCGCTCATGTTGCGCAGCACCGGATAGAGTGCGCCCTGCTTGAAGGGAGCCGTTGGCGCTTCGTCCGAGGTGAGCTTGCGCGCAATCTCATAACCGTAAAGATCGGTGTCCGCAGCGGCGAGCACGGACAGCAGCACCAGCGAGGTCAGGCCGGCACTCAGTTCCCGCTGGAACTTGCGGGCCTGCGCTTCGGCTGGCGTTTCGTCCCCGGGCGTCGGGGTCGTGGTCTCTTCGTCGTCCCGCGACATGGCGGTCGGTCTCCTTGGTGACTGAACCATATTAGGCATCAAGCACTAGTACGAAGTCAATAGTATAGCTTGATGCCTCTTACTGATGCACTGCAGCAACGATCCAACGGCGTTTCGACTCTGTAACATCCTTATGCCCGTACTCGCCGGAGAGCCGTCGGATGTCGACCGAACAACAACGCGTAGGTGCGCCTCGCCGATACCTGAGCCGCCTCACGCGCGGCACGCTTGCCGTGATCATGGCGGGGGGGCGAGGCGAGCGGCTCAAGCAACTCACCGAGGACCGCTGCAAGCCCGCCACGCCCTTCGGCGGCAAGTTCCGCATCATCGATTTCGTGCTGTCGAACTGCCTCAATTCAGGCATCCGGCAGATTTCGGTGCTCACGCAGTACAAGGCGCATTCGCTGATCCAGCACATCGGCAAGGGCTGGGGTTTCCTGCGCGGCGAGTTCGGCGAGTTCATCGAGATCATTCCCGCGCAGCAGCGCCGCGGCCCCGAGTGGTACCAGGGCACCGCGGACGCGCTGTGGCAGAACATGGAGCTGATGCGCGCGCACCGGCCGCTGCACGTGCTCGTGCTCGCCGGCGACCACATCTACAAGATGGACTACGGCCCGATGATCGGCTTCCACGTCGAGAAGGAAGCCGACATCACCGTCGGCGTCGTCGAAGTGCCGGTCGAGCGTGCGCGCGAGTTCGGCGTGCTGGGCGTCGACGAATCGAACCGCGTGCTGAGCTTCCTGGAGAAGCCGATGAATCCGCCGCCGATTCCGGGACGGCCTGATGTAGCGCTCGGGTCGATGGGCATCTACGTCTTCAATCCGCGACTGCTCGAGCGCCTGCTGCGCGCCGACGCCGAGGATCCCGGCTCCGCCCACGACTTCGGCAAGAACATCATTCCGCAGGCAATCGAAAACCTGCGCGTGTTCGCCTATCCGTTCGAGGACGTGCGCAGCAAGGCGCAGCACTACTGGCGCGACGTCGGCACGGTCGACGCCTACTACGAAGCGAACATGGAGCTCGTGCGCGTCTCGCCCGAGCTCAACATCTACGACGAGCAGTGGCCGATCTGGACCTACCAGGAGCAGCTGCCGCCGGCCAAGTTCGTGTTCGACGACGCAGACCGCCGCGGCTGTGCGATCGACTCGATGGTGTCGGGCGGCTGCATCATCTCGGGTTCGCGCGTCGCGAACTCGCTGCTGTTCTCGCAGGTGCGCGTGCACGACTACTCGACGGTGGAGCGCTCGGTGATCCTGCCGCGCGTGCACATCGGCGAGCACTGCGTGATCCGCGATGCGATCATCGACTCGGGCGTGGTGGTGCCCGATGGCACGACGATCGGCGTCGACCCGGTGCAGGACCGCGAGCGCTTCAGCGTCAGTGAGAACGGCGTTACGCTCGTCACGGCGTCGATGCTGCGTCCTGCGGCGCGCGGTGGCGGCGGCTGACGACAGCCGGGCCGGCAGCGCACTACACGTTTTTTTCGCGAGGGATTTCGACGATGCTGCTGCGAAATGCGCTGTTGCGGATCGCCGGGCTGTGCGCCGCGCTGGTCATGGTGGCGGGCTGCTCGACCTTGAGCCAGAAGCTCGTGTCGCCGGAACTGAGCCTGCTCGGCATCCAGATGCTGTCCACCGACATGTTCGCGCAGAAGTTCAAGGTGCGCGTGCTGGTCAAGAATCCCAACGATCTCGAGGTCCCCATCCGCGGCATCGAGTACACGATCATCCTGATGGGCGACAGCTTTGCCGAGGGCGTCAGCAAGGACCAGTTCCTGCTGCCTGCCAGGGGCGAAGCCGAATTCGACATGCTGGTGACGACCAATTTCGTCAGCAGTTTCGGCCGCCTGCTGAGCCGCGTCGGCGGCGGCAAGCTGCAGGACCTGAATTACGAAATCGCGGGTGCGGTGCTCGTCGACAAGGGGATGATCCGCAAGATTCCGTTCAGCCACCAGGGCACCGTCGACATTTCGCGGGTGCAGGGGCAGCCGAAGAAGGGCGAAACCTGAAGGAAGGGGTTAGGGGATAGGGGTTGGGGGATAGTCGGCGAAGACGCACGCACTCGCTTCCGACTAACCCCTATCCCCTAACCCCTATCCCCTTGCGAGCTGCTCGTAGAGCAGCTCGTACTCGCCGATGCGCGCGTCCCACGAGAAGTCCTGCCGCATGCCGTTCTGCACGAGCCGCTGCCACACGCCCGGTCGGCCGTACCACTCGAGCGCTGTCTGCAGCGCCCAGAGCAGGCCGCCCGCGTCGAAATCGTTGAACACGACTCCCGTGCCCTCGCCGGTCGCGGGATCGAAATGCTGCACGCTGTCGGCCAGGCCGCCGGTACGACGCACGACGGGCACGGTGCCGTACTTGAGGCTGTACAACTGGTTCAGGCCGCACGGCTCGTACAGCGAAGGCATCAGGAAGATGTCGGCCGCCGCTTCGATGAAATGCGCGAGCTCCTCGCTGTAGCCGCTGTAGAACACGACGCGCCCCGGGAAGCGCTCCTGCAGCTGGTGCATGAAGCGCTCGTACTGCGCCTCGCCGCTGCCGAGCGCGACGAAACGGCAGTCGCGTTCCTGCAGCAGTTGCGGCAACACCTCGGGCAGCAGGTCGATGCCCTTCTGGCGCGTGAGTCGCGTCACCATGCCGATCAGAGGCACTGAGGCCGCCGCGGGCATGCGCAGGAGGTCGAGCAGCGCTTCCTTGTTGCGCGCCTTGCCGCTGAGGTCGCTCGCGTCGTAGTGGAAGGGCAGGTATCGATCGGTGGCCGGATTCCAGTCGTCGTAATCGACGCCGTTCAGGATGCCGCTCACCGAGTCGCGCCTGGCGCGCAGGTCCGCGTCGAGCCCGTAGCCGCCCTCGTGTGTACGAATCTCCAGTGCATACGTCGGGCTGACCGTCGTCACTGCATCCGCGTAGAGAATGCCGTGCCGCATCGGGTTGATGCGGCCGTAACCGAGATCGGCCTGGTGCAGGGCCTCGATGCTCACGCCCGGCCCCACGTCCGCGGCGGCGCTGGCCGAAAACACGCCCTGGTAGCCGATGTTGTGAATCGTGAACACGCTGCGGGTCGCACCGAAGATCTGCGTGTCCCAGGCATAGGCCGTGCGCAGCAGCAGCGGCGCGAACGCGGTGTGCCAGTCGTTGCAGTGCACGATGTCCGGCGCGAAGCCGAGCCGCTGGCAGCATTCGAGCGCCGCGCGTGTCAGCATCAGGTAGCGCACGTGCTCGTCGTGCGCGTCCGAATAGATGAACGGACGGTCGAACACGGCCGGGCAGTCCACCAGTTGCACCCAGAGGTCCGCATCCGGCAGCCGCGCTTCCCGCACGTCGTAACGATACTCGTTGGTGCCGACCCGCACGGACAGGCCCTGCAGCGCCTCGACGGGGCGCTGTTCGCAGCCCTGCAGGTCCGAGAGCGCGTGCAGGGGAGCGAAGACGCGGACGTCGTGTCCGCGCTGCAGCAGGTGGCGCGAAAGCGCGGCCGCTACCTCGCCGAGCCCGCCCGTCTTGGCGATCGGCGAGATCTCCGCGGTCAGGAAACAGATGCGCTGGCTGGGCATGGGCCTGCTAGTTTGCCACAGCGCCCCGTCGTCTCAGCACGATCCGGGTGGATGGCGCGCACGGCGTCGGTATCCTCTACGCCATGAAAGCCGATGTCCCAGGGACTGATGACCCAGTCGGGCGCGAGGCCCCCCCCGAGTTCCGGCGCATTGCGCGCGCGATCGAATTCGTCGCGGCGAATGCCCGGCAACAGCCGTCGCTGGCCGAGATCGCCGCGGCCGCGAACTGGAGCGAGTATCACTTCGCACGCGAATTCCGCCGCTGGACGGGCATTTCGCCGAAACAGTGGCTGCAGCAGCTGTCGCTGACGGCGGCGAAGCAGGCGCTCGACGACGAGCGCTCCGTGCTGCAGGCGGCGCTGGATGCGGGGCTGTCCGGATCGGGCCGGCTGCACGACTTGTTCGTGACGCTCGAGGCGGTGACGCCGGGCGAATACAAGTCGCGGGGACGCGGCCTGACGCTGTGGTCCGGGACGGCGCAATCGCCGTTCGGCGAGGTACGGATCGTGCGCTCGGGCCGCGGCATCGCGTTCCTCGCGTTTGCCGGCGAAAATGGCTCGTTCGATGGTTTCGACGATTTCCGCGCGGCGTGGCGCGATGCGGATTGGGCGCAGGACGACGCCGGGGCCAAACGGATCGCGGACACGATCTGGCGGTCGGCAACGCGCACCGACCGCAAGCTCACGCTCTGGGTGCACGGCAGCAATTTCCAGCTGCAGGTGTGGCGTGCGCTGCTCGCTGCCGGCCAGCACCGCACATTGAGTTACGCGGCGCTCGCGGAATCGATGGGTCGGGGGTCAGCCTGCCGCGCGGTGGGCTCTGCCGTCGGTGCGAACCCGGTGGCCTGGCTCATTCCGTGCCACCACGTGCTGCGGGCCAATGGCGCGCTGGGCGGTTATCGCTGGGGACTCGAGCGCAAGCGGGCGATGCTCGCCTGGGAACTGGCCCGCTCGGTCAGGAGCGCTTCTCGTCGTCGTCCTTCGGTTTCTCGCGCTTCGGCAGGATCGCGCTGAGCATCGACTCCTGCACCTTGGCCAGCGCCTCGATGTTCTGGCGCGTGAGGTCGGCCACGGTGGCGAGCGGCGTGTGCGCGACGATCTTCGAGATCTGCGCCTGCAGCGATTCCTGCTGGTGCAGGAACGTTTCCACGCTCTTCTCCAGGAAACCCGCGAGGAAGCCCTGCATCGGGTTGCCATAGAAGCGGATGATCGACTCGAGCACCGTCGTGCTCAGGATCGGCCGGCCGAACTGCTCCTGCTCGGCGATGACCTGCAGCAGGATGTGGCGGGTGATGTCGTGTCCGGTCTTGTCTTCGACGACCCGGATCTTTTCGCCCTTGACGATCAGCCCGCGGATGTCGTCGAGGGTGATGTGGCGGCTCTGCGAAGCGTCGTAAAGACGGCGGTTCGCATACTTCTTGATCAGGCGCTCCTGGCTCATGGGCGCGAGTGTACCTGAGCCATTGTGCGGTGCATGAAATGCGGTGCAAAAACGACAGGACGCGGTGGCACCCGGTGAGGCACCACCGCCGCGGTCAGGCTCCGCGATCAGGCGGCCTTGCCGCTCGCCAGGGACGTCGCGTCCTCGATCCACCGGGCGAAGCCGGCCTGCGAGTCGGTCGCCATTTCGGCCAGCGCCTGCTGCCGGGTCGTCGCCTTTTCGGCGAACTTCGTGGCGATCTCGCGCTGCTTCGACAGCAGCGTCGGCAGGTCCCGGGCCTTGACCGTGGCGTTCATCTGGTCCAACGCGAACTGCATCAGGTCACCCGTCAGCTCGTACTGGAAGCGGGCGATGCGCTCGATGTTGCCGACCATGACCTCGTTGAAGCGGGTGGCAGGCGTGAATGCGCGCCTGGCAAAATCGGTGTAGTCCGTCGTCGTCCTGGTGGTGGCCATGGTACGTCCTCGTTGGCGGGTGGGTCGGCTCATGGGGCGGCATCCTAGCAGCAGTCGTGTTGCACTGCAAGATGAGTGATTCGCACATTTTTCAGCGAAATATCACCAACTTTTTGCAGTGCACATAAGCCGCAAACGGCACGGGTGCCGGGCAGCGCCGCCTGGGCGATACTCTGGCCCGCTACCAATACACAGGGGGACACCATGAGCGAACAGTCGGCGATGCAGCGGGTGCTGGCGGAACTGCAGCCCAGGATCGGCCAGGAGATTCACCGCAGCGACTGGCTGCTCGTATCCCAGCAGCGGATCAACGAGTTCGCGCAGGCGACCGGCGATCACCAGTGGATTCATACGGACCCGGTGCGGGCCGCGCGCGAATCGCCGTGGAAGACGACCATCGCCCACGGGTACCTGACGTTGTCGCTGTACCCGCTGCTGCGCGGCCTGGTCGATGCCGGCCAGCCGCTGTTTCCGGGCGTCACGCGCGTAATCAACTACGGCCTGGACAAGCTGCGCTTCCCCAACGCCGTGAAATCGGGGAGCCGCGTGCGTGCCCGCTGTGTCCTGCTCGCGCTCGAAGAAGTTACGGGCGGCCTGCAGCTGACCGAGCAGTACACGGTGGAGATCGAAGGCGAGTCGAAACCGGCCTGCGTCGCCGCAGCGATCATGCGGGCGTATTTCTGACAGCGGACCGGATGGTTCTGCCGAGATTCCCGCGCGACATGACCTAATGTTGCCGGTGTTGGCTATAGTCGCGACCAATGCCCGCCGGGCGAAGGATCCAGCCATGATCTACGACAGCATCCTGCACACCATTGGCCGCACGCCCATCGTGCGCGTCAACCACATCGCGCCGCAGCACGTCGACATCTACGTGAAATGCGAGTTCTTCAATCCGGGCAGTTCGGTCAAGGACCGCCTTGCGATCGCGATCATCGAGGACGCGGAGAAGAGCGGGGCGTTGCAGCCCGGGCAGACGGTGGTCGAGGCGACGTCGGGCAATACCGGCATCGCGCTGGCGATGGTCTGCGCCGCGAAGGGGTACCCATTCGTCGCGGTCATGGTCGAGACGTTCTCGATCGAGCGGCGCAAGATCATGCGCATGTTGGGCGCCAGGGTGATCCTGACGCCCGCCGCTGAACGCGGCAGCGGCATGGTGCGCAAGGCCGAGGAGCTGGCGAAGAAGAACGGCTGGTTCCTCGCGCGCCAGTTCGATAATCCCGCGAACCCGGCGTATCACCGCCAGACGACCGGTCCGGAAATCCTGAGCGACTTCGCGGGCCGACGGCTCGACTTCTTCGTGTCGGGCTGGGGGACGGGCGGCACGCTCACCGGTGCGGGCGAGATGATCCGCCTCGCCCGTCCTGAAGTGCGCATCGTCGCGACCGAGCCTGCGGGGGCCGCGTTGTTGTCCGGGGCCGAGTTCAAGCCGCACAAGATCCAGGGCTGGACGCCCGACTTCGTGCCGAAGGTGCTGAACCGTTCCGTTCCCCACGAGATCGTCACCGTGACTGACGACGAAGCGATCGCGGCCTCACGCGCACTCGCCGGCAGGGAAGGCATCTTCTGCGGCATCTCTTCCGGCGGAAACTTTGCGGCTGCGCTGAAGGTCGCCGAGAAGGCGCCCGAGGGCTCCGTCATCCTGACCGTACTTGCGGACACAGCGGAACGGTACCTGTCGACGGCTCTGTTCGAAGGCATTGCCGAGGGTTCCGACCAGGAGCCCTGAGCGCAGGGGAGGGCGCGGGCCGCGCAGCGTGCCTGCATCTGCGAGCGGCAGTCGTGCGAATCAGGGATAATCGCGCGCTCCCCCTGCTGCGCGCTGTCGCGCTGACAAGACCAGATGCCTGATTCCCTGCGAAAGGTGCTGCTTGGCGCCCTGCTTGGCGCCTTCATCGTCGGCTTTGCCTGGCACATCGCCGGCGAGCGGGCCAAGCGTGCACCTGCCGCGATGGGCGGTCCGCCCGGAACGCCGATGGCCGGGGGCAAGCCCGGCGCCCAGGCGGGTAAACCGGGTGGTGGTGCAGGCGGCGGCCCTGTCATTCCCGTGGTCGCCACGCCAGCACGAACCGAACACCTCTCGCTCGAAGTCGAAGCGCTCGGCACCGCGCGCGCCAGCGAATCCATCGACGTCACGGCCAAGGTTTCCAATCTCGTCACCGCGATCCGTTTCACCGAGGGTCAGCAGGTCCGCAAGGGCGACATCCTCGTCGAACTCGACGGCGCGCAGGCCCGCGCGGACCTCGCGGTGGCCGCTGCCGCGCTGAAAGAAAGCGCGAGCCAGTTGCAGCGCAGCCGCGAGCTGTACGCAACGAAGGTGCTGTCCGACCAGCAGATCGAGCAGATCGAAGCGACGTATTCGGCGAATGCCGCACGCGTCGCCGCCGCGCGCGCGCGCCTGGGCGACACGGTCATCCGCGCGCCGTTCGCTGGCCGGGTCGGCCTGCGCCGCGCCAGCGTCGGCGGGCTCGTTGCGCCCGGCGCGGTGATCACCACGCTCGACGACACCAGCACGATCAAGCTCGATTTCACCGTGCCCGAGCGTGTCGTGGCGGCGATGAAGCCCGGCCTCACGCTCGAGGCCAAGAGCGTCGCGTATCCGGGCGCGGTATTCACCGGCCAGGTCGTGAGCGTCGACTCGCGGGTCGATCCCAACACGCGTTCGGTCATCGTGCGTGCGCTGGTGCCGAACGACGACGGCCTGCTGAAGCCTGGCATGTTCCTGAACGTGCATCTTTCGCGCGGCACCGCTGACGTGCTGGTGGTGCCGGAGGAATCCTTGGTGCCGGAGCAGGGTGACGTGTTCGTCTACGTCGTGCAGGACGGCAAGGCATCGAAGCGCAAGATCCAGACTGGCCAGCGCGCCGTCGGCACCGTGCAGGTCACGGACGGATTGCAGGCCGGCGAGATCGTGGTCACCGAAGGCACGCAGAAGCTGCGTGACGGCGCCAGCGTCAGCGTGACCGGGCCGACCGCCGCACCCGGGCTTTCCGTCGCAGCAGGCGAAGGTGACGGCCCCGCGCGATGAAGATTTCGGAAGTCTCGGTCAAGCGCCCGGTCTTTGCCGTGGTCATCAGCCTGATGCTGGTGATCCTCGGCCTGCTGTCGGCCTCGCGGCTGGCGGTGCGCGAGCTTCCCGACGTCGAGGCCCCGATCGTCTCGATCGACACCAACTACCTCGGGGCGTCGGCCGACGTCGTCGAGACCAAGATCACGCAGGTGATCGAAGAGCGCGTGGCGGGTCTCGAGGGCATCACGAAGATCACCTCGCAGAGCACCGACGGCCGGTCGAGCATCAACCTCGAGTTCGACCCCGGCCGCTCCGTCGACGAAGCCGCGAACGACGTGCGCGACCGCGTGGCGCGGGTTGCCAACAACCTGCCGCCCGAGGCCGATCCGCCCGAGGTCGGCAAGGTCGACTTCGGTGCCGATCCGATCATCTGGCTCGCGCTGTCGAGCGACACGATGAACGTGCTCGAACTCACCGATTACGCCGAGCGCGAACTCGTCGACCGCTTCAGCGTCCTGCCCGGGGTCGCGCGCGTGCGCATGGGCGGCGCCCGTCGCTATGCGATGCGTGTCTGGATCGACCGCGAGGCGCTCGCTGCGCGCCAGCTCACGGTCGCCGACGTCGAAGGCTCGTTGCGCCGCGAAAACGTGCAGCTGCCCGCGGGACGGCTCGAGTCTTCGCAGCGCGAACTCACGCTGCGCACCGAGACGGGCCTCAACACCGAGCAGGAATTCCGCGAACTCGTGATCGGCCGCGGCGCGGGCGGTTACCTGGTGCGCCTGGGTGAAGTCGCCGACATCCGCCTCGCCGCCGAAAACGAGCGCACGATCTCGCGCACCAACGGCATCCCCGGCATCAGCATCGGCATCGAGCAGATCTCCAAGGCGAACACGCTCGAGGTCGCGAGGGCGGTCCGGGCCGAGCGCGAGCGCATCCTCCCCGACCTGCCCGCCGGCACCCGGCTCGAGATCAACCTCGATCGGTCCGTCTACATCGAATCGTCGATGCTCGAGGTCGTCGAGGCGCTCGTGATCGCGATGATCCTCGTCATTGCCGTCATCTACCTGTTCCTCGGCAACCTGCGGGCCACGCTCGTGCCGGCGGTGACGATTCCGGTGTCGATCATCTCGGCATTCATCGTCATGGGTGCGCTGGGCTTCTCGATCAACACGCTGACGCTGCTCGGCCTGGTGCTCGCCATCGGCCTCGTCGTCGACGACGCGATCGTCGTGCTCGAGAATATCTACCGGCGCATGGAGAACGGCGAACCCGCGCTGATCGCATCGGTCGACGGCTCGCGCGAGATCGGCTTCGCGGTGGTAGCGACCACGATGGTGCTCGTTGCCGTGTTCCTGCCGATGTCGTTCCTGTCGGGCAACGTCGGCACCCTGTTCCGCGAGTTCGGCTTCACCATGGCGGCAGCAGTGGCGTTTTCGTCGCTCGTCGCGCTGACGCTGACGCCGATGATGACGTCGAAGCTGTTCGCGGACGGCGCCCATCGCTCACGCATGGCGGTCGTCGTCGATGATTTCTTCCAGCGGCTGTCCGCTTGGTACGACCGCAACCTGCGCCGTGCCATGCGCCGGCCGTGGCTCGTCATCGGTGGCACGATCGCCGCCACCGCAATCGCCGCTCTGCTGCTGAAGGCGCTGCCGAGCGAACTGGCCCCGGTGGAGGACCGCGGCTTCGTCTTCATCGGCATGAACGGGCCGGAAGGCGCTTCGCTCGCATACATGGACCGCCACCTGCGCATTCTCGAAGGAATGGCGGCGCAGCAGATGGCAACGGGCGACGTCGTGCGCGTCAGTGCGCGTGTGCCCGGCGGGTTCGGCGGCGCCGGCAGCCAGATGAACGAGGCGCGCGGCTTCCTGCTGCTCGCGCCCTGGGACGAGCGCAAGCGCACCGCCGACCAGATCGCGCAGTCGCTGCGCGGACCGCTCAACGCGGTGCCGGGCGTGCGCGGCTTCGTGACGGTGCCGGGCGGCTTCGGCGGAGGCGGTGCGCCGGTGCAGGTCGTGCTGCAGGGGACCGAGTACCAGGACCTGGTGCAGTGGCGCGATCTCCTGATGCGGCGCATGGGCGACAACCCGGGCCTCACCAACATCCAGTCGAACTACGAGGAGCGCAAGCCGCAGCTCAGCGTCGCGGTGGACCGCGATCGCGCGGCCGATCTCGGCGTCTCGCTGCAGACGGTGTCGCGCACGCTCGAAACCGTGCTCGGCTCGCGCATCGTCACGACGTTCATCGACCGCGACCGCGAATACAACGTGATGCTGCAGGGACGCGCCGAGGACCGCGCGACACCCACCGACCTCGACAACCTGTACGTGCGCTCCGACCGCACGGGCGAGCTCGTCCCGCTCGCGAACCTGGTGCAGCTCACCGAGCTGGCCGGGCCGACGCGCCTCAACCGGTTCGACCGGTTGCGCTCGATCACCGTGAGTGCCGCGCTCACGCCGGGGTACCCGCTCGGCGATGGCCTGCAGTATGTCGAGAAGGTCATCGAGACGGAGATGCCGCCC
>JAOUGW010000064.1 GCA_029865465.1 Gammaproteobacteria bacterium
TCGCGTAGGCTCACTGTCGGCCGAGGCCGTGTGATAACTCACCAAGAGTTGCGCAGTCCAGTCGAGTTTCCGATCTGGCAGCTTCCTGCCAGACGACGGGCCGCAGGTTGATCAGGCGCGCAGCGCCTCGATCATCGCTCCGGTTCCCATGATCTTGATCACTCGCTTCATGTTGTAGGCCAGAACGTGAAGGCTCATCTCGGCGCCCACCCTCGGTAGTCGTCGACACAAGAAGTGGGTGGCGCCCATCCAGGCCTTGATCGTGCCGAACGTATGCTCCACCGTTCGTCTGCGAGTGATCATGAGCGTGGGATCGCGCTCCAGCCGGGCCTGCATGCGTTCAAGCACGGCCTCGTGCTCCCAGCGCGTCAGCCGCCGATAGTCACCTGTCGTGCATTTCGACCGCAGCGCGCACCTCGGACAGGCCGACGACCAGTACTTGTAGTACGTCAGGCCGTGCTCCTGGCTGGTGAAGCGGCGGATGGCGTACTCGCCGGCGGGGCAGCGATACGCGTCGCGCTTTGGCAGGTAGGTGAAGTCCCATTTCTCGTAGCGACCGTCAGCCGCGCTGTTCGAGGTGATCGGCTTGGGCACCACCGGCGCGATGCCCGCGTCATCGCAGGCCTTGATCTGCTCGCTGCTGTAATAGCCCCGGTCGGCGATCGCGGTCAGCTTCTCTGTGCCCAGCGCCTCGCGTGCGGCCTCGGCCATCTTCAGCAACTGCGCCCGGTCCGAGCCCACGTTGGTGACCTCGTGCGTCACGATCAGGTGGTGCTTCGTTTCAACGGCGGTCTGCACGTTGTAGCCGACGATGCCGGTGCCCTTGCCCTGGCTCGCCATCGAGCGTGAGTCGGGGTCGGTCAGCGACACCTGGCCGTGCGGCGAGGCCTCCATTTGCCGCTTGAGTCCCTTGAGCCTCGCCATCTCCTCCTTGAGCGTTGCGATCCGCTCCTGCAGGCGTGCCGCCTTGCGCGGGTTGCGCGGCGTCTCCTTGCGATCCATCCGATCGAGGTGCTTCAGGTACTCGGCGATGCTCTCCTCGATCAGCGCCATCCGCGTCTTCATCTTGCCGCTGGTGAAGTTACGGTCACGGTGGTTGACCGCCTTGAACTTGCTGCCGTCGATTGCCACCGTCGACTCGGTGAAGAGCTGCCAACGACGGCACAGCACGATGAACTCGCGGCACACGTTCTTGATCGCGGCTGCGTTGCCCGCCCGGAAGTCGGCCAGCGTCTTGAAGTCGGGCGCCAGGCGCCCGACTAGCCACATCAGCTCCAGGTTGCGGCGGGCCTCCTGCTCGAGCCGGCGCGTCGACTGGATGCGGTTCAGGTAGCCGTAGAGGTAGATCTTGAGCATCGTGGCCGGGTGATAGGCCGGGCGGCCCGTCGCCTTCGGCTCGACGCCGGTAAACCCGAGCTCTGCCAGGTCGAGCGCCTCAACGAACGCCTCGATCACTCGAACCGGGTTTTCCTCGGCGACGTACTCGTCGATCGACTCGGGAAGCAGCGTGCCCTGCGAGCGATCGCATTCTTCGATGAACCGGCTCATAGAAATCTCTGGAGCGGGAACACGCTGCAATGTTAGCGTTCAGTGCCGGGTTTTCACACGGCCTCGGCCGGTTTGCGACATCGGCGAAAGACTGCTTTCTACTGGAACTTGCGGCAGTAGCCAACACGTATCTTTGACAGAGCAAGAAAATGATGTCTCCCGGCGTTGCCGGGAGTCCGACTCTCCCGCTGCCGCATCAGTGGGAGAAGGCAGGGATGGGCTCGTCGCCGCAGGCTCCGTGTGTCTTTCCGCGCTCCGTGTCGGACGCCGCAGCTCGAACGCAGGCGCGAGGCGGCACCACGTTCTCCGACCAGACGCTGGCACCATCGCATCGCGCCCGTTCGAGCAAGGCTCGCCGTGAATCGTGCGGTTCCTCCGCGCGATTCACGATGCGCGGGAGACCCGGAGCGCGGAAAGACACACGGAGCCCGCGGCGGCAGCCCCACCCATGCTGCGCGCGACCTCTCCCGCCGACGCGGGAGAGGTGACTAGCCCTAGTAGGTGTAGCGGAACTCGAGGCCCCACATGCGCGGCTCGGAGATTGACGCGAATGGCGTGCCGAACGTGTTCGTCGTCAGGTTGTTCACGCCTGTCGCGTAGCGCTCGTCGAACGCGTTCGTAAGGTAGGCCGCGACGCCCCAGCGGTCGCCGGCGCTCGACCACGCGAGCCGCAGGTCCGTGCGATTGGTCGCCTCGCCCACGCTGAAATTCGGGCTCACCTGACACGTCCCTTGGAACCGCGAGTCCGCATTGCAACGCGACTCGCCGCGGTACGCATGCATCACGGACGCGTCGAGCAGGCCGTACTGGCTCAGATTCCAGACATAGCTGGCGCCGAGCGCAGCCGAGAAGTACGGTTCACCCGTCGGCTCGCCAGACAGGTCGCGGCGATCAGCACCCTCGCCCACGAACTTCTTCTTGTAGGTCGCGTCGATGAACGCGAGATTCGCGGTGACAGTGAGGGCATCGACGGGTTGCCAGCGGGCCTCGGCTTCCAGGCCAAAAGCTTCCTCGTCGCTCGAGTCGACGACGTACTGCGGGATGCCAGAGCCGTTGACGCCGGTGACGAGCGAGATCGACTGCTTGTTGTCGTAGATGTAGTAGAAGGCCGAGGCGTTCAGGATCAGCCCGATGTCGGCGAACAGGCTCTTCACGCCGCCCTCGAGGTTCCAGACGTCCTCGTTGTCGAAGCGCGACCCGACCTCGACGCTGTTGTAACCGCCTGCCTTGTAGCCCTTCGCCAGCGAGCCGAAGACCATGACGTCCGGCGTCACCTTGTAATCCACGACCAGGCGCGGGCTGATGTCGTCCCACGAGTCGTCGAGCTTGACCTTCTGGCCCTCGAGCCCGAGCGCGCTCAGGTCGAACACCACGTCGAAGAAGTAGGCCTGCGGCGGGATGGGGAACTGCTGGAAGAACCCGAAGGCCTCCAGCGCCGCGACCGTTGCGTCCAGCTCCGGCGCCTCGCGCGGGCCGTTGAACCAGCCGAACTGCTTCTCGTCGTGCGTGTAGCGCAGACCGAAGGTGACGTTGAGGCGGTCGGTCGCGTGCCAGATGGCGTCGCCGAACACGGCGGCGGCATTGAAGCTGCCCTCGTTGAACATGGCCTCACGCCAGCCGAAGCCGCGCATCGTCGCCGGGATGCCGTTGGCTGCCAGCACGTCGCTGGTAAAACCGAACAGCGTGCCGTCCGGCGTCGGCGCGAGCCCCAGGTTCAGCAGCACCGTGTCGATGCTGTCGGTGTTCGCGTGCGTGTCGCTCGCCTGCTTCGCGTCCTCGGAGTAATAGCTGACGCCTGCAACCCAGTCGACGCTGCCGGTCTGCCCGGAGAACTTGAATTCCTGGTACCAGCTCTCGTTGTCCTCGACGTTGGCCGTGTCGAAGTACAGGACGCTGTGGTTAGTACCGTCCTCGTCCTCGCGGTTGACCGTCTCGAACGTGCGCCAGGCGGTCGTGGAGCGGAAGTCGCCCCAGCCGAAGTCGTGATCGATGAAGAGATTCACGCCGTCGAGCTGGCGCGATTCCTCGTTGCCGATCACGTCGTTGTAGACCCTGGCCTTGAGCGGGTTCAGGTACTGCGCCGGATCGGCGGGATACGGCGCACGCTCGGTGTCGTCCGGGCCGAGCGCGACCAGCCCGATCGCCGGGCGCGCGAACTGGTCCAGTTCGTCGTGGTCCCACGTCAGCGTCGCCGACGTCGAGCCGGTGATGTCCCACTTGAGCGCAGCCCGCGCCGCCCAGTTGTCCTCGGGCCACAGGTCCTTGCGCGTGTCCGCATCCTCGACCCAGCCGTCGCTCTGGTTCCACACGCCGTTCACGCGCAGCGCGAGCTTGTCGGCGATCGGCACGTTGATCATGCCGTCCACGCGTTGCTTGTTGTACTCGCCGACACGCACGCGCAGGAAAGCATCGAGCTCGTCGACCGGCTGGCGCGTGATGATCGAGATCGCGCCGGCGGCGCTGTTGCGTCCGAAGAGCGTGCCTTGCGGTCCCTTGAGCACCTCGATGCGCTCGATGTCGTTGAACGCGAGCAGCGAGGAGCCGGTGCGCGCGCTGTACACGCCGTCGACATAGACGCCGACCGCAGAGTCGGTGCCGACGCCGAAGTCGCCGGTCTGGATACCGCGGATCTGGTACTTCGGCTGCGTCGGGCTGTCGCTCGAGACGACGAGACCAGGCACGAACCCGTTCAGGTCGCCCATGTCCTCCGCCGCCACGTCATTCAGCAGTTCGTTGCCCACGACCTGGATCGTGATCGGCACCTCCTGCAGCACCTGGTCGCGGCGCTGGGCAGTGACGACGATTTCCTCGAGAACGGAAGGGACCGCCTCGACGCCCTGCGCGAGAGCAGGCCCGGGCATGGCGAACACCACTACGGCCAGGTTACCCGCGATGGCGGCGGCGATGGCACGCCTCAGTTTGCGGTTGCGTTGCATCATCGATTCCCCCAATGCATGGTTCATGTGTCTACGGTTCGTTCAGTTCTTGACGTCGAGCATGTACTTCGCCACCGCGAGCCGCGTCTGCGGGTCGAGGTAGTCCTGCGGCGGCATTTCCGGGTAATCCGGCCGCTTCTTGACAGGCTTCGCGATGTAGTCGGCGATGCCCTGCGGGTTGTCGAGGTACAGCGCCTGGATGACCTGCACCGGCGGACCGATCATGCGGCCGTTGTAGATGTGGCAGCCGCTGCAGATGCCGAGAAACACCACCTTGCCGCGCTCGTCCGGCTTGATCACCCGCGGGGGCACCGGCGGCAGCAGGTAGGTCGACGTCGCAGCTGTGTTGGTGAACGCGCACTCGGCAAAGTCGCCGAGGCCTGCAGTGACGTACTGGTGCCGGTTGATGATGCAGCTGCCGGGACTCGGCCCGACGCGCACGATGTCGAGCGCACCGCCACGCTTGCCCTCGGTGAGCATCAGCGCCTTGACTTCCTTGATGGTGTCGTAGCCGTTCCTGAGCATCACGTTGTCGAGGATGCTGACCCGGTCGGAGTTGGGCTCGGACTCGGGGTCGACGGTGATGTTGGCGGCATTGGCGTGGTCCGTGATGATGATGCCGGCCACCTTGTTGTCGGAGATGATGTTGCCTTCGATCACGACGTCGTCGGCGGCCATCACCAGGACGCCGGTGCCCGCGGGAATGCCTGCGACCGTGGAACCCGGCGCGCCGAAGTTCGCGTGGTTGTTGCCGACGACGAAATTGTTGCGCAGGATCACGTCGATCGTGGTCTTGATCGGCAGGCCCGGCGTCACGAACGCGAGCAGGCCGCCCGAGTTGTTGTGCACGTAGTTGTGCTCGACGATGCAGTGGCGGCTGTTCTCGATCTCGATGCCGGCGACGCTGTCGAACACGTCGTTGTGCGCCACGTGGATGTTGTCGCTCATGCCGATGTAGATCGCGGCGTCGGCTATACCTGAGACCACGTTGTGCTCGACGATGCCGTTCTGGCCGAGCTGCGGGAAAATGCCGTACACGCCGGCATCCGCGATCACGTTGTTGCGGATCTCGAAGTTGTTGCCCGCCTGCCCCATGATCCCGTTGCCCTTGTAGTTGCGGATCTCGAGGTTCTCGGCGACGAAGTTGTTGCCAGAGTAGAGGATGGCGTCGTTGAGTTTCTTCTGCCCGTCGAGCATGGCGCGACGACCCTCCTCGATCACGCCGATGATGCGGATGTCGTCCTTGTCGATGTAGACGGTCTCGTGATACGTGCCCGGCATCACGCGGATGATGGTGCCGGCGGGCGCCGCCTTGACCGCCGCCTGGATCGACTCGCCGTTCTTGACCACGACGACGTTGGTCGGTGCGGGACCGGCCACGGACTTGAGCGCACCGGACGCGGCTGCCGTCTTCAAGGCCTCTGCGGCGTCGCCCGCTGCCTTGAAGCCGCCACCGTAGCTGGCGCCGGACGTGGACGAACTGATCACCACGTCCTGCTTGGTCGATCGACCGAAATACGCGCCGGCGCCAAACGCCACGACGGCGGCGAGCAGTCCGAACAGCAGGCCTTTCTTCATCATCGTTCTCCCTGGATCACTTGTGCGCCGACAAGGCAGCGGTGCGGTGCGGCCGGCCGATCGGCGTCAGTCCGGAAGGCACCCGCGCCGGCGTGACCGGGGTGAACGCCTCGTCCGTGAGCGCACCCAGGAAATCCACCACCCGGTCGATCTCGGCCTCGGTCAGGTGCGGGTCCGTGATGTGCCAGTGCAGGTACAGGTGCATGTCCTTCGGCACGGCATGCCCGCGTCCCTTGTTGTAGAACTCGACGGCGTCGCGCAACTGCGTGAATGCGCCGGAATGCATGTACGGCGCAGTGCGCGTGACGTTGCGCAGGGTCGGCACCTTGAAGCCGCCCTTCAGTTTCGGGCTGCCGAACGTGGCCTCGGCGCCGACGTCGAACGGCCGGCCCGGCGGTTCCGGCGCGCCGATCACGGCGATCTGTTCGTTGGTGAACAGCGGCGGCGTGTGGCACTCCGAGCAGCGCGCCACGAACGAGCGGAACACGTTCAGGCCCTCGATTTCGCGCGGGCTCAACGCTGCGGCGTAGCCATGCACGTAGCGGTCGTAGCGGCTGTTGAGCGAGATCAGCGAGGTCTGGAACGCCGCGAGCGCCGCCTGGACCTGCCGCTCGGTGACCGGGCCCGCCGCCTCGCGCGGGAACGCCTCACGGAACAGCCGGCGGTAGGTGGCGTTGCGATTGAGGCTCGCGACCAGGCGCGCCGGGTCGTTACCCATCTCGCGCGGCGAGTACAGCGGTCCCGCCGCCTGCGCCTCCAGCGAATCGGCGCGGGCGTCCCAGAAGAAGCGCTGCAGGAACGCGACGTTCCACAGCGTCGGTGCGGCGCGGCCGGCATCCTCGCCGTGGATGCCGATCGAACGCGCCCGCCCGTCGGCCAGGCCCAGGTCGGGGCGATGGCAACTCGCGCACGACAGGGTGCCGTCACCAGAGAGCAACGGATCGAAGAACAGGTAGCGCCCGAGGTCGATCTGCTGCGGCGTGAAACCGTCCCGGTGCGGCGGCAGGGCTGTGCGCGTGCCGCCGACGCCGCGGTTCTCGAGCGAATCGTAGAACTGGTAGAGCGTACGCAGTTCGCAGACGCCCGCCGCGGTCTGCTCGAATCCCGGCGGGCAACGCTGGTTGAGCGTGATCTCGGGCTGGGTGCCGGCGTGCGCTCCACTCGCACAGGCGACCGCCAGCAGCAGCACGGCCAGGCGTCTCACTTCGGCCGGCCCTGCTGGTGGATGAAGGCGATGACGTCGTCGAGATCGCGGTCGGCCGGCAGGGTCCTGGCCATCATGGCCATCTGCCGGCCGGGAACGTCCTTGGGATCCGCGCCGCGCACACCGTCGCGGAAGTACGCGAACTGACGCTTGAGGTAGCCGGCATCGAGGCCCGCGAGCCGCGGTGCATTGAGTGCGGGGTTGCCCTCGGCGTTTCCGCCGTGACAGGCGCCACACTTGCCGTGGTACAGGTTATTGCCGTTACGCAGGTCGCCCTTGGCCGGCGCGGCCTGCCGGGTCTTTGGTAAAGCGGCGACGTAGGCGGCCACGGCGGCGACTGCTGCGTCGTCCCTGAGCGTCGTTGCGCCGGCAGCACGCATCTGCGCGCCGAACGTGTCGGACCTGTGGGTACCGCGACGGCCCGCACGGAAATGCTGTAGCTGCCGCTGCAGGTAGGCTGCATCCTGGCCGGCGATCGCCGGGGCGCCGAGCGTCGTGTTGCCCTCACCCTTGCTGCCGTGGCACGCGATGCAGGACGTGAACCCGGCTCTGCCGTCGGCAGCCCAGAGTGCGCCGCTGCCGAGCAGCAGTACGCAGCCGAGCAACGGCTTCAGCCAACGGAACCCTTTCATCTCGCCCCCGCACCCAGAAGTGACGATGCTCTGCTGGAGCACCGCCTTATCGTTTACCGGTAGTCTACCAATGGTCCTTGTTGCGTGTCGCCGCGGGCATCCCACGGACCTGCCGTGAGAGCAGGAGCCGGAAGGTCAGGTTGATGCGCTCGCCCACCGGCAGGCGCGTCTTCGGCAACGCATGCACCCAGTGGTGCTGCGTAGTGCCGCCCATGCACAGCAGGCTGCCGTGCGGCAGCAGCAGATCGAGCTTCCGGTCCTTGTGCCGGCGGTGCCGGAGACAGAAACGGCGGGTCGCACCGAGCGAAACCGACGCAATGACTGGATCGAGTCCAAGTTCAGGCTCGTCATCCGCGTGCCAGCCCATGCCGTCGCGCCCGTCGCGATAGAGGTTCAGCAGCACACTGTTGTAGCGGTACCCGCTCAGCGCTTCAACGCCGGCGCGAATGGCCTGGAGTTCGGGCGTCCACGGCGATGGCTCGTGCGTGGTGCCCGAGTACGTGTAGGTCGCGCCGGGATCGCCGTACCAGGCCACCAGGCGCGGCACGCGCCTGCGCTCGCCGAAGATCAGGATCTCTTCCTGCTGCCAGTCGATCCCGGTGCGCAGCGCCGAGAACCACCCGTCGGCCTCGTCTGGCGACAACGCCTGCGGCCACAGGCGGACCTCCGCATCGGGCAGGTCGAAGCGCCGCGCTTCAGTCGACGGCAGTGGCAGGTTGCCGGTTGGCATCCGCGGCGAGCGTAGCCTTCATGCGGTCCAGATGCACGCGCACCGGGCCCTTTGGCTGCGACTGGCATGCCAGCACGTAGCGCTGCTCCAGCTGCTCGCGCGACAGCACGTAAGACGTGTCGGTCAGCGCGCGCACGTCGCCTTCGAGCAAGCGGCACCGGCAGGTCGTGCAACTGCCGACGCGACAGCGCGATGGCCACGGCAGGCCCTGGGCGAGCGCTGCCTGCAGGATCGTCTGGCCAGGGGCCACGTCGAACTCCCAGCCGAACGGCTCCACGCTGACCCGCGCCGCCTCGGGCTCGCGGCGCTTGAACAAGTCACGCAGCAACTTCAGTGCCCCTGCGCAGCGAGCTGCAGTGCCGGCACACCGCTCGCACGGTTGGCGGCCTCGGCCAGGCGGCGCTCACCGGCGCTGGCGTAGCGACGATCCCACTCGAGCAGCAGCGGCGACATGCGGTTGCGATACCAGCCAGGCACGAGGTAGACGAGCAGCATGCACGTGAGGTAACCGTACGGCAGCGTGGGCGCCTCACGGTACGAACGCAGTTGCCAGAACTGCGCGTCGCCCTCGGCGTGGTGATGCGAATGCCGCGCCAGGTTGAACAGCACGACGTTGCTCAGCCGCTTGTTGGAATTCCACGAGTGCCTGGGCTCGACGGGCTGGCCCGGTTCCCGGATCAGTCCGTAATGCTCGAAGTAGTTGACCGCCTCGAGCACGGAACGTCCTGCGAGGGCCGCAAGCACGAAGACGACGACCGCGGAGGCGCCGCCCGCAACCGCAAATGCGCCGACGATGGCAGCCGACATCAGCCACCCGCGCAGATAACGGTTGTGCAGCGACCACGTGCCGTGCCCCAGGGTCTGCAGACGCTGGTTCTCAAGCGCAAAGGCGCTCCTGGTCTGGCCGGCCACCGATCGCAGCAGGAACGCATAGAAATGCTCGCCGCGTCGCGCCGACGCCGGATCCGCGGTCGTGGCCAGACGACGGTGATGGCCGTAGACGTGCTCGATGGCAAATTCGGCATCGAAAGTGACGGCGAGCAGCCAGCGTCCTGCGACCATCGCGCCGCGATCGGTCGTCCGATGGGTGAGCTCGTGCCCGACATTGGTGCCGAGCGCCGCGAACGTGATGCCTGCCGAGAGGATGCCGCCCAGCCAGTGCCACGCCGTGGTGACCTCGCGACGCGCAAACAGGTCGACGCCCAGATTGGCCTGTACCCAGGCCCCGAGCCCGAACAGGTCGCCCGACCCGGCCATCCACGCCATCGCGACGCAGAGCAGGAACAGCGTCGGCAGCGTGAAGTACAGCAGCGAGTTCAGCAGTCGCGGGTGGCCATAGCCGGGCTCCTCGAAGTAATCGCCGAGGAATTCGTCGCCCAGGATCATCACCGCGTAGATCACGGCGAAGCCGAGCCACATCCAGGCGCCGCCGAGCAGGATGCCGCTCACCGTGGCCAGGGCGAACAGGTAGACGCTCATGAACCGCAGGTACTTGACCATTGCTCGCTCCGGGACCGATCCGTCAGTTAGAACATTTGTTCTAATAAGGATGCCGGAGCCGGCGTTACGTGTCAATCCCCGTCGCTTCGCGCGTATACTTTGCGCTGCAAAACAGCCGGTTCCGGCACCGATGCCACGCAAGAAGCGCTCGACCGCAGAAACACCCGATACGCGCGACCGTATCCTCGAAGCGGCCCTGGCCCTGTTCAACGCGGACGGCTCGCACGCGGTTTCGACCCGGCACATAGCGGCGCGGCTCGCGATCAGCCCCGGCAACCTCTACTACCACTTTGCCAACAAGGAAGAGATCGTCCTCTGCCTGTACGAGCGCATCGAAGCGCAACTCGAGGCGATCCTCGCTCCGCGCGCCGGCGAGACGCAGACGTTCGACACGGTGCTGCGGTACCTCGACGACATCTTCGCTCACCTGTGGGAGTTCCGGTTCTTCTACTGCGACGTCAACTCGCTGCTGCGGGACGTGCCCGGCCTGAAGGAGCGCTATCGCGACCTCGCCGAGCGCGTGCGCATCCGCTCGCGCGCGATCTTCGACTCGATGGTGGCGGCCGGCTGGATGGATGCCTCACCCGAGCAACTGGACCTGCTCACGACCAACGCGTGGATCGTGCTGACGCAGTGGTTCACGCACCGGCAGGTCGTCGACCGCCGGCGCACCATCCAGTCGTCCGACATCCGCGAGGGCATCCGCCACTTCGTCGCGCTGTTCAGCCCGCTGCTGCGCAGTCCGCAGCGCAAACTGGTCGAGCGGATGACCGCCAGGCCGGCTGGCTAGCGCGCTGGTTGGCCGCCACCAGGTATCGTGCCGGATGCACAGGCCGCCACTGCACCCGACAATGAACTGCGACTCAGGACCAACACTGCCATGCCGAGTCTCCGCGCACGCATCATCAACGCCCTCCTCCGCCTGACCGTCAAACCGCTGTGGCGGCCGGGGCTGGCCATCGACGAGATCCGCCGCCACACCGCGAAGACCGACAGGCGACTGGCGAAGCGCAGCGGTGATTGCCCGACCGAGCAGGTCACGATCGCCGGCCTGCGTGCCACCTGGTACGGCGCGCCGGAACTCGCTGCCCGCAAGGGCACGTTGCTCTACCTGCACGGCGGCGCGTGGTGCGTGCACCTGCCGGCTCTGTACGGCGCGTTCGCCGCGAAACTGTCGGCCCTGACCGGACTGCGCGTCCTGCTGGTGGATTACCGGCTTGCGCCGGAACATCCGTTCCCCGCGGCGGTGGACGATTGCCTGGCAGTGTACCGATCGATGGCGGAAGACGCGGGCACGCGGCCGCAGGTCATCGCGGGCGATTCCGCAGGCGGCAATCTCGCGCTGATCACGCTGATGCGGGCGCGCGACGCGCTGTTGCCGCTGCCGTCGTGCGCGGTCCTGCTGTCGCCGGCGACCGACATCGCGCTGGGCGGCCCGTCGATCCGCTACAACGCGAACGCCGATCCGATGTTCAGCGCGGCTGCAGGCGACCTGTTGCCGTCGATGTACTGCCCGGATCTCGACCGTACGCACCCACTCATCTCGCCGCTGTACGGCAACTGGGCCAGCCTGCCGCCGTTGTTCTTCATGGCTGGCTCCACCGAGATGCTGCTCGACGATTCGGTGCGCGCGCACGATCGCGCGCAACAGGCCGGCACGAACTCGCGCATCGACGTCTGGCCGGACATGCCGCACGTATTTCCGCTGTTTTCGATGTTGCCGGAAGCCAGGCGCGCGCTCGGCGACATCGTCGCCTTCATCGGGCAGCACCCGCCGCGCAACGCGTCGCGCGGGCACGCGGAAGATTCGCTGACGGCCAGCGATCCATCCGGCGCGGGGCACGTCGCGCCGCCGGTGCCGGAGACCAGCGCAGCGCTCTAGTTCAGTCCGTGCTCACCAAGGAACCGTGCGACCGCCGCGAGTGCGCGGTCGGCATCCGCAAGCACGCCCGCGTTGACCTGGAACACGTGCCAGCGGCGCGGGTATTCCTGCAACTCGACCGGCACCTCGGCGGCAGCGAGCGCCGAGTGCAGGCGCCGCGCATCGGGCAACAGCAGTTCGTCCTGCCCCACCTGCACCAGCGTCGGCGGGAGCCCACGCAGTTCACCGTTGATCGGCGAAGCCAGCGGATCGCTGCTGTCGCGGCCGCCGAGGTAGAGGCGCGCGCATTCCGCCGTCCACGCGCGTGACAGCATCGCCTCGCCCGCGGGTTCGACGCCCCGGTCTGGAGTGCCGAGATCGACCCAGGGTGAGAACAGCACGAGCGCCGCCGGTAGCGGTTCCCCAAGGTCGCGCAATCGCAGCGCCGTCGCGAGCGCGAGCCCGCCGCCGGCGGAATCGCCGATGATCGCGCTGTGCCCGGTCGAGCAGCCGTCGCGCAGCAGCGCGCGATAGGCCGCGACGGCGTCGTCGACGGCCGCCGGAAATGGATGCTCCGGTGCGAGCCGATAGTCCGCGACGAAGACGCGGGCCGCCGTGCGGCGCGCGAGGTGACTGGTGATGGCGCGATGCGTCGCGGGCGAGCCGACGCAATAGGCGCCCCCGTGCAGGTACAGCACCGTGCCTCGCGTGGTCGCGAGGCCCCGGGCTTGTGCGAACTCACCGCTCACGCCACCACGGGTGGCGGCCGTGAAATCGACGCCGCGCGCCGGCAGCGTCAGCCGCGTGACGAGCGCGAGCCGGCGTCGCTGCTCGGGAATCGGGCGCCCGGCACGGAACGTCGGCAGCAGGGTTGCTCGCAGCACAGTGCGCAGCACCGCGGCCACCAGTCTCTCCAGCCTGTTCTCACCCGGGATCGCTTGCGTCACGAAAACCCTGGACGGGACGATCAGGTGGTCGTGGCCGACGCCGCTTCCCTGTCGAGCACTTCGATGCGGGCCCGGGCCACGCCCTTGCGCATCATGCCGATCTCGGACGCGGCTGCCTGCGACAGGTCTGCAATGCGCTTGCCGACGAACGGGCCGCGGTCGTTGACGCGGACGACCACGCTGCGGCCGTTACGCAGGTTGGTGACGCGGACCATCGTGCCGAAAGGCAGTCTCGGGTGTGCCATCGTGAACGCGCCGGAATCGAATCGCTCGCCGCTTGCGGTCTTGCGGTCGTGGAACTGCGCGCCATACCAGGAGACGACACCTTCCTGCGCGGTGAAGATGCCGCGCGCGACGGCAGGGGCGCTGTCCGCTGCGTCCGGCGACGTCGACTGCTTGTCCGCCAGGGCCTTGCCGCCGGGCAAACCGAGGGCGAGCGCCGCCAACGCCACGAGAGCGGCCAGGATCGGCTTCGCGCCCCTGCGCGCGATTCGGTGGTCTGCCATGGTTCGGCTCCTTGCTATGCAGTCCGGCCGTGTCGGTGTAAGGGTCCGGGGGGCCTCGGTCAAAGCGAGGTTCCGGCGCAGTGACACGAGTCACGTTGTGGGTGAGGCCGGCGCAGAGCCCTCCATGAGTGGCTGCGGGGTCGCCGCCGGTTCGCCTGGGCCCGGTTGGGACGGGAACGTCGACCTGTAAGTTCCGGCCAAGCTAACAGAGTCGGACAGGGCCGTTCCCTGGCCGACCTGTTAGTCTTTATAAGTCAAAGACTTACAATAGCTTGACTCTGGACCAGGTCTCAGGCTGCGGGCTTGTTGCGGCGCGTGAAGAACCAGATCAGGCCAGCGGCGCACGCGACCGACAGCACGAAACTCAGCGCCTGGGGGACGTGCAGCAGTCGGCCGACCATGCCGCCCACGAACGAGCCGCCGATGCCATAGGCGATCGTCCGGAGCCAGCTCATGGCATCCGGTCCGGGCAACAGGAAGCGGGCGATGCCGCCGACGATGAGACCGCTGATGGCGCCAACCACCACCAGGACCAACAGGAAGACTCCGATACCGGCCCCAACCGTGCCGGCTGCCGTCGATGCATCCATTTGAATCCCCTTTGTTTTTCAATTCCCCGCACCGCGCACGCTAACAGCAGCGGGCAGCCCCGCGCTACCGCCGTCCGGCGCGCGCGAAATGGCGTCCGGGACGGGACTCAGACCACTTTGTTGCAGTGCATTGACGCAGGGGTAATCACGTGTCATATCAGTCACGTATCCACGACCGTCGACAGGTACAAAAGGGCCGGCTCCCTGGGAGCGGCGGCCACTCCTTGCCCCTGAGCGACGCCTGAGAACCACAGGCAGGGCCGACGATGACCACACAGCAACCGAATACCTCTGCGACGGATGCGATCGACGGCGTCC
>JAOUGW010000282.1 GCA_029865465.1 Gammaproteobacteria bacterium
TCATCACGTCTGCAGCCATACAGGCCCTCACGATGTCGCCATGCAGCGGGTTCGTGATCGCCGACGTCATGCCCGATGCAATCGCCATGGTCAGGAAGCCGCTGTTGATGCCGTCGCGGGCGGGCAGGCCAAAGCTGATGTTCGACGCGCCACAGGTCGTGTTGACCTTGAGTTCCTCGCGCAGGCGCTTCACGAGCCGCATGACCTGCACGCCGGCATGGTTGATCGCGCCAATCGGCATCACCAGCGGGTCGACGACGACGTCGGAGGCAGGGATGCCATGGTCCATCGCGCGGTGCACGATCTTCTTCGCCACCTCGAAACGCACGTCCGGGTCTTCGGAGATGCCGGTCTCGTCGTTCGAGATCGCGACGACCGCGGCGCCGTACTTCTTCACCAGCGGCAGCACGGTCTCGAGCCGGTCCTCTTCACCGGTCACCGAGTTGACCAGCGCCTTGCCTTGGTAGACCGCGAGGCCGGCCTCGAGCGCAGCGACGATCGAGGAGTCAATCGAGAGCGGCACGTCGGTGATCGACTGCACCAGCTGGATGGCCCGCGCGAGAATCGCCGGTTCATCCGCCAGCGGGATGCCGGCGTTCACGTCGAGCATGTGCGCGCCGGCGGCCACCTGTGCGAGTGCATCAGCCTCCACGCGACTGAAGTCGCCCGCGGCCATCTCAGCGGCGAGCAGCTTGCGCCCGGTCGGGTTGATGCGTTCGCCGATGATGACGAAGGGGCGGTCGAAGCCGATGACGATTTCGCGCGTCGCCGAGCTGATGACTGTGTCGGTCATGAAGGTTTCCTGTCTTCGTTGGTCTGTGTGTCGCGGCCCGGGAACCAGGGAACGCGTCCTGCAAGGATGCCCGAGCGGTCGATGACTTCGGCGACGGATTCTTCCTGGCGATAGGCCATCACGTGCACGCCGCTCACGCCCTTGATCGTGCGGACCTCCTGGATGAGATCGATGCAGAGGTTGAGGCCTTCGCGGGTCTGGTCCTGGGCGCCCTTCATGCGTGCGATGACGCTGTCGGGAACGTGGATGCCCGGCACGTGGGTGCGCATCCATTCGCCGGCCTTGGCCGTGCGCAGCGGCCCCACGCCGATCAGGATGAAGACCTGCTCGAGCAGGCCCGCATCCTCGACGGCGGTCATGAAGCGGCGCAGCAGGGGAATGTCGTAGCAGTACTGCGTCTGCACGAACTGCGCGCCCGCCGCGATCTTCTTCGCGAGGCGGACGGCGCGGTGCTCCACGGGCGAGACGTTGGGGTTTTCTGCGGCGCCCAGCAGTACGCGTGGCGCAAACGTGATCTTGCGGCCGCTCTCGAAGCGGTGATCCTCGCGCAGTCCGCGGGCAATGCCGAGCAGCGAGGTCGAATCGAGGTCGAACACGGGCTTGGCCTGCGGGTGGTCGCCGGCCTGCACCCCATCGCCCGTCAGGCACAGCACGTTGCAGACGCCCATGGCCGCGCCGCCGAGGATGTCGCCCTGGATCGCGATGCGGTTCTTGTCGCGGCAGGAGATCTGCATGACCGGTGCGTAGCCGACACGCGTCAGCAGCGCGCAGACGGCAAGGCTCGACATGTGGCAGTTGGCGCCGCTGCCGTCGGTCGCGTTGATCGCGTCGACGTAGCCGTCGAACACTCGCGCGCGTTTGTACACTTCCTCGGGATCCGCCGAGTCCGGCGGTGCGAGCTCGGCCGTGACGGCGAATGCGCCGGCACGCAGCACGCGTTCGAAGCGGCCCGGCGACGTGTGGCCCGGCAGGATCGGCAGCGGATACCCCGGTACCGGTTCGTCCTCGAACTTCATGCCTGGCCCCCGTGCTTTTCGCGCACGACGCGCAACCAGGCCGAGGTGCCCTCGAGCCGACGGTCAACCGGCGGCTGCAGCTGCTGGATCGCGTTGAGCCCGCCGGGAATGCGCTCGGCGCCGCGCCAGGCCTCGACCCAGACACAACGCATCTCCGGCTTCACTTCGCATGTGCCGTTGGCGCGCACGCCGCCGCAAGGCCCATTGCGCAGTTGTTTCGGGCAGTTCATCGGGCAGGACATGCCAGTGGAACTCAGCACGCAGCGGCCGCACATCTTGCAGTCGAACAGCAGGCCCTTCACATGCCGCTCCACGGCCGCGACGGGTCGCTCTAGCCGCTGGTAGCCGATGCGCCGGAACAGCGGGTGCAGCCGGTCCAGCAGGCCCTCGAATCCGCTGTAGAAACGGGCGAGACCACGGGCGTGGCGGACGGACCAGAGACGGACCGTGTACATCAGGCCACGCCGCCTTCAGACGCGGGCTTGAACGGGTCGGGGAGGTTGACGTCGATGCCCTTCGCGCGGATGAGGCGTTCGAGGTCCTCGTCGGTGTAACGCGCTTCGATCGCTTCGGCGGCGGCCTGTGCCGCGGCCTGCAGTTCGTCGCCGCAGGGCTGGGGCGGAGCGCGGCGCCAGTCCTGGAGGTATGCGTCGGAACTGCCGCGGCCTGCGCGCATGGCGGCACGGTCGACGGCTTCCTGGAAGCGCTGCGACAGCTGCACCTTGGCCGTCTCCCGGCCGCGCTTCACGACCACCTGCGCCGGAACGTCACGCCACGAGATCACGATCAACGACGCCATGCAGTCTTCTCCCAGGACACCGGATGTTCGCGGCCGGATGCCACGGACGCGAGGCTGGCGGCGAGGTCGCCGTAACCCGTGAAATGCTCTTCGTACTCGAGACCCAGTCGCTGCGCGGCAGCACGGGCGGCGACGGCAAGCGCCGGATCCGCGGCCTGCACCAGGTAGGTGAGCTTGCGGTAGTTGCGGAAGTATTCGCCGGCCAGTTCGGGGTGCCGGTCAATGCCGAGGCCTGCGATGACCAGCCTGTCGAAATGTCGCACGAGGAAATCCGTCAGGTAGAACGTGCCCGGCTCTGCTGCGCCCATCGCCGCGAACGCCGCCGACGTGGCGAAGAACTCGTAGCAGTGGGCGCCAGGCAGGCGTTCCACCTGCTCGGCCTGCAGCACCTCGTCGAGCTGGCCGCCGGTGCCGCAATCGGCGTACGCGACGAAGATCCGCTCGTACCGCGCGCGCCCTGCCGCGATCGCTTCACTGACTGCCGCGGGAATGCGTTCGGGCCGGTTGTGAAGCTCGGGTGGCAGGCACTGGATGTCCAGTGCCGACCAGCCGTTCAACTTCTTGAGCGCGACGATCTCGCGGGCGAGGGCGCCGCACGCGATGACCAGGACGGGCGCCTCTCCGTCCATCGCACCGTCAGTGCGCCGCAGCGGCGATGGCCGAGCGTCGCGCCGCGATCAGCGTCTTGGCGGTCTCGACGGCCACCGCCGCGTCGCGGCAGTAGGCGTCGGCGCCGACCGCCTTCGCGAACTCTTCGTTGAGCGGGGCGCCGCCGACCAGCACGATGTACTTGTCGCGCAGGCCCTTCTGCTTCAGCGTGTCGATGACGACCTTCATGTAGGGCATCGTCGTCGTGAGCAGGGCCGACATGCCGAGGATGTCCGGCTGGTGCTCTTCGAGCGCCGCCAGGTACTTCTCGACCGGGTTGTTGATGCCGATGTTGATCACTTCGAAGCCGGCGCCCTCGAGCATCATCGACACCAGGTTCTTGCCGATGTCGTGGATGTCGCCCTTGACGGTGCCGATGACGACCTTGCCGATCGGCTCTGCGCCCGTCTCGGCGAGCAGCGGCCGCAGGATCTCCATGCCGGCCTTCATCGCGTTGGCGGCGAGCAGCACCTCGGGAACGAACAGGATGCCGTCGCGGAAGTCGATGCCGACGATGCGCATGCCCTCGACGAGCGCGTCGTTCAGGACCTTGTCCGCGCCCCAGCCGCGGCCGAGGAAGATGTTGGTCGCTTCGATGACCTCATCCCTGAGACCGTTGTAGAGATCGTCGTGGACCTGCTCGACGAGTTCCTCGTCGCTCAGGCTGTTGAGATCGAAAGCTTCGGTCGGGTCGTCGGACATCTGGTGT
>JAOUGW010000111.1 GCA_029865465.1 Gammaproteobacteria bacterium
CTATGCATCACGGGCCGTTCCCGGTGACGCTGCGGCGACATAGGCTTGTCACGATGCGACATTTACCACGCACTGTAAAGAGCGTGATCCGCCGGGCGTGACCGCTGCACGGCAGCGCTCCGTTGAATCTATTTTTTCGCTAGGTCCATGCTTTCTACCGCCAACCGTGCCGTCCCCGCGACAGGGCCTGCCGCTACCGCCCCGTCGAGCAGGGCATACCGCTGGCGCCGATCGTGCTTGCGCGACATCGTCGCATTCTGACAATCTCCGCCCGCCGGCACCCACCGAACCCGATCAGGCCGCGGAGAACAGCATGAGTTTCGACACCGACCACCCCTTCGTGTTGACCGCCACCTGCGCCAGCCGCATGGGCACGGCCGCGCGGGTCACCACGTTCCTGGCCTCGCGGCGCTTCTACATCGTCGAAATGCAGCAGTTCGACGACACGATCTCGCAGCGGTTCTTCGTGCGCATCACGTTCTGCGCCGTGCGGGGCGACAAGGTGGACCTCGCCGGCCTGCGCCAGCAGTTCCAGGAAGTCGCCGATGCCGAGCAGATGGAGTGGAGCATCCACGACTCGGGCGTCCGGACACGCGTCCTGATCATGGTCTCGAACTACGACCACTGCCTCGAGGACATGTTGTATCGCCACCGGATCGGCGAACTGGCGATGGACATCACGGCCATCGTGTCGAACCACGTCACGTTGCAGCCGGTGGCGGCTCACAACCGCGTTCCATTCTTCCACCTGCCGGTCACGGCGCAGACGAAGCCGGAGCAGGAACGCAAGCTGATCGAGCTCATCGATTCGACGAAGACGGACCTGGTCGTGCTCGCGCGCTACATGCAGATCCTTTCGGACGACCTCTGCGGCAAGCTGCGCGGCCGCGCGATCAACATCCACCATTCGTTCCTGCCGGGTTTCAAGGGCGCCAAGCCTTATCACCAGGCCTACGACCGGGGAGTGAAGGTGATCGGCGCAACGGCGCACTTCGTCACGGCGGATCTCGACGAAGGCCCGATCATCGAGCAGATCGTCGAGCACGTGGACCATGCCTACACGCCCGACATGCTGGTGGCGGCGGGGCGGGACTCCGAACGTCGTGCGCTGTCGCGTGCGGTCAGACTCGCCACGGAACACCGCGTGTTCCTCAATGGCAACCGGACGGTAATCTTCCGATAGGGGATAGGGGATGGGGGATGGGGGTTAGTCGGAGGAGCATCTGCAGCATCCGGTTCAGCTGCACCTCCGACTAACCCCCAACCCCTATCCCCTAACCCCTGTTCCTGGGGACGACCTCGAAGCCCGGCTGCTTCGGGTTATCGTCGACCATCGTGGCCGGGAAGCCCGTTCCCAGCACCTTCAGGCCGCAGGGTTCTTCGTAGCGGCGGATGATGTTCGGCGAGTTTTCGCGCGGGCCGTACTTGGCGGCCGCGTCCTTGAAGATCTTCACGATCAGCGGCGACAGTTCGAGCGGCACCTTGTGCGCGATCGCGAGCTGGTCGAACAGGCCGACATCCTTGATGACGAGGTCCATCGTGAAGCCGATGTCGCGGCTGCCGTTCAGGATCACCTGCGATTCGGTCTCGTGCACGAACGAGTTGCCCGACGAGATGCGGATGGCCTCGTAGGTGGTGTTCATGTCCAGGCCCATGGCCTTGCAGGTCGTGAGCGCCTCGGCGAGCGCGACCAGGTGCACCGTGCAGAGGTAGTTGGTCATGACCTTCAGCATCGAGGCCGAGCCGATCTCGCCCGTGTGCAGGATCTGGTGGCCCAGGATCGAGAGCACCGGCAGGGCCCGCTCGAACGCCTCACGCGAGCCGCCTGCGAAGATCGAGATGTTGCCGGTGGCCGCACGGTGGCAGCCGCCCGAGACCGGGCAATCCATGGCCGTGGCGCCTTTCGCCGCGACCTTTGGCGCGAGCCGCTTGATCTCGCCGGAATCGGTCGTGCTCATCTCGAGCCAGAGCTTGCCGGGGCTCAGGCCTTCGAGGATGCCGCCCGGCCCCTCCACGACCTCCGCGGAGATCGCAGGCGAGGGCAGGCAGGTGATGATGATGTCGCAGGCCTCCGCCATCGCGCGCGGCGAGGCGCCACGCCTGGCGCCCCTGGCCACGAACTCGGCGACCGCTTCCTCGTTGAGGTCGCGCACCGTGAGGTCCACGCCGTGGCGCAGCAGGTTGCCCGCCAGCGACGCTCCCACGTTGCCGAGCCCAATGAAGCCGATCCGGTTGTTGCTGCTCACTCGCTGATCCCCTGGCGTGCCTGCTGTGACGGCGTTCCGCGCCCGCGGCACGGGTAGCTTGGCCGGCATTTGAGCCGACGAGGCTACTGGCTCGGGCTGCGGCCGAACAAGCAAAAAAAATCGGCAGACACGAAAGGATTCTTGCCTGCGACCGGCCCGGCGCCGGCGCACCGATGTGACTGGCAACGGGCGTTGAATTTGAGTACAAGAGTGCTTCATCGCACGGACCCTCCGGGTCCAGCCCAGCCGGCCACAGACCGGCGGGTCGTCCGCGTCACGCTCGGGGGAGAGTTCCAGATGGCGGCAGCAGCAAGGCCGGAAGCGGCAGATGGCGGAGTGGGCACGACCATGCAGCGCTGGTATGTGCTGCTCATGATGGTGCTCGTCTATACGCTCAGCATTGCCGACCGCTACGTGATCTCGACCGTGCTCGAACCGATCCGGCTCGAATTGCAGCTGACGGATTCCGGCATCGCCTTCCTCACCGGCGTGTCACTGGCCCTGTTCTACGTCGTCCTTGGCTTCCCCATCTCCTGGCTGATCGACCGCGGCAACCGGCGCAACATCATTGCGGTCTGCCTCATCGCGTGGTCGGTCATGACGGCGTTCTGCGGGCTGTCGAAGAACTACATCCAGCTGCTGCTGTCGCGCATCGGCGTGGGCATCGGCGAAGCGGGTGGCACGCCGGGCGCCAACTCGATCATCTCGGACTATTTTCCGCAATCGAAACGACCGATGGCGCTGACCGTCTTCTCGCTCGGCGCACCCATCGGCGCGTGGATCGGCGCGGACATCGCGGGCATCGTCAACGACCATTACAACTGGCGCACCGTGTTCCTGGTGCTCGGCATCCCGGGCGTGATCGTGGGACTCCTCATTTTCTTCACCGTGCGCGAGCCGCGCCGGGGCCAGCTCGACAAGAAGGGCGGCGACGACAAAGGGGCGTCGTTCCCGGAGAGCATGCGTTTCCTCTGGACCCAGCGTTCCGCCGTGCACGTCATGACGGCCAGCGCGCTCACCGCGCTGTGGGGCTGGGGCCTGATGTGGTGGACGCCGACCTACCTGATCCGCAATTTCGGGCTGACGCCCGGCGCGGCGGGGTCGATCCTCGGGCCCGTCCATCTGATCGGCGGCGGCCTGGCGACGCTCGCCACGAGCTGGTGGCTGGCGCAGCCGTCGATGAAGGATCCGCGCAAGATCGTGCGCATGATGGGCTGGGGCGTCGGTATCGCGACGCTCGTGTCCGGCGTCATCTACTCGACGCAATCGCTCGAGCTGGCGCGGTGGCTGTTCTGGCTCTTCATCCCGGCCATCTACTTCTACATCGGGCCATGCTTCGGCCTGCTCAACAACCTGTGCGAGCCGCGCATGCGGGCGCAGTTCTGCGCCGCGACGCTCTTCGTCGCCAACGTCGGCAACCTGATCGTCGCGCCGCAGCTCGTGGGTTTCCTGAGCGACGCGTTCGCCCCGAACCATGTCGCGAACGGCGAGTCGCTGCGGCTCGCCATGCTGTGCCTGGTGCCCGTGGGCGCCTGGGCCACGTGGCACTACTTCCGTTCGGCCAAGCGGATCGTCCAGGACGAAGAACACGCGACGGGTATCCGCCCCGCGTAGCGAGACGCCTGCGCCGGACCAGGGTGGGACAGGCCTGTGCTTTCAGGTCGTGGCGAGCGGTCCGAGCGCCTCGCGCAGCGGACCGAGCCACGGCTCGAAGTTCTTCCACTGGTCGACGCCTTCGCGATTGATCGGGCGGCGGACCTGCTCGGAACTCGCCGTGTGCACCCGCCGCTCGGTCTTGTGGAAGTCGACGCAGGCAGCCTCGAATTCGAGGCCACAGTAGTCCAGGATCCGCCGCACGCTGCCTTCGAGGTCGTCGATGACGTCCTCGTGCTGCACGCGCAGGACGCGACCGGGCAGGACCGAGTCCCAGTGGTCCATCAGGCGTACATACAGCGCGTAGTAGCGCCCGATGTCTTCGAGGCTGTAGGTGAACTGCTGGCCTGAGGCAAACAGCTGCTTGAAGTTGCTGAAGCAGCAGGCCATCGGTTCGCGGCGCGCGTCGATGATCTTCGCGTTCGGCAGCATCAGCTGGATCAGGCTGACGTGGCGGAAGTTGTTCGGCATCTTGTCGATGAAGAACGGCCGGTTGCCGATCCGGTAGTGGCGCGTGTCGCGGAGGTAGGCGTCGCCGAATCCGCGGTAATCGTCCGCCGAGGGCAGCGCGAGGACGCCCGGGTAGCGCGCGCCGCTGGCATGCAGGTCGAGCGCGCTGACCAGGCGCGGGATGTCGGCCAGTTCCATCGTGCCTTCGACCTGCGAGTGCGAGGCGAGGATCTGCTCGAGCAGCGTCGAGCCGGCGCGGGGCAGGCCGACGATGAAGATGGGCGACGGGTCGTCGCAGCCGTAGCCCTGCCGTTGCGCGAAGAACTCGCGCGTGCAGAGCTCGATCTGCTTCCCCACCGTTCGCTCCAGGGCTTCAGGACGGTAGCTGCATTCCGCCTTCTTGAGCGCATTGCCCCGGGAGTAGAACTGGAACGACTCGGCGTACTCGCCACGATCCTCGAGCGCCTTGCCGAGCGCGAAGCAGAGGTGGTAACGGTCGACCAGCGGCGTGCGGCGGGCGTCGACCTGCTCGCGCATCGTGGCGAGCTGTGCGTCGGCGAAGCGATAGGTCTTCAGGTTGGCGAGGCTCCAGTACGCGTCGCCGAAATTCGCACGCTGCCGGGCCGCTTCGCGGTAGGCGCGCTCCGCATCTTCACGGCGGCCCTGTGTCTTGAGCGCGTGGCCGAGCGACAGGTGCAGCTCCGGGTTGCCGGGTTGCTGCCGCGCCAGTTCCCCGTACAGCGCAATGGCTGCTTCCGTCGAGCCTTCGCCCACGAGGATGCTGGCCAGCGTCATCCGGTGCGTAGGGTGATCAGGTTCCGCCGCAATCAGCATCTCGATCTGCTCGCGGGCCTGCTGGTGGCGGTGCAGTGCGATCAGCGCGAGCACGTAGTCGTGCCGGGCCGCGCGATAGCCGGGCGAGGCCTCGAGCACGGCTTCGAGCAGCGTGGCCGCGTCTTTCGAGAACTCGTTCTGGTGCGCGACCTGCGCCAGCACCCGCAGGGCTTCGATGTCGTCCGGCTGGCGCCGCAGGTAACCCCGGATGAGGTCCTCGGCCTCGCGCAGGTTGCCGTCGGCGAGCATGCTGCGAGCCGTCACGACCTCGGTGGCCAGGGTGGCCAGCTTGGCGACGTGCTGCGCCGCATTCGCGGATTCCTGCGTGCGCCCGACCATCTGGTAGAGCGATGCCAGCAGGCGCCAGCTCGCCGGCAAGGCAGGGTTCAACTCGACCGCGCGTGAAAAAGCCCGGATGGCCTCCGGCGCTTGCTTCAGGAAGACGTGGCAGTGCCCGCGCTCCTGGAACAGCCGCGGGTAGGTGGGATGCGTGTCCTCGAGAATCTCGAGCGTCGCCAGCGCCTCCGGGACGCGCTGCAGGTGGCGCAGTGCCACGGCGCGCATGTAAAGCAGGTCACGGTGCCCTGGAAACTGCTCGAGCAGGCGATCGCAGGAGGCCAGGGCGTCAGCGAAGCTCCGTTGCTCGATCAGGGTCTGCAGCTCGCGCAGGTCCGCTTCGAGGCTGGGCAATGGGGCGACGGAAGACATCCCGGAATGATGAAGGAAGATGCTTCAATATGAAAACGGGCCGGTGGGTTGCCCCACCGGCCCGAGTCGAGGCGATGCCCTTTTTACTCGCCGCCGAAGTTGTAACCGAAGCGCAGGCCCATGGTCCGCGGACGCATCGGTACTTCGACCAGGATGAACTGCGAGGCCGTCGTGTACATGCTCTTGTTCTCATCCGTCAGGTTGACGACATAGAACTCGGCGCTCCAGGCATCCTTGGCCACGCCGAACGACGCGTCCATCGTCGTAAACGAAGGCTGCACGAAACGATTGTTCACGGTAGCCGAGGAGTACGAATCGTCCTGGTACTGCACCGCGGCTCCGACAAACGGGTTGTAATCGCCCCAGGCCCAGTTGTACCGCGCGCGGATGTTGAACTGCAGCTCGGGCGAATTGGCCATCGCCGTGCCGGGGGTGCCGAACAGGTTTACCACGGGCACCGCGGTGGTGCAGACACCGGCCGTGACCGCGATGCACGACTCTGTCACCGGCTGGCCGAAGGTCGGGCTGTCCGGGTTGTTGCTGATCACCTGCGGCGAGTTCGTGAGTTCGCCCTTGTTGTACGAGCCGGCCCCCGTGATCGTCAGGCCATCCATCGGCGCGACGACGAAATTGAACTCGACACCCTTGACTTCGTACTCCGGGCCGTTCAGGAAGGACTGCAGGTTCGGGAAGCCAAGCTCCGGTGCAAACAAGCCCGTCTGTGCGTCCGTCCATTTCACCTGGTAGATCGAGCCGTTGAACTGCGCCCGCCCGCCCCAGAACTGCGTCTTCCAGCCCGCCTCGATGTTGGTCAGGTCGTCCGAATCGTAGGACGTCGGGAAGCACCACTGGTTGACCAGGCTGACCGGGTCGCGGGCGCCGCAAGCAGAGCCGCGGTTGAAGCCGCCCGGGCGATAGCCTTCCGACCAGGTCGCATACAGCAGCACGTCGCCGGTGACCCGCCAGGTCAGGTTGGCGCGGCTGCGGAAACCGTCGGACTGGTTGTCGTTGTCGGCCTGCTCGCTGACGTTGGTGCCGTACGGCGCTATGACGTCGCCATAGCCATACAGTGCGCCGGTGCAGGGGCCGGATTCGCCCGTGCCGTAGACCTTGCAGTAGAAGCTGCCCATGTTTGCGCCCACCATCGAATTCTCGATGTCGTAATAGCGCGTGCCCAGGGTCAAGGTCAGGTTCTCGAGGATGTCGAAGTCGACCGACGCGAACGCCGCAAACTGCGTGTAATCACGCGTGAAATCATTGAAGAATCCGATGTCCGAAGCGCGGCGATTCGGATTGTTCATGTCTCCTGCCGCCGACTGGAACTTCGGCGCGGCACGTGGATCGAGGTACAGGAAGCAGCTGCCCGTGGACACGCCGCTGTCCGGGCACTCCGGCACCGACTTGTAGTGCCAGTCTGTAGTCGCCTCGACCGAGCGATCTTCATAGAACAGGCCGCCCACGAACCGCATGCGCCAGTCGGTCGGACTGCTCAGGCGCAGTTCGTGGCTCATGTTGGTGCTGTCGTTCGTGTCGTCCCAGAAGCTCGCGGGCGAGTAGCACTTGTCCACACTGGCGCCCGAGAAGCCGGTGCACTGGTAGTAGGTGCCCCATACGCCGCGCGCATAGTTCGTGTAGTCCGAGATCGATTGCGCTTCGCGCGTCAGGTACGCGCCGGCATAGACCAGGTCGAGCGTGCCGACCTTGCCGTTGACCGTCAGCGCGGTATTGACGAACTCATCCTGGGTGGAGGCTTTGGTGAAGACCGTTACCTGGAGCGGCTTCAGCGGCTGAGTCGACGTGGTGCAGTTGGGGTTCACTCCGCAACCGGACTCGGCTCCGTTTGGATGCTGGTAGAACACACCCTCGCCTTCGATCTTCTGGTACGCCACGGCCAGGATGGCATCCCAGTCGTCGGCGATCTGCCACTTCATGCTGCCGCGAATGCCCTGGTACTCGGCCTCGTTGAAGTTGTCGCCGGCAACGTCGGCATTGTCGATCACGAGGGAGTCGGCCGGAACGACACCGCCCGTGCGGCGCGCAAAGCCCAGGTCCGTGCCTTGCCGCGTGAACGTGCTGTAGACGTTGTCGATGTAACCGCCGCGGTGGTCCTGGTAGGCCACGACGCGCGCCGCCAGCTTGTCGTCGATGAGCGGGATGTTGACCACGCCTTCGACGTTGTAGCTGTCGTCGCCGTCCGCCGTATTCGCGTAACCGACCTTGACGTTACCCGACAACTCGTTGAATTTCGGCTTGTTGGTGATGTAACGCAGCACGCCCGCCTGGGCGCCGGCGCCGAACAACGTGCCCTGCGGCCCGGTCAGCACTTCGATGCGCTCGAAGTCGGCTGCGTAGACGTCGAGGTTGCGACCCGGAACCTGCGTCGACTGCTCGTCGAGGTAGACCGCGACGTTCGGCCAGGGGCCGTTGGTGCCCGATCCCTGGGTGCCGAGCGATCCAATGCTCAGACCGCGTATGTAGATGTTGCTCTGGCCCGGTCCGAGGGTGGCCGTCGTGACACTGGGCAGGAACTTCACGAATTCCTCGACCGTCGAGATGTTCAACTGCGAGAGGGTCTCGCCGGTGAGGGCCTGGATCGCGAGCGGCACGTCCTGCAGGCTTTCAGCGCGGCGCTGCGCGGTGACGATCACCTCTTCGAGTCCACCACTGGCGGCTGCCTGGGCCCAGACAGCTTGAGTCGGGCTGGCGGCCAGCACGGCGGCTACCGCAGATGCGAGTCTATAGTTCATGCGATTCAAACCCCCAAGGCTTCGTGTTGTCTACGCAACGGTCCCCGTTGGCGGGGTTCGTTACCCTTTGAGAAACCCACGTAATCCAGCAAGGGAAAACGCCGGTTGTGCCCGACCATACCAAGAGGAATACGCCTGCGTCCACAAAATGATCATCTGAAAAAAGCATTGACCGGACCGCAAAATAGACATTGCCCCGACTGTGGCGGATGCGCCACGCTTGGCGCCCTGTGAGGCTGACGCGCGCAGGCCGCCGCCGGGCCCGGATGGCCGGCGCGGCGGGGCCATTCCGGGGGGGAGGGACGAAATGATCGACAAAGTCCGCATCGACCGCCGCTGGCTGCCCCTCAACGCCCTGCGGGCGTTCGAAGGTGTGGCCCGCTACGGCAGTTTCACCGGTGCCGCCAGTGCGCTGAACATCGCGCAGAGCGCCCTTTCCCGGCACGTCATCTCGCTCGAGAACCTGATCGGCGTAAAGCTGTTCGAACGCCGGCCCCATTCGCTGGTGCTGACCGCCGCTGGCGAACACCTGCTGCCGGTCGTGTCCCGCTCGTTCGACCGCCTCGAGCACGCCATCGATGAGATCCGCGATTCGCGGACGCCGCGGCTGCGCACGCTGCGCGTGCAGATGCCGCCTAGCTTCGCCGCGCACATGATGGTGCCGCTGCTGCAGGACTTCCGCTCGGACCACCCGGAAGTCGAAATCGACCTGGTCAGTCCCTATGGCATCGGTCCGCCGGCCGCGGATGTCGACATCGCGGTGCTGTACACGCGACCCACCGTCACGGAGCGCGTCAGCGACTTGCTCTGGCCCGTGCACCTAGGCGTCGTCTGTCACCCGGACGTCGCCGCGCGGCACGCCGAGAAAGACCTGGAAGCGTTCGTGCGTGACAACGAACTCGTGCACATGCGTGTCGAGGGACTGCCGCGCCGGCACTTCTGGTCGCAGTTCGTGCGGCACGCCGGCCTCACCGGACTCGACGTGGAGCGGGGCCTCGTGTTCGACACGGAGATTCTCACGGTGCAGTACGTGCTGAGCGGTTCGGGTGTCGCGCTGGTGGACCTCGACCTGTTCCGTGATCACATCACGTCAGGAAGGCTCGTGCAGCCCTATGCAATGACCTTGAACGACGGCTTCGGCTACTACCTCGTCACGGACCCGGAAGCGTTGAGCGACACTGCCACGGCGCTCTTCCGCTCGTGGCTCATCGAGCAGTTCGGTCCGGAGACCAGGTCTCCTGCCACCGCCGCTGGGCGCGAGGCCGCGAATGTCACTGGAGTCCATCGAGCATGAGCGAAATCGAATCGAGCAGCCCGCGCCGCGGCACGGGCCGCCGGCGTCCGGCCGCCGCCAACGCGCCTGCACCGGCGCCGGAGCGGTCGCGCGCCTACCGGCACCTGGTCAATCCGTTCGACCATCCGCGCATCTACTCGGACGACCAGGTCGCAGCGATCCACGTGGCGGCACTCACGTTGCTGGAAAACCAGGGCATGAAGGTGCTCTCGCCGATCGCGCGCAAGCGGTATGCGCAGGCGGGGGCAACGGTGGACGAATATTCACAGGTCGTCCGGATCGATCGCGGCCTGGTCGCCAAGGCGCTCGCGACGACGCCGAGCGAGTTCACCTTCCAGGCGCTCGACCCGGAGTTCAACGTGCAGGTGGGCGGCAAGCACGTCTGCC
>JAOUGW010000065.1 GCA_029865465.1 Gammaproteobacteria bacterium
CTTGCAGAGCAAACGGTTGACGTGGCGCACAGCAAGAAGATGTGCACCTCTCCGGCCCGGCTGCCGACGGACGGTCGCGCCGAGTCAATCGGTTGCAGGGCAAGGCTGTGAGAAATTGCGGTATCCCTGCGCAAGTAATTGAATTAACTGGTTTTATCTTCGCGGCGTCGATTTTGTGGTCAGTTGGCAAAACTCCTCGGCAGATTCGGCACTTGGGCGACATTCACGCAAGTCATCCACAGAGTTTTCCACAGGGTCTGTGGACAACTGCCCGGGAGTGCGGCCGATGACCGGCCCGATCCTGGGCGTGGCGATCGACGCCCCACTGCGCCGGCTGTTCGACTACCGGGCGCCGCCGTCCGTGGCGCCCGAAAAACTGCAACCGGGCCAACGGGTTTGGGTGCCATTCGGGCGGCGTAAGACGGTCGGCGTGATCGTCGAACTGCGCCCGCGATCGGACGTCCCGGAGGCCCGCTTGAAAAGCGTGATCGCGCTCATCGACGACGAGCCGGTGCTAGACGCGGTCCTGCTCGACCTGCTGCGCTGGTCCGCGGAGTACTACCGACACCCGCCCGGCGAGGTCATCGCGGCCGCGCTGCCCGTTGCCCTGCGCAACGGAACGGGCGCAGTGGCCACCGCCGAGCGCTGGACGCTCAGCGCCGCCGCCCGCACCGGGGACGCCGATCCCATCGGCACACGCGCAACCAGGCTGCGTGAGCTCGCCGACTACCTGGCGGCGCACGGCCCCGCCGGCGCGGCGGAGCTCGGCGCGCTGTCGAATCGCTGGCGCGACCACTTGCGCGAACTCGAGCAGCGGGGCTGGGTGATCCGTGTGCGCGAGGACGTCATCACGGCTGGGTCCGTGATGAATACGGTGGCGCGGAAACCGGGCCCTGAACTGACGCCCGAACAGGATGCGGCAGTCAGCGCAGTCCTGGCAGCACACGGGCGCTTTGCGCCGTTCGTGCTGCATGGCGTGACCGGCAGCGGCAAGACCGAGGTGTATCTACGCGCGATCGCCGCCGTGGTCGCGCGCGGCGAGCAGGCGCTGGTGCTGGTGCCGGAGATCTCGCTGACGCCGCAACTCGTCGCGCGCTTCGCGGCGCGATTTCCCGGACCGCTCGCAGTGCTGCATTCGGGGCTCACCGACACCGATCGCCTGCAGGCCTGGCGCGCGGCCCGTGCGGGTTTGGCACCGGTGGTGATCGGCACGCGTTCGGCCGTGTTCGCGCCGCTCGCCCGCCCCGGGTTGATCGTGATCGACGAAGAGCACGATGCGTCGTACAAACAGCAGGATGGCTTCCGCTATTCCGCGCGCGACCTGGCGCTGGCCCGGGCGCAACGCCACGGCATTCCCATCGTGCTGGGTTCGGCGACGCCGTCGCTCGAAAGCCTCGAGCGCATCCGCGCCGGCCGCGCGCAGCGCCTCGACCTGCCCAATCGCACGGCGGGCGCCAGGCCGCCGACCCTGCACCTGATCGACCTGCGCGCGCACGCCGGCACGCAGGGTTTTGCGACGCCAACGCTGCTGTCCATCCGCCGCCACCTCGACGCGGGCGGCCAGGTGCTGATCTATCTGAACCGCCGTGGCTACGCGCCGACGCTGTTCTGCCCCGGCTGCGGCTGGGTCGCACCGTGCCCGCGGTGCGATGCACGACTGACCGTGCATCAGCGCGAACGTTCGCTCGATTGCCACCACTGCGGCACGCAGCGGCCGATCCCTGAGATTTGCCCCGATTGCGGCGAAGCGGTCAAGCCCGTGGGCCAAGGCACGGAGCGCATCGAGGAAACGCTGGCCGACCTGTTTCCCGAATTCGCGCTGGCCCGCATCGACCGCGATGCCGTGCGCAAGCGCGGCGCGCTCGAGGAAGCGATCGAGCGCGTCCACAGCGGCGAGGTGCGCCTGCTGGTCGGCACGCAGATGCTGACCAAGGGCCACCACTTCCCGCTGGTCACGCTCGTGGTCGTGCTGAACGCGGACCAGGGTCTGTTCGGCACGGACTTTCGCGCGGCCGAGCGACTCGCGCAAACGATCGTGCAGGTGTCGGGACGCGCGGGACGGGCCGAGAAACCCGGCGAAGTGCTGATCCAGACGGAATACCCGGAGCACCCGCTGCTGCAGCAACTGGTGCACGGCGGCTACGACGCCTTCGCTGCGGCCGCGCTGGTCGAGCGCGAACAGGCGCACTGGCCTCCGTTCGCCCGTGTCGCGGTATTGCGTGCCGAAGCACCGGGGCGCGCAGCGCCGCTCGCATTTCTCGATCATGCCAAGGAATTGGCCGCGACTTGCGGCGTCCCGGGGGTCGAGGTACTCGGCCCGGCTGCTGCGCCGATGGAGCGCCGCGCCGGCCATTACCGCGCGCAGCTGCTGCTGCATGCGGCGACGCATTCGCCGCTGCAGCGCCTGCTGGCACGCTGGGTGCCATTGCTCGAGGAAGCGTCGGGCGCGCGCAAGGTGCGCTGGTCGCTCGACGTCGATCCGCTGGAACTGTTCTAGCGCGCGGTGACACGAACAACCCGGTTCCGACAGCAAGAGAGCGCTCCCATGGGCGGAGCGCTCTCGTGTTCTACCGGCCCGGAATCCGGGCCTCGCTCAGTTTGCGGGTGGCGCTGCGAAGTCGACCGTCGCGGTCTGGTTCATCATGACGTCGACGGTCGTTCCGTTGACCGGAGTGAAATTCACGGTTTCGCCGGTCGCAGGCGGCGTCGGTGCAACGTCGGCATCGATCGTCGAATCGTCGGCGTCGCAGGTATAGGCGACGACGTACCGGCCGACCGGCACGAAGCCGATCGTGTACTTGAAGGTGTCCGCGCTCACCAGCGCGCTCGCGATCGGATCCGCGCCATCGGCCGCGTCGCCGTCGACGTCGTCCGGCACGGTCGGCGCCGGATCAGTCGACGCGACGGGCCCGAACAGGTAGACGCTGCCGGGCTTGGCCGTCGAGGCCACACAACTCGGCGCGGACAGCAGGCTTGAATCAATCGTGCCGCTGATCGCACCCACCTGCAGGTTGTCGACCAGGCGCAGCGCAGGCTTCAACAGGTAGACCTGGCCATTGCAGGCGTCGGCATCGGCGCGCTGGCCCGGGGGCTGCACGACCGATTTGCGCAGGTTGAAGTCGATCGTGAAATCCGTGACCGTGCCGACGCCCACGGTGAACCCGCGCACCAGCTTCAGGCCGGTCTCGGCGCCGCTCGGGATGCGCATCTCGCATTCCTGGCCACCGATGGTGACGTAGGAGTCACGCACGTCGGGGTCGACGTTGACCTTGAGGCGCATCCACTCGTACTCGCCGGCCGGGACCGACTCGCCGTCCAGCAGCATGGCGCGCGTCGTGCCCTGCAGGGCCAGCACGTCCAGCGTCTTCGGGGCAGGGAAATCGCGCGAGAAAGCCGCGCCACCCGCGGGTTTCAGCTCCACGCCCGTGAACTGGACGACGACCGCATCGGCCTGGTCGACCGGAGCGTCGGTAAGCCCCAAGCGCAGGGTGCCCGTCCCGGACTGCATGCCGTCGCCACCGCCACAGGCTGCGAGCGCGGCAATGGCCACGGTCCCCAGGGCAAACGCAGCGGCCCGGAATCTGGAATCAGTCATGGAGAGTCCCTCTATGCCGCGTGAAGCGATGGGAGAACGCTAGCCAAAACGGCAAAATGCCGTCGTGCGTACTTCACACTTTGAACTCGCTTCGGCTCCCGGAATTCCCTAGACTCCCGGCAGCCTCCGCTCGTTGACGGCAACACCTTGAAATACCTGATAGAAAAGCTCGTGCAGGACGCTCTGGGCGCCCTGCCGGAAGAACTGCGTCCGACCGGGTCCGCCACCGGCATCGCGGTCGAGCGCACGCGCGACCCGACTCACGGCGACTTCGCGACCAACGTCGCGCTGCAACTCGCCAAGGCGGCGAAACGCAAGCCGCGCGATCTCGCGCAGGCGATCGTCGCGGCACTGCCTGCCAACGCACTCGTGTCCCGCGTCGAGATCGCCGGACCCGGCTTCATCAATTTCTTTCTCGCGCCCGCCGCTTACCAGGCCGAGTTGTTGCGCGTGATCGACGGCGGACGCAGCTATGGCCGCTCGTTGCTTGGCGGCGGCAGGAAAGTCATGGTCGAGTTCGTCTCGGCGAACCCGACCGGGCCCCTGCACGTCGGCCACGGCCGGCACGCGGCTTTCGGCGCGTCGCTCGCGAACCTGCTCGACGCTGCCGGCTTCGACGTGTTCCGCGAGTACTACATCAACGACGCCGGCCGGCAGATGGAGATCCTCGCCGCAAGCGTCTGGCTGCGGTACCTCGAGAGTTTCGGCGAGCAGTTCCCGTTCCCGTCGAACGGCTATCGCGGCGATTACCTGCGTCCGATTGCCGACAAGCTGATCGAACGCGCCGGGCGCTCGCTGCACCAGCCGGCTGGCGTCGTGTTCGCGGATCTGCCGCCCGATGCACCCGCGGGCGACCAGGACACCTACATCGATGCCGTCATCGAGCGCGCGAAGTCGCTGCTCGGCGCGGCGGGCTTCCGCCAGGCGTTCGACCTCGCGCTCACCGACATCCTCGCCGACATTCGCGACGATCTCGAGGAATTCGGCGTTCGTTTCGACAGCTGGTTCAGCGAGCGCAGCCTAGAAGACGGCGGCGCCATCGACCACGCGCTCGACTTGCTGCGCAGGAACGGCGTCGTCTACCAGAAAGACGGCGCGGAGTGGTTTCGCGCGACCGACTTCGGCGACGAGAAGGACCGCGTCGTCGTGCGGGAGAACGGCATCAAGACGTACTTCGCATCCGACATCGCCTATCACCTGAACAAGCGTGAGCGCGGCTTCGACCAGCTGGTCGACGTGCTCGGCTCCGATCATCACGGCTACATCGCCCGCGTCCGCGCCGGCCTCGTTGCGATGGGCCAGCCGGGCGACTGCCTCGACGTGCGGCTGATGCAGTTCGTCACGCTTTACCGCGGCGGCGAGAAGGTGCAGATGTCCACGCGGTCCGGCGAATTCATCACGCTGCGCACCCTCCGCGGCGAGGTGGGCAACGACGCCGCGCGGTTCTTCTACGTGCTGCGCAGCAACGAGCAGCACCTCGACTTCGACCTGCAGCTCGCGACCTCGCGCTCGAACGAAAACCCCGTCTATTACATCCAGTACGCGCACGCGCGCGTTTGCAGCGTGCTGCGGCAGATGCGCGAGAAAGGCTTCGAGCACGACGAGACGCGAGGGCGCGCGAGCCTGGATCGCCTCGTCGAGCCGCACGAGCAGGCGCTGCTCGCGACGATGAGCCGCTATCCGGAGGTCATCGAGCTGGCCGCGCTGCAGCGCGCACCGCACGCGCTGGTGCATTACCTGCGCGAACTCGCGACCGACTTTCATGCCTACTACAACGCGCACCAGTTCCTGGTGGACGACGCGGCCGTCCGCGACGCCCGCGTCACGCTGATCCGGGGGACCCGGCAGATCGTCTGCAACGGCCTCTGCCTGCTCGGCGTGTCGGCGCCGGAGGCCATGTAATGGCCCAGACCCGGGGCGGTGCCCGCACGCTCAATCGCGATTACAAGGATGTCCGGCGCCACGCGCCGGGGCAGCCGTTCGGCGGCTGGGCAGGATTCGCCGCCGGCCTCGGCGTCGGCCTTGCGGTCGCGGTCGGAGTGCATCTCTACGACCGCAACCAGGTGCTCGTCCCGAGCGAACCCATTCCAGCCCCGGCCCAGTCACCGGCATCCGACGACGGCGCTGTGACCGCCGCGGACACGACGGCCGAGCCCGAACTCGACTTCTACGACATGCTGCCGAGGCAGGAAGTCGAGGTGCCCGGCAGATCCGGCAAGGCTGCGGCGTCGGCCGCGAAGACCCCGCTTCCGACTGGCGGCGCGGTGCTGCAGGCCGGTTCTTTCAAGCAGTCGACGGAAGCCGAAAAGATGCAGGCCCAGCTTGCGCTGGTAGGGATTTCGGCCAAGATCCAGCGGGCCTCGGTGGACGACGAGACCTGGTACCGCGTACGCATCGGCCCGATTGCGACGGTCGAAGAACTGCGCGTGGTCCAGTCGAAGCTGCACGAGGCGGACATTTCCGCCACCGCGGTTACGCCCGACGAGTCGCAGCTGCCCTGACGGGCGGGCCCTGCCCGAGTCCCGCGCCATCGCCCCGGGACTGGCGGGCGGGAGCCTGCACCCGGGCCGCGTCATGCATCCCTGCTTTCGGCTTCATGGTGGCGCAGTCCCTGCCCGGCCCTTCCTGTGCAGGCTCCCTGCGTAAATCTTCCGCCGACGGAGCTGGCCGGGACGCGTAAGTTAAGTGGGGCGATCAGCCGGAAACGGAATCGCCCTGCCCGGAGGCGGCGAAGCGGCGGTCGAGCTGGCGCAGCGTGATCGCTTCCGCGATGTGCGCGGCGCCTACGCCGGGACTGCCGGCGAGGTCGGCGATCGTGCGGGCGACGCGCAACACGCGGTGGTACGCACGCGCCGACAGCCCGAGCTGACGCATTGCGCGCGCCAGCAGTTCGAGCGCCCCGGGTTCCGCATGACACTGGACGGCAAGGTCATTGCCGTCGAGCCGGGCGTTGGTGCGCGCTTGTCGTCGTCGCTGCAGCAGGCGCGCCGCGGCGACCCTGGTCGCGACAGCGGCCGAGCATTCGGGGAGCGCACTCGCGGCGATCTCCTCCAGCGCGACCCGCCCCACTTCCACGTGCAGGTCGATCCGGTCGAGCAACGGACCCGAGATGCGGCTGCGGTAGGCAGCGATGCGCTCGGGTGGACAGCGGCAGCGCCCGCGCGAATCGCCGAAGTGCCCGCAAGGACACGGATTCATCGCGGCCACCAGCTGGAACCGCGCGGGGTATTCGGCTTGCCTGGCCGCACGCGACAGCACGATGTGGCCGCTCTCGAGCGGTTCGCGCAGTACCTCGAGCACGGTGCGATCGAACTCCGGCAGCTCGTCCAGAAAGAGCACGCCGTTGTGCGCGAGCGAAATCTCGCCGGGCCGCGGGCGCCCGCCGCCCCCGACGAGCGCGACGGCCGACGCCGTGTGATGCGGAGCGCGAAAGGGTCTTCGCCGCCAGCCCTCGAGCCGGAAGCCGTGCAGCGACAGGGAGCGGATCGCCGCCGACTCGATGGCTTCGTCATCGTCGAGTTCCGGCAGCAGTCCCGGCAGCCGTTGCGCCAGCATGCTCTTGCCGCTGCCCGGCGGACCGATCAGCAGCAGGCTGTGTTCGCCGGCCGCCGCAATCTCAAGGGCACGACGCGCTCCGGCCTGCCCCCGCACGTCGACGAGATCGGGACCGTGCGGGTCGTGCCGCAGGGCGGGCGAGCCGACGGATACTTCGAGCGCCAGCGCCTGCTGTCCCGCCGCGTGCCGGCAGACGTCCCGCAGATGCGGAGCCACGAACACGCGGGCACCCTGCGCGAGCGCCGCTTCGCGTCCATTGGCCAGCGGCACGATCAGGTCATGGCCGACCCGCGCCGCCTGCAGGGCACTGGGCAGCAGTCCGCGCGTGCCGTGCAGTTCGCCCCCGAGCGACAACTCACCGTAGAGCTCGACGCCCGCGAACGGCCCCGCCGGCAACTGCTCCGACGCCAGGAGGATGCCGACGGCGATGGCCAGGTCGAAGCGGCCTCCTTCCTTGGGCAGGTCGGCTGGCGCGAGATTGACCGTGACGCGACCCGCTGGAAATTGGTGACCGCAATTGGCGAGCGCCGCGCGCACCCGGTCCTTGCTCTCCTTGACCGCGGTTTCGAGCAGCCCGACCACCGAGAAAGCCGGCAGGCCCGCCCCGACGTCGACTTCGACCCGCACCAGCGGCGCCTCGAGGCCCTGCGGCGTGCGGCTGAGAAGCGTGGCGAGCGTCATGACGGATCCGGCGGCAACCATTGGTGCTGTCGATATGCCGCGACGGCATGGGGCTCTCAAGCTGCGAATCGTTCGCTTTCGCTTAGAATGCCGGCATGAAACTGCACCAGTTGCGCTATCTCGCCGCGGTGGCCCAGACCGGGCTCAACATCACGGCCGCCGCCGAGAAGCTGCATACGTCGCAGCCGGGCGTGAGCAAGCAGATCAAGCTGCTCGAGGACGAACTCGGCTTCCAGATCTTCGTGCGCGACGGCCGCAACCTGACGCGCGTCACGCCGGCGGGACAACAGGTCATCGATCGCGCGGTCAAGATCCTGCGCGAAGTGCAGAACATCAAGCGCCTGTCTGACGACCTGAAGGACGAGGAGCGCGGGTCGCTCTCGATCGCGACCACGCACACGCAGGCGCGCTACGTGCTGCCCGAGGTGATCAAGCAGTTCCGCGAGCGGTACCCGGAGGTGCGCCTGCACCTGCACCAGGGCACGTCGGAGCAGATCGCGGAGATGGCGGCGCTCGACCGCATCGATTTCGCCATCGCCACGGGCTCCGAGTCGCTGTTCGATGGCCACACGCTGGTGCCGTGCTACCGCTGGCACCGGCACGTCGTCGTGCCGCGCAACCACCCGCTCGCGCGCCTGAAGAAAGGCCTCACGCTGAAGCAGCTGGCGGCGTATCCGATCGTGACGTACGTCTTCAGCTTCACCGGCCCGTCGTCGCTGCACGGCATATTCGCGAAGGAAGGCCTGGTGCCGAATGTCGTGCTGACGGCGCGCGATGCCGACGTGATCAAGACCTACGTGCGCCTCGGCCTCGGCGTCGGCATCGTCGCCAGCATGGCCGTCGAGCAGAAGGACGAGGAGGACCTGGTACACATCGACGCGTCCGACCTGTTCCCGGCGCACACGACGTGGATCGGTTTCCGGCGCGGCGGCCTGCTGCGCAAATACCAGCTCGACTTCATCCAGCTGTTCGCGCCGCAGCTCACGCGCCGGCTGATCGAGCGTGCGGCGGGCGCCTCGACCCAGGCAGACGTGGCGCAACTCATGGCCGGGATCGAGTTGCCGCTGCGCTGAGCCGGGTTACCCCGCAGCGATGCGGGCAGGGGCTCGTCGCGCATTCGCCGCATTTGCGCATTTTCGCGTCAGCATCCGCGGTCATGGGCTGTCACCGTTTCCTAACCGGCCCGCGACTGACCCTGTAACCGCCGATTCCTAGTATCTCGCTCGTCCCTTTCATGGAGAGCGAGAAATGCATTCCGTACGCTCGAATCGGCGGGCCATTGCAGTGGCGGTGGTGAAGGCCGGTACGCGCCGCTGCAGCGTCGCGTCCGCCGACAACCAGAATCGGATCAAGCGGCGCGGCGATGGCCACCTCGACGGCCGCTTCATGGCCGGCGGCGGCTCAGGGAAGACTTGCCGCCGGCACCACCGCCGGCCGCGTTACCATGCCTCTCCCCTGGAGACCTGCGCATGAAGTTTCCCGTTTCCCTGTCCCGGCTGGCGTTCGTCGCTGCCCTGCTCGGCTCCCTGGTCGGCCCCGCCGCCCACGCCGAGGTGACGCTGCTCAACGTGTCGTACGACCCGACGCGTGAGTTCTACGATGCGTACAACCGCGAGTTCGCGCAGTTCTGGAAACGGAAGTCCGGCGAGGACGTCGCGATCCGGCAGTCGCACGGCGGCTCGGGCAAGCAGGCGCGCATGGTCATCGACGGCCTGCCGGCGGACGTGGTCACGCTCGCCCTCGCCTATGACATCGATGCGCTCGCCAGCAGGGGCAAGCTCCTGCCCGCCAACTGGCAGAGCCGTCTGCCCCACAACAGCTCGCCCTACACCTCGACGATCGTGTTCCTGGTGCGCAAGGGCAATCCGAAGGGGATCCGCGACTGGGGCGACCTCGTCAAGCCGGGCGTCGCAGTCATCACGCCGAATCCCAAGACGTCGGGTGGCGCGCGCTGGAACTACCTGGCCGCGTGGGCGTGGGCGCTGCACCAGCCGGGCGGCAGCCCCGCCACGGCCGCGGACTTCATCGGCAAGCTCTACAGGAACGTGCCGGTGCTCGATACGGGCGCCCGCGCCTCGCTCACGACGTTCGCGCAGCGCGGCATCGGCGACGTCATCATCACGTGGGAGAACGAGGCCTTCATGGCTTCGAAGCGGCTGAAGAGACAGGAATTCGAGACGGTCGTGCCGTCGATCAGCATCCTCGCGGAACCGCCCGTCGCCGTGGTGGACAAAGTCGCGATCCGCCGCGGGACCGTCGCTGTCGCGCGCGCCTACGTCGAGCACCTGTACTCGAAGGAAGCACAGGAGATTGCCGCCGTGCATCACTACCGGCCGCGCGATCCCGAAGTCCTGGCGCGGCATGCGGCGGAGTTTCCCGACGTCCACATGCTGACCATCGCGGACTTCGGTGGCTGGAAGACAGCCAACGACACGCACTTTGCAGCGGGCGCGGAATTCGACCGGATCTATTCGCGCAAATGACGAAGGCGCCGTCTGTGGTGAGCTGCCGGGCACATGGTCGCAGGTCGTAAACTGCATACGTCATCGAGCCCGGGCGCACGCACGCCCCCTGTCGAGGGTGCATTCGCCAGTCTCAAGGGACTCGGCGACGTCTTCCGCTATACGAGGCATGCCCTCGAACTGGTCTGGTCGACGAGCAGACCGCTGACCGTCGCGCTCGCTGCACTGACACTGCTGGCCGGCGTGTTGCCCGCCGGCATCGCGTTCGTCGGCGCGAGAATCGTCGACGCCGTCGTGACGGCGGTTGGCCTGCACCAGGCCGCGGGCGCGACCGATCTCTCCACCGTGCTCAGTTACGTCGTGCTCGAAGGCGTGCTCGTGGCGTCGCTCGCGGCGGTGCAACGCGGACTTTCCACGTGCCAGTCGCTGCTGCGCGCCCAGCTCGGCCAGCGCGTGAACGAGATGATCCTCGAAAAGGCGCTCACCCTCGACCTGCGCCACTTCGAGGATTCCGAGTTCTACGACAAGCTGACGCGCGCGCGACGCGAGGCGTCGACGCGGCCGCTTGCCCTCGTCATGAGCAGTTTCGGCCTGGTGCAGAACGCGATCGCGCTGCTCAGTTTCGGCACGCTGCTGGCGCAGTTCTCGCCGTGGGCCGTTGCGGTGCTGCTGCTCGCGGGCCTGCCCTCGTTTATCGCCGAAGCCAAGTTCTCCGGCGACGCATTCCGTCTCTTCCGCTGGCGCTCACCCGAGACGCGCATGCAGATGTACCTCGAGACGGTCATCGCGCGCGAGGATCACGCCAAGGAAGTGAAGCTGTTCGACCTGGGACCGCGGTTGCTCGACCGCTACCGGCAGATCTTCCAGAAGGTGTTCCGGGAGGACCGCGCGCTCACGATACGCCGCGATACGTGGGGGTTCTTCCTGGGGCTCGTCAGCACCGGCGCGTTCTATGCGGCGTACGCCTGGGTCGCCGTGAGCGCGGTGCGGGGCCAGATCACGCTCGGCCAGATGACGATGTACGTGCTGCTGTTCCGGCAGGGTCAATCGGCCGTGTCGTCGATCCTCTCCGCGATCGGCGGCATGTACGAGGACAACCTGTACCTGTCGACGCTCTACGACTACCTCGACACGCCGGTGGCCGCTGCCACGGGAACGGTGACGACGGGCGCCTCGCCCGGTACCGGCCTGCAGTTCGAGCAGGTCAGCTTCACCTATCCGGGCGCAACCGAACCTGCCGTCCGTGACGTGAGCTTCACGCTGCGGCCGGGCCAAAGCCTCGCGCTGGTCGGCGAGAACGGCTCCGGCAAGACAACCCTGATCAAGCTGCTGACGCGTCTCTACACCCCGGATACCGGGCGCATCCTGCTCGACGGCACGAATCTCGACGCCTGGCAGCCGGCAGCACTGCGGCGACGCGTCGGCGTGATCTTCCAGGACTTCGCGCGCTACCAGTTCATGGTCGGCGAGAACATCGGCGCGGGTGACGTCACGCACTTCGAGGACGAGGCACGCTGGCGCGAAGCGGCCGGGCTCGGCATGGCGGCACCGTTCATCGAGGAGTTGCCCGGCGGCTACGCGACGCAGCTCGGCAAGTGGTTCAAGGACGGCCGCGAGCTGTCGGGCGGCCAGTGGCAGAAGATCGCGTTGTCACGCGCCTTCATGCGCGAGGACGCGGACATCCTCGTGCTCGACGAACCCACCGCGGCGATGGACGCACGCGCCGAAGCGCAGGTCTTCGAGCAGTTCCAGGCCCTGGCCCGCTCGCGCATGGTGATCCTGATCTCGCACCGCTTCTCGACGGTGCGCATGGCCGACCAGATCCTGGTGATGGAGGGCGGCCACATTCTCGAGCGCGGCAGCCACGAGTCGCTGATGCAGCTCGGCGGGCATTACGCCAGCTTGTTCGCGTTGCAGGCGCGGGGCTACCGCTGAGGGAAGTGAGTAGTGAGCTACCGTGGGGAATGCCCATGATTCACGCAACGAAGATCGTCGTCTGGTCACTGCTGCTCGTGGCCGGCGCGCTGGGCGCGGCTTTCATCGCCTGGCGCGTTCCGGATCAACCCGTCTCGGCGCTGCAGGCGAAGTGGGCGCCGCCGCCGTCAACGTTCGTCGAGGTGCGTGGCATGCAGGTGCACCTGCGCGACGAAGGTCCGCGCGACGATCCGCTGCCCATCGTCCTGCTGCACGGTACCGGCGCCTCGCTCCACACCTGGGACGGCTGGACCGGGGAGCTGGCACGCGAACGCCGTGTGATCCGCTTCGACCTGCCCGGCTTCGGACTGACGGGCCCCTCACCCGACGGGGTCTACACCATCGAGAGCTACGTCGACACCGTGCTCGCCGTGGCCGACACGCTTGGCGTGCAGCGCCTCGTCCTCGCCGGCAACTCGCTCGGTGGCTACGTCGCCTGGGCCACCGCCGTCCTGCATCCCGCGCGCGTCGATCGCCTGATCCTGGTCGACGCCGCCGGATACCCGTTCCAGTCGCAATCCGTCCCGCTTGCCTTCCGGATCGCACGCACGCCAGTCCTCAACGTGCTCATGCGCGACGTCCTGCCCCGCGCAATCGTTGCCAGCAGCCTGCGCGACGTCTACGGCGATCCTTCCAGGGTGACGCCCGGCCTCATTGATCGGTACTTCGATCTCGCCACGCGCGCGGGCAATCGTGCAGCGCTGGTCGCCCGGTTCGACCAGACGCAGCCGGGCTCGCTGGCAGAGCGGGTGCGCGAGATCCAGGTGCCGACGCTGATCCTGTGGGGCGGCCAGGATCGGCTGATTCCACTCGAGTTCGGCGAGCAGTTTGCGCGCGACATCCACGGCAGCCTCCTGGTCGTGTTCGACAGGCTCGGGCACGTGCCCCACGAAGAGGATCCGGCGCGCACAGTCGCGGCCGTGCTGCCGTTCATTCGCAACGGACACTGACTCCACGCAAGGTTGCAGCGCAACGGAAGACATCCACGAGGCTCGTTTGCCGGTTTCGTGGCGTTCGCGCACCTGGCGCGGCCGCTACCACTTCTCAATCGGAACCCTCTCCCCTCGCCCAGCCAACCCGCTGATCTCTCCGGCGGGCGGCCAGAGCACACTGAAGGGATTGGGTTGCCGTTCGCTAGCGCAGACGCTCGCCCTTGCGAGATGCAGCAATGAGCTTCCCCAGGCGCGCAGCCCTCGTTTCAGGTTTCCTGGCACTGGTGATCCAGTGAAGCAGTACCTTCCGGTAGCTCGGAGGAGAACTCTCAAAATGCTTCCAGGCTTCGCGGTGTGCCTTGAACGACCGCACCTCTACCGAAGTGAGATCTGCGTGGGCTGGTTGCTCGTAGGCGTAGACCTTTGACTTCTCTTCCTTGCGGCAAGCATAGGCGCGCTTTCCTGCTTCGGTCACACGACCAGCAGCCAGGAGCTGCTCGTACTTCTTGAGGTTGACCGCGCTCCAGATTGACGTTGGGCGCCTCCGTGTAAATCGGATCTGGTATGCGGTGTCGTCGATTCGCTTTCGGACGCCATCAATCCAGCCGAAGCACAGCGCTTCGTCGACAGATTCTGGCCAGGTCATGCTTGGACGGCCAGAGCCGACCTTCCAGTAACCGACGATCAGCTCGGGCTCCGTTGCCGCGTGCTTCCTGAGCCACGCTCGAAAATGCTCAGGTGTGGCGAAGAAGGTCGCATCCGCAGACTTCATGCAGCCGAGCGACCTGAACTCAGCGACGGCGGCCACGCGGCGCGCCGACTACAACCGCGACGGCCCGCCGCCGTTCGCTGCGGCGCATGGTCATGCCAGGAAGTGGTCGCAACTCGAACATCTCATCGCAACAAACGGCCGATGACGACCTGCAACTGGTAGAGACAGACCAGCGCGAAGCAAGACTGCACCGCGACCGTCAGCCAGAACATGAACGGCCGCTCGCTCCGCCTGTGAATGACGCCTGCGGCATTTGCCCTGCCCAGTCGCA
>JAOUGW010000288.1 GCA_029865465.1 Gammaproteobacteria bacterium
CGTCCTTCAACGAGCGCAGGGTGCCGTCGCGGTCGGCCAGCCTGAACTGCGGGATGACCGCGGCGAGCTGCGTCTTCGGTGCGGCCGCCGGATCGGTGGTCGTCGGTGCCGGCGATGGAGCCTCGATGGCCACCGGCGCGGTCGCGCGCGGCTTCACGACGAAGTAATAGCCGGTCGCGCCGGCGAGTCCGGCCAGCGCCGCGACCAGGATGAGCGTGCGGCTGTTCATTGCGGCTGGCTCCCGAATGCCTGCTGGACGTGCGGTGCAAATTCGTCGGCCGGCTTGAAGCCCACCACGCGATAGTCCTTCCTTTCGGCGCCGTCCTGACCGAAGAACAGGATCGACGGCGGACCGAGGATGCCGAAGCGCTGCATCAGGGCCTGGTCGATGTCGTCGTTGGCCGTGACGTCGGCCTGCAGCAGTACGGTGTTCGCGAGCGCGGCCTGCACCGACGCCTCGGGGAACGTGTATTTCTCCATCTCCTTGCAGGACACGCACCAGTCTGCGTAGAAATCGAGCATCACGGTCCTGCCGGCGGCATTTGCGGCAGCGATCGCGGCATCGAGGTCGGCGGCGCTCTTGATCCGTCTGAATTTCGCCCCGGCATGAGCCGCGTCCGGGACGACGGCACCGGGCGACCCCGCCGGTGCACCGACCACGCCGGCCAGCGGCTGCAGCGGATCGCTGCGCCCCGACAGCGCGCCCACCAGCATCAGCACGCCATAGATCGCGGCGAGCGCGCCGAACCCGCGACGGACGACGGTCGCGCCGCGGTTCATGTCGCGGCCGCCCATCATCAGCAGCCAGTAACCGGTGACGAAGGCGAGCGTCGCCCAGAGTGCGAGCGTGACGGGGCCGGGCAGGATGCGGCCCAGCATCCAGATCGCCACGCCGAGCATCATGATGCCGAACACCTGCTTGACGGTGTCCATCCAGGCGCCCGCGCGCGGCAGCAGTGCGCCCGCCGAGGCGCCCACCAGCAGCAGCGGCGCGCCCATGCCGAGGCTCATCGCGAACAGCGCCGCACCGCCGCGGAACACGTCACCGCTCTGGCCGATCACCGCGAGCGAGGCGACCAGTGGCGGCGCGACGCAGGCCGTCACGATCAGCGACGACAGCGCGCCCATGATCGCGGTGCCGGGCAGCGTTCCCTGCTGCTGCTTGTCGCTGATGCGCGACACGCGCTCCTGCAGCCAGCCGGGCACCTGCAGGTTGAAGAGCCCGAACATGCCGAGCGCGAGCCACACGAACAGCGCGGCAAAGAGCGCGATCATCCACGGCTTCTGGAAGAACGCCTGCGCCTGCTGGCCGGCGGCCGCGAAGGCGGCGCCCGCGATCGTATAAGTGAGTGCCATGCCGAGCACGTAGGCGACCGACAGCGCAAACGCGCGGCCACGCGGGACCGGCTTGCCGCCGCCCGCGCCCACGATGATGCCGGACAGGATCGGCACCATCGGCAGCACGCAGGGCGTGAAGGCGAGCAGCAGGCCGAAGCCGAAGAACGTCGCGAGTACCGCGAACAGGTTGCCGTCGCGGATCTTGTCGGCGAGCAGGTCCTGCTCCGAGCGCATGGGCCGGGCGGCGCCATCCGCAGCAGCGGCGACCGCCGTCGACGCCAGGTTGACGACCACGGTCTTCTTGATGGGCGGGTAGCAGAGGCCGGCATCGGCACAGCCCTGGTACGTGATCACGAGCGGAACTTCGGTGACGCCGGCCGCCGCGACGACCGGCAGGTCGGCGAGCATCTGGTCGTGGAAGACGACCTGTTCGCCGAAGTACTCGTCGTGCTTCTGCTCGCCACCGGGGATCGACACGTCGCCGAGCTGCACGTCGGTCGCCGTCGTCTTGACCGTGACCTTGTCGCGATAGAGGTAGTAGTCGTCGGCGATGTCCCAGCGCAACCGCACGCGGTCGCGCGAGGTGCTCTCGGTCGAGAACACGAAAGCCTGGTCGGCGGGCAGGAAATCCGCGTCGGACTTCGCGCCGCCGCCGAGCAGCGCGCGCAGGTTGAAGCCACCGCTCTGCGCGGGCGCGGCGCCAGCGGAAGACACCGGCGGAGTCCCGGCGACACCGTTGGGCCACGTCACGCGCAAGGTCCAGGTCTGCGGCGGGTAGCAGAGGCCCGCATCGGCGCAACCCTGCAGCTTCACCTTGACGTCGAAATCCTGCGCCGTGCCGCGGAAAGTGACCGGCACGCCGACCTGCGCATCGTCGCGATAGATGACCTGCTTGCCGAAGAATTCGTCCTCGTGGTCGAGGCCGACGGGCAGGCTTGCCGGGCCGAGCGTGACGCCTGGCGTGGCCGATTCGAAGCCGAGCCGGTCGCGGTAGAGGTAATAGCCGGCAGCGATGTCGAAACGGACGACGAGTTCATCCGGCGCGGCTGACGTCGCCACCTTGAATGCCGAGCGCACGGGCAGGAACTCGTCGTCGGCGGCCAGGCCCGGTCGTGCGGCGGCAAAGAGCGGCAGCAGCACCAGCAGGCGCAGGCACCGGCGAACCGGCAGGGCGGCGATCGATGGCATGAGAGGGTGAGTCCGTCGGGTGGCGTCGGTGCGAGCGTGAACGATACATGGACCGGCCCGCCGGGACGACGTTCAGGGCGGTTACGTGATTCTGCTCAAGAATCAATCGCAATCGTCTGACGGAATCGGCAAGTCGCGGCCGGCGCTGCGCCGGAGACCACATTTATTAATAAAAACAATTAGTTAGAGACTGTGAGCCGCGGGTCCTGGCGGCCGGCCCGGCTCCGGAACGTTGCGCAGGCCACACGTGCCCCTTGAAAAGCGGCTCGGTCCGCCTATCATTAGCAGCCGTATCGGGAGAGTGCTAACAACGGCGCGATCCCGACTCCCCCCTCAATGGCTGAACAAAGCAGCACGGAGTTTGCAGCAATGGCAGACAAGTTGAAGATTCGCCCGCTCCACGATCGCGTGATCATCCAGCGGCTCGACGCCGAGACCCGCTCGCCGGGCGGCATCGTCATTCCCGACAGCGCCGCCGAGAAGCCGATCCGCGGCAAGGTCGTCGCGGTGGGCAAGGGCAAGATCCTCGAGAACGGCAACGTTCGCGCGCTCGACATCAAGGTCGGCGACCACATCCTCTTCGGCAAGTACAGCGGTACCGAAGTGAAGGTCGATGGCGAGGAATACCTCGTCATGCGTGAAGAAGACGTGATGGCAGTCATCGAGAAGTAATCGGAGAACACAGACATGGCAGCAAAAGAAGTACGTTTCAGCGATGACGCCCGCACCCGCATGCTCCGCGGCGTCAACATCCTGGCCAATGCGGTCAAGGTGACGCTCGGCCCGAAGGGCCGCAATGCGGTGCTCGAGAAGAGCTTCGGCGCCCCCACCGTCACCAAGGACGGCGTGTCGGTCGCGAAGGAAATCGAGCTCAAGGACAAGTTCGAGAACATGGGCGCGCAGATGGTGAAGGAAGTCGCTTCCAACACCTCCGACGAAGCCGGTGACGGCACGACGACCGCCACGGTGCTAGCCCAGGCGATCGTGCGCGAAGGCCTCAAGGCCGTCGCCGCCGGCGCCAACCCGATGGACGTCAAGCGCGGCATCGACAAGGCCGTGATCACGGCCACCGAAGAGCTGAAGAAGCTCTCGAAGCCGTGCAAGGACCAGAAGGCGATCGCCCAGGTCGGCACCATCTCCGCCAACAGCGACGAGTCGAT
>JAOUGW010000290.1 GCA_029865465.1 Gammaproteobacteria bacterium
GGCACTGGGCCTCGATCCGGCCAGCCGCAACCTGACGATGTTCAACCCGGCACCGGCCAAAGTCGCCGACGTCACGGTCCCGCTGCTGGTCACCATTCCGAACTCGACCTCGGCGTGCCCGTTCGTCTATCCCGTCAGCGCGCCGCCGGGTGGCTGGCCAGTCGCGATCGTGCAGCACGGCATCACGCGTAACCGCTCGGACGCGCTCGCGATGTCGGACGGCTTCGCCGACGCGTGCTTCATCGTCGCGTCCATCGACCTGCCGCTGCACGGCATCACCGACACGACCAACCCGCTGTATTGCGATGCGACCAAGCCGCAGTGCATCGGCGCGACGGAGCGCACGTTCAACGTCGACCTGGTCAACGCGGCCGGGGCAGCCACGCCCGATGGCGTGATCGACGCATCAGGCACCCACTTCATCAACCTGACCAGCCCGCGCACCGGCCGTGACAACCTGCGGCAAGGCGAGGCGGACCTCATCGTGCTCACGAAGTCGATCCAGGCGCTCACGATCGCGCCCGGCACGCCGCTGCCGGCGGGCCCGGTCGGCGTGAACCCGGCGCGTGTCAGTTTCGCGGGGCAATCGCTCGGTGCGATCGTCGGCGGGTCGCACGTCCACTTTGCCAACGACCTGGCCACCGTGACGCTCGAGGAGCCAGGCGGCGTGATCACGCAGCTGCTGCTCGATTCGGCGACCTTCGGCCCGCGCATCAGCGGCGCCGTGGGTGCGGGGGCCGTGCGTGACTCGTACTCCTACAACCTGTTCTTCCGCGACTTCCAGGCGGTGATCGACTCGGCCGATCCGATCAACCACATCAAGGACGCCGTGAACATGCACCCGGTGCACCTGATCAAGGTGCTGAACGACGCGGTCGTGCCGAACAACTCGACCGACCGGCTGATCGCGGCGGGCGGGTTGAACAAGCTCAAGACCCTTGGGCCGAACGCCGTTGGCCCGGGCAACGGTGGCTACGCGTTTTTCACACAGGGCGCGCACGGCTCGATGTTCAGCCCCACCCCGAGCCTTGCCGCGACGATCGAGATGCAGTCGCAGGCCATCAAGTTCGCGGCAACGGCCGTAGCGCCGGGCGGTCCGTTCGTGTTCCTCACCGACCCGACCGTGCTCGACCTGAACTGACGCGCGGACAATCGGCATGAGCGGAAGGGCGGGAGCGATCCCGCCCTTCCTTTTTTGGGGTCCGCTACAATCGCGGCTCCCGACGCCTGGACGCGACGCAGCACCATGGGTTTATTCGGTTTCCGGTCGAAAAAGACCAGCGACGGCGATCAGCCCGCCGCCGAGGAAACTGCGCCCATCGATCCCGCACCCGCGTCGGCCGTGATCGAGGCGCCGAAGCTGGGCTGGCTCGCGCGCATGCGCGCGAAGCTGAACCGCGGTGATTCGTGGCTCACGTACGACCTCACCAACCTGCTGCCAGGCGGCAAGATCGACGAAACCGTGCTCGATGAACTCGAGACGCGCCTGATCGCTGCAGACGTCGGCATCGAGACCACCGGGAAGATCCTGGGCTCACTGCGTGGTCGCGTGCAGCGCAAGGAACTCGGCGACCTGGACGCGCTGCTCGCCGCACTGCGCTCGGCCATGCTCGAAATCCTGCAGCCCGTTGCGCAACCGCTGGTCATCGATGCAGCGAACAAGCCTTTCGTGATCCTCGTGGTCGGCGTCAACGGCTCCGGCAAGACGACGACGATCGGCAAGCTCGCGCACCGCTACACCGCCGAGGGCCGCAAGGTAATGCTCGCCGCAGGCGACACCTTCCGCGCAGCAGCGATCGAGCAGCTGCAGGTCTGGGGCGAGCGCAACAACGTTCCAGTGATCGCTCAAGGCGCGGGCGCCGACCCGGCGGCAGTCACGTTCGATGCGTTGCAGGCCGCGCAGGCGCGCAGCACCGACGTGCTGATTGCCGACACCGCGGGCCGCCTGCATACGCAGAGCAACCTGATGGCGGAGCTCAAGAAAGTACGCCGCGTCCTCACCCGGCTCGATCCGACGGCGCCGCACGAAGTGCTGCTGGTGCTCGATGGCAGCCAGGGCCAGAACGCGCTGGCACAGGCGCAGCAGTTCCAGCAGGCCGTCGGCGTCACGGGCCTCGTCATGACCAAGCTCGACGGCACGGCCAAGGGCGGCATCGTGCTGGCCATCGCCGACACGCTGAAGCTGCCGATCCGCTACATCGGCATCGGCGAAACGGCGGCCGACTTCGATGTGTTCGATGCGGGCGCGTTCGTCGACGCGGTGCTGTCGCCGTCGCGCGCGGGAGCCGGCGCGTGATCCGCTTCGATCACGTTTCCAAGCGTTACCCGAACGGACGCGAGGCGGTCAGCGACCTCTCGCTCGAAATCGCCCGTGGCGAGATGGTGTTTCTCACGGGTCACTCGGGCGCCGGCAAGAGCACGCTGCTCAAGCTGATCGCGCTGATCGAGCGCCCGAGCAAGGGCACGCTGGTCGTGAACGGACAGAACACGTCTGCCCTGCCGCGCTCGAAGATTCCCGCGTTCCGCCGCCAGATCGGCGTCGTGTTCCAGGACCACAAGCTGCTGATGGACCGGCCGGTCTATGACAACGTGGGCCTGCCGCTCGTCATAGCCGGCGTGCCCGAGAAGGAAATCCAGAAACGGGTGCGTGCCGCGCTCGACCAGGTGGGCCTGCTCGGCCGTGAGCGCACGCGCCCGATCGAGCTCTCGACCGGCGAGCAGCAGCGCGTCGGCATCGCGCGCGCGATCATCGGCAAGCCGGCCCTGCTGATCGCCGACGAACCCACCGGCAATCTCGACCCCGATCTCGCGATCGAGGTCATGAACATCTTCAAGCGCTTCAACGAAGTCGGCGTAACGGTGCTGATCGCAAGCCACGACATCCACCTGATCGAGCGCTTCGGCGTGCGGCGCGTGATCCTGGCGCAGGGCCGCACCGTCGATTCGTGGGATGCCCATCCCGAACCGGCCATGCCCGCCATGCGGGCGGATCGACCATGAAGCAGTGGTTCGAACGGCACGTGCAGACGCTGGTGGGCTCGCTGGGGCGGCTGTGGCAGCAGCCGTTCGCGACGATGCTGACGATCGTCGTCATCGGCATCGCACTCGCGCTGCCGGCCTGCCTGCACGTGCTGGTGCAGAACGTGCGCGTCGCGAGCGGCGGCTGGAACAGCGCGCTCGACATCTCCGTCTACATGAAGCCGGACGCGTCGCTGGACCAGGCGAAGCGCGCGGCCGAGCGCATCCGCCAGCGCCGCGACGTCGACGAAGTCACGCTGATCGAAGCCGATGCCGCGCTCGCCGAGTTCCGTCGCAACTCGGGGTTCGGCGCCGCGCTGGATGCACTCAAGGACAACCCGCTGCCGCATGCGCTGGTGGTGCGGCCGGATGCCGAGTTCCGCGAGGCCAGTCGCGTGCAGGCGCTCTCGAACGAGCTCAGGAAGATCGACGGCGTCGACATCGTGCAGCTCGACACCGAGTGGGTCAGCCGCTTCAACGCGATCCTCGACGTGATCCGACGCGGCGTCTTCCTGGCCGCCGTGCTGTTCGCGCTCGGCATCCTGGTCATCATCGGCAACACGATTCGCCTCGACATCGAGAACCGCCGCGGCGAAATCGAAGTGACGAAGCTAGTGGGCGGCAGTGACGCTTTCGTGCGCCGGCCGTTCCTCTACAAC
>JAOUGW010000289.1 GCA_029865465.1 Gammaproteobacteria bacterium
CCGGCGTTGCGCGGCAGCGTGGTCTGCCGCCGCGACTGGCGCAGGCGCATCTCGAGCGAATCGGCCGCCAGGAACAGCGCGCGCACGACGTCCGGCGACTGCAGCGGCGCGATGCTCGTGAGCGGTTGCCCCGCGGTCGGGTCCATGCCTGCGGCCAGGGATTTCAGGATTTCGGCAGCCTTGATGTCGTCCATGATCGATGACTCCTCGCAGTGTGAGACGCCGCGCCGCCCGAGCGCGGAACGCCGTCATTCGACGCGAGGGCGGCAGTGACCGCGAGCGGGATTACTTGCCCTGACGCTGTAATTTGCGCGGATTCAGTCGTCGTCAGGTTCGCTGCCCGCCGTCGGCGGCTCGGTCGTGATTTCGAACAGCGGCCGCAGGTACCGCAGTCGCTCGACGGGGTCGTCGAGTTCCAGGCAGTGCTGCTTGTGCGCTGGCGGCAGGGGCAGGATCTCTGCCAGGCGGCCGGCGATCCAGCCGGCGTCGTCGAGCTGGCGTTCGAGCGATTCGTAGGGATCGCCGACCTGGCCAAGCACGTAATCGAGCGCGGGGCCGAGATCGGAAAACTCGTCCGGAAGCGACACGTGCACTTCGTCCGGCAGCCACTCCACTTCGGCCAGGTTGAGACCGTCGCGCGCGCGGCTGCGCGACAGGATCCGGAAGCGACGCTCACCACGAGCCTCGATGCCCAGCAACCCGTCCGGCTGGCCCGAAAAATCGACGATGCGCGCATACGTGCCCACGTCGCTCGTGGCCGTGGGACCGTCGCCAGCCTCCGGTCCGTCCGTCAGGAGAACGACGCCGAAGCCGGAATTCTCGCGCATGCAGCGTCGCACCAGGTCGATGTAGCGCGCCTCGAAGATGCGCAACGGCAGCGGACCGCCCGGAAACAGGACGGTGCCGAGCGGGAACAGCGGGATTTCCTGTCGCTTCGAAACCGGGTCGAGCATGGGCCGATTATGCCGCGTCCGCGCAATTATGGCGCTGCCGCGCGCAGGGCCCGCAGCAGGTGTTCGTGCAGGCCGCCGAACGAACCATTGCTCATCAGCACCAGGTGATCCCCCGGGCGCGCCTCTGCGACCAGGGCAGCCACGAGCTGGTGCAGGTCCGCCTGCACCGTGGCCAGCGACCCGAGGGGCAGCATGGCGCCCGCCACGTCCCACTTCACCTCGGACGACTGGTAGACGAATACACGGTCCGCGCTCGCGAGCGACCTGGCCAGCGCTGCCTTGTGCGTGCCGAGTTTCATCGTGTTCGAGCGTGGCTCGAGCACCGCGATGACGCGGCCCTGCCCGGCCCGGCGACGAACACCGTCGAGGGTCGTCGCGATGGCGGTCGGGTGATGTGCAAAGTCGTCGTACACGACGATGTCGCGCACGACCCCACGCACCTCGAGGCGACGCTTCACGCCGCCGAAGCGTCGCAGCGCCTCGAGCGCCGTATCTTCATCGACACCCGCGTGGCACGCCGCCGCCACGGCCGCAATCGCGTTGGCCGCGTTGTGGCGGCCCAGCAGGTCCCAGTCGACACGGCCGAGGCAGCGCTCGCCGCGCCAGATGTCGAAGCTCGCGAAACTTGCGTCACCGCCTGCGGCGGCGATGCGCCATTCGCACCCGGCCGTGCTGGCGCCGGTGAAGCGCTCGACGGGCGTCCAGCACCCCATGCGCAGCACTTCATCGAGGTGCGGTTCGTCGGCGTTGACGATCAGCCGGCCGTTGCCGGGCACGGTGCGCAGCAGCAGGTGAAACTGCTTCTGGATCGAGGCGACGTCCGGATAGATGTCGGCGTGGTCGTGCTCGAGGTTGTTGAGGATCGCCGTGCGCGGCCGGTAGTGCACGAACTTCGCGCGCTTGTCGAAGAACGCGGTGTCGTACTCGTCGGCCTCGATCACGAAATGACGGCCGCCGCCCAGGCGCGCGCTCACGTCGAAATCGAGCGGCACGCCGCCGATCAGGAAGCCGGGATCGAGGCCCGCGTGCTGGAGAATCCACGCGAGCAGGCTGCTGGTCGTGGTCTTGCCGTGCGTCCCTGCGACGCCGAGCACCCAGCGGTCATCGACCTGCAGCACGTTGCGCGCCAGCCAGTCAGGGCCCGACTCATAGCGCTTGCCGCTGTCGAGCAGCGCTTCGACCAGCGGGTTGCCACGGCTCATCACGTTGCCGACCACGAACACGTCCGGGTTCAGCCTGAGCTGGTCGGGTTCGTAGCCTTCGATGACGTCGATGCCGAGTGCCGCGAGCTGCGTGCTCATCGGCGGATAGACGTTGCGATCGGAACCCGTGACGCGATGGCCGGCCGTGCGCGCAATCGCGGCGATGCCGCCCATGAACGTGCCGCAGACACCCAGGATGTGCAGGTGCAAAGTCAGCCCCCTCTGCCGCTCGCGAGGCCGAGCAGCAGGTTGATCAGCAGGAAGTACGTGAGCGACAGCGTGACGCCAGTGAACAGGTTCGACTCGGTCGCGAGCTTGAGAATGCGGCCCGTCACCAGCGCGAAGATCACGACCATGCCGAGCGCGATCAAGCCGGCCGCGGTGGATTGCGGCGACACACCGGCTTGCGTCAACAGCCATTGTACCGGCAGGAACATGCACAATCCGAGCACGACGCCCGTGCCGAGCACGGCGGTGGCGGTCTGCAGGAACCGGTCGGTCTTGCCGAACAGTTTCAGCAACAGGTACACGCCCGCCGTGAGCAGGACCGGATCGAGCACGACGAAGACCAGCCAGGCCGCGGCCGGTTCCTCGAGCAGCGTGAGCTGCAGGACCGACACGGCGACGTACGCCGCGGCGGTCAGCCATAGCAGCAAACGCGAGGCTGGAAGGTCCTGTGGACCACGCCGCCAGAGTACGATGTCGAGAAATGCCTTCAGGAAGTGCAGCACGATTCGAAGCGGCGGCCTGAGGAGCGGCGATTCTACACGCAGGTGACCGATCCGATGCGCGAAGCGAGGCTGATCCAGGACCCCGGTGAACTCGAGGCGGCGATATTTCGCCTGCATGGCGCCGATCGGCTCGCGCTCGACACCGAGTTCATGCGCGAGCGCACCTACCACGCGCAACTCTGCCTCGTGCAGATCGCCACGGAACCCGACTGCTACCTGATCGACCCGCTCGTCGGCCTGGATCTCGCGCCGCTGCACGAACTGCTGCGGGACCGCTCGAAGCTGAAGATCCTGCATGCCGCGCGACAGGACCTGGAGGTGCTGCTGCAATCGGGCGGCACGGTGCCCGGCCCCCTGTTCGACACGCAGGTCGCCGCCGCGTTGCTGGGGTTTCCGCCGCAGGTCGGCTATGCGGAGCTCGTCGCCCGGCAGCTCGGGCACTCCATCGACAAGGGCCAGACGCGGACCGACTGGTCGCGCAGGCCACTCACGCCCGCACAGGTCGCATACGCCGCCGACGACGTGCGGCACCTCCTGACGCTGCACACCGACCTGCAGGCGGCCCTGGTCGCGAAAGGGCGGGCCAACTGGGTCGCCGAGGAAGCGGCCGCGTATGAAGATCCCGCGCTGTATCGCACCGACCCGGCACTGGCCTGGCGTCGGCTCAAGGGACTGAACCGGCTGCGACCGGCCGAGCAATCGGCAGCGCGTGCGCTGGCCGACTGGCGCGAACGGCGCGCCATCGAATCGGACAAGCCGCGCGGCTGGATCCTGGCGGACGAAGCGCTCTA
>JAOUGW010000291.1 GCA_029865465.1 Gammaproteobacteria bacterium
TCGCCAGTCCGTGACCTGGAAACCCAGGAACACGCCCAGGATCACGATCGACAGCTCGATCAGGACCGCGGTCCATTGTTGTTGCTGCAGGTGGTGCACGATACGACGCAGGATCATCCCGGCCCCCGGTGACACCTGGACGGTGTTCGATGCCGCGATTGTACGTTTTGCCAACCGCAGCCATGCCGATCGGGATCAAACGCCGCGAGCGATGCGGCCTGAATCCGCGCACCCCGGACCTGCGATTTTGAACGGGACACGACCCGTTTCCACGATCGAGGCCGACCCATGACGCACCGTGCCGCCGTTCTCGCCATCGTCGCCGCCACCTGGGCACTCAGCGCCTGTGGCGTGGTTTCCCCTGAAGCGACCGGGGACCGCACGTCCCAGGGCGCACCCCAGCTGCTCGTCGAGCTGAAGACGCTGCCGCACGGACACCCGCCCGTGCCGGGCTACTCGTCGCCGTCGACGCTGCCCGAGGGGCACCCGCCCGTTCCCGGGTTGCACCCGGCACCGGCGCTGCCCCAAGGTCATCCCCGCTGCCCGGCGAGCGGTTCACTCGAGACTCCGCCCGCCGACGCCGGGACGTATCGCATGCTGCAAAGCCCGCCGGACATCGTCAGCACCTGATGGACCCGCCAGGACCCAGGCGCCGCCGCATGTGACGCGCTTGCTGTTCTGCCGCGAACGTAACCGTCACACTGGCAGTGCGTTGACCGCGGTGGGAGCAGGCGATTGGGTAGTGATGAGCGCCCCGGCGGGCGCAGGCAGCATCCGTGGGTCGTGGCGAGCCTGCTGGCCGTCGCGGCTTGCGTGCTGCAGGCGAGTGCCAACGCCGCCGTCCTGGCCGGCCGCGTCACCGAGGTGACCGACGGCGACACGATCCACGTGGCACTGGCCTCCGGGCCGATCATCGTTCGACTGCATGCCATCGACGCGCCGGAACGCGGCCAGCCGTGGGGGCGGCAGGCGTCTGCAGCGCTAGAGCGACGCCTGCGCAAAGGCACCCCGGTGACGTTGAAGCCGATCACGCAGGACACGTACGACCGCCTGGTGGCGGTGGTCTACCTGCACGACGAGAGCCTCAACGCCTGGATGGTGCGGCAGGGCCACGCCTGGGCCTATCGCCAATACCTGGACGATGCGCAGTACTGCGCCTGGGAGCAGCAGGCGCGGGCGGCCGGCTTAGGCGTCTGGTCGCTGCCGTCGACCAAACGAGTCGCGCCGTGGGAGTTCCGCCAGGCCGAGCGCGAGCAAACGCAGATCGTGACCGGCGCCACCGTCGAAACCGAAAGCGCGTGCGTGGCTGCCATGAACAACCGCGGTCCCGTGACGAACACCGCGGTGACCGATCCAGCGCAGCCCGCGCCTGGCCCGTGCCGCATCAAGGGCAACATCAACGACCAGGGCGACCGCATCTACCACGTGCCCGGCAGCGATGCGTACGAACGCACCGGGATCAGCACGAGTCGCGGCGAGCGCTGGTTCTGCACGGAGGAGGAGGCGCGGAAGGCGGGGTGGCGGGCGCCGCGGGGGTGACTCCGTTCACCGCCTGCCGCGCTACATCGTGCCTTGCTTCAACATGCTGCAGACCATGAGGCGAGCTCAGTTCGGCAGACGTCCTTCGGAGCCAAGTACCTGATTGACCGTCGCATTTTCGGGCCGACCGGGAGAGCGGCGCCGGATTCGAGGTGGAGCTCGCTGCGCTCGCGGGTGAAACCCTGGCAGTCGTGACCGTCCCGGCGAACTCTATTCGCCCTGTCGGTGACAACGAGGTCGCGCACGTGCGTCGCGTCGCGTGACGGCGTCGGCGCTGATCGCTCGATTCGGCGCGCCAATCACGCCGCGTGCAACACCGCCCGACGAACCGCGGCCGGCAACTCGACCTTGTGAAAGTTCTTCGCCGGGTACAGGTAATCCTCGCCCGATTCATCGACGATACGGAGCAGTCCCCGACCTTCGGCATCGGTATCCGGGAGCAGCGCATACAGCTTGCGGCGCTCCAAGGCTGCCTCGTAGCCTGAGTTATCGACGCAAACGACGAGATCGCTGGGTTCTTTTGCCATGGAAGGTCGCCTCAGAGAAACCGCTTGATCTTGAACTCGCGCTTGCCGATGCCGGCACACTCGTACCAGTGAATTTCTGCCACGGCGACCTCTCCCGACGCAAGCCGCACCTGGGCGACGCCCTTGCGCTTCAGCCACCGTCCGCGTCCGTAGACTTTCCTCAGTCGAGCCTTCTCGCGAATGCCGGAGCCTGCGGCAATCGTCTGCACGGACGATACGACACCAACGATCGTAAAATACATGATGACGTCCCGGCCAGGCGAGCTAACGGCTGTTAGTGGTGTCGATCGTGGGTGCGAGCGAACCACCGGGGTAGCCGAGAATGTGCCGTCAGTGCATCGACTTGTGATCCCTGACGTAACGAACTGGCGGAGTCCGCGCACGACGGTGCACCCGATGGCCCGGCCGACGTCGCGCAGCCACGAGGATTCGACCGTCGAGAGCCTTCGACGCGATCGGAAGTATGCGGCGGCCTACCTGGATCAGGTGCTCGTCGATGGAGACCAGCAGGAGCTCATGCTGGCACTGCGCCGGCTGTCGGAAGCATTCGGCGGCGTACCGGGGTTGGCGCAGCAGGCTGGCCTGAACGCGACCACGCTCTATCGAACACTTTCGGGCAACGGCAATCCGGAATTGCGGACGCTGCGAGCATTACTCGATGCCATGGGGCTGCGTCTGTCGATCGCACCGGCGTCGTAGTCCGGCGGGAGACTGAAGCGCACCTCATGAGCGTGCACCGACGACGCCAGCTGATCGACGTCGTCCGCCAGCAGGTCCGCCTGGACTGGCAGGGCATCCACGGCGTGCCGCACTGGGGGCGGGTGCGCTGGATCGGGCTGGCGATGGCGCGGGATCCGGTGTTGCGGGATCTCGCTTGTCGGCGGAGCCTGAGAGGCTGAGCAGTCGTGCCGGCCGACGGGAGGACATGATGGGTTACGCGCAACTCAAGGAGCGGCATCGGTCGGAACGGGGCGAATGGCACCCGAACCTGAGTTTGCGGGTGCACCGGGCGCTGTCGTGGCTCGACCGGGCCGAGCAGCTCGGTGACCAGGACGATGCGGACGGGCAGTTCATCCTGCTGTGGATTGCGTTCAACGCCGCGTATGCGACGGAGATCGACGAGAAGTATCGCGACTCCGAGCAGCAGACGTTTCGCGGGTTCCTCGACAAGCTGACGCAGCTCGACGCGGCGAACAAGCGATTCGAGGCGCTGGTCTGGACCGAGTTTCCGAAGAGCATCCGGGTGCTGCTCGACAACCCCTACGTGTTCGCGGATTTCTGGAAGTTCCAGAGCGGGACGCTGCCGGAGCCAGCCTGGAAAGCGAGCTTCGCAGCCGCCAACAAGGCGGCGCACGTGGCGCTGGGCCGGCAGGACACGGTGACGGTGCTGTCGATCGTGCTGTCGCGCATCTACACGCTGCGCAACCAGCTGATTCACGGCGGGGCCACCTGGAACGGGTCGGTCAACCGCGAGCAGCTGCGGGACTGCGTGAACCTGATGGGGAAGCTGGTGCCGCTCGTGATCGAGGTGATGATGGATCACCCGGAAACCTTGTGGGGAGATGCGGTTTATCCGGTGGTGAAGTGAGGGGGGCACGGGCTCATCCG
>JAOUGW010000067.1 GCA_029865465.1 Gammaproteobacteria bacterium
CGATGACCGCGATGATCAGTGCAGCGAGACGATCGGGGCGGAGCGTGGCGATTCGCATGGGTGGCTGTCCTGTGCCTGCGTCCGGGCCGGCGCGGCGCGAGCCCGTTACTTTACGCGAGGCGCAGGCGAGTCCTGTAGAATCCGCCACCCTCCGATGGACGTTTCCCACATTCTTGCGCCGCTGAACGACGCGCAACGGCAGGCCGTGAGTGCCCCGCTGTTGCCGACCCTCGTGCTGGCCGGGGCGGGCAGCGGCAAGACACGCGTGCTCACCCACCGCGTCGAATGGCTGGTGCAGGTCGAAGGCGTGTCGCCGCACGGCATCCTCGCCGTGACGTTCACGAACAAGGCCGCGGCCGAGATGCGCCACCGCATCGAAACGCAGCTCGGCCTGCCATCCGCGCCGCTCTGGATCGGCACCTTCCACGGCATCTGCCACCGCCTGTTGCGCCTGCACTGGCGCGAAGCCGGCCTGCCGCAGGGCTTCCAGATCCTCGATGGCGAGGACCAGCAGCGCCTGGTCAAGAAGATCATTCGCGGCCTGAACCTGGACGATGCGCGCTGGGTGCCGCGCGAAGTCTCGTGGTTCGTCAATGCGCAGAAAGACGAAGGCCTGCGGCCGAAGCACCTGAAGGACGACGGCGACCCGACGCGCCACCAGTTGATCAAGCTGTATCAGGCCTACGAGGACACCTGCCGCCGCAATGGCGTCGTCGACTTCGCCGAGCTGCTGCTGCGCTGCTACGAGATCCTGCGCGAGGTGCCGGGCCTCGGCGAACACTACCGCGCGCGCTTCAGGCACGTGCTGGTCGACGAATTCCAGGACACCAACACGATCCAGTACAACTGGATGAAGACGCTGGTGGGCTCGACCAGCGTCCCGTACGTGGTGGGCGACGACGACCAGTCGATCTACCGCTGGCGCGGCGCGCGGGTCGAGAACCTGCAGCAGTACCGCAGGGACTTCCACGACGTGCAGCTGTTCCGGCTCGAGCAGAACTACCGCTCTACCGGCAACATCCTCGACGCCGCCAACGCCATCATCGGCAACAACGCCGGCCGCATCGGCAAGAAGCTCTGGACCAGCGCAGGCAAGGGCGCGCCGATCCGCCTCTTCCGCGCCTACAACGAGCGCGACGAGGCCGAATTCGTAACGGCCAAGATCCGCGAGTGGATCGCGCGCGGCGGGAAGAGGGCCGACAACGCCATCCTCTACCGCTCCAACGCACAGTCGCGGGTGTTCGAAGAATACCTGCTGGCCGCGCGCATTCCCTACCGCGTGTACGGTGGCCTGCGGTTCTTCGAGCGCCAGGAAATCAAGGACGCGCTGGCGTACCTGCGCCTGATCTCGAACCGTGACGACGATGCGTCGTTCGAGCGCGTCGTGAACCTGCCGACGCGCGGCATCGGCGCGCGCACGCTCGAAGTGCTGCGGGCGCACTCCCGCGAGCACGTGAAATCGATGTGGGCCGCCGCGTTCGAGTGCAACGAGGATCTCGGAGCCAAGGCGGTCTCCTGCCTGCAGGCGTTCCTGACGCTGGTCGAGAAGCTCGACGCCGAGACGCAGGGCCTCCCGCTGCACGAGCAGGTCGACCACGTGATCCAGGCGAGCGGCCTGGTCGGGCACTACCAGAAGGACAAGGCCGACAAGGGCGAGGCCCGGCTCGAGAACCTCGAGGAACTCGTAAGCGCCGCGCGCGGCTTTGAGCCCGAGGACACGGACATGCCGCCGCTGATGGCGTTCCTGTCCCACGCCGTGCTCGAATCCGGCGAGGGCCAGGCCGAGGCCTGGGAAGACTGCGTGCAGATGATGACGCTGCACTCGGCCAAGGGTCTCGAGTTCCCGGTCGTGTTCCTGTGCGGCCTCGAGGACGGCCTCTTCCCGCACCAGCGCTCGATCATGGACGTGCACGGGCTCGAGGAAGAACGCCGGCTCTGTTACGTGGGCTGCACTCGCGCCATGCGCCAGCTGTACGTGACCTATGCCGAGCAGCGCCGCATGCACGGCGTCGACAACTTCGGGGCACCCTCCCGGTTCATCGCCGAGATCCCGCTGGAGCTGGTCGAGGAGGTCCGTCCGAAGGTGCAGGTGTCCCGGCCGGTCTATTCGCCGCAGTCACGCCCCACCCCGCAGCAGGCGACCCGGCCCGGTGGCAGCAACCTGTCCATGAGCGGACGGCGGTTCCAGGACGACACCCCGGCGGGAGCGTTCAAGCTCGGCCAGCGGGTCCGCCATGCCAAGTTCGGGGACGGGGTGGTCCTGAGCCTGGAAGGCCTGGGGACCAACGCCCGCATACAGGTCGTATTCGAGGGCCAGGGCACCAAGTGGCTGATGCTCGGGTACGCCAACCTGACAGCGCTCTGAGTCGCGCTAGAATGGCGCGCTGCCCCACAGGTCCTTAAAGCTTGAAAATCATCATCCTCGGGGCCGGCCAGGTCGGCCGGACAGCCGCGTACCACCTGGCCCGCGAAGAGGCCAACGACGTCACCGTCGTCGACACCGACGAAGCGTGCCTGCGCGACCTGCAGGATCGCATCGACATCCGCACGGTGCAGGGCAACGCGGCGAGTCCGCGCACGCTCGAGACGGCCGGTGCGCGCGATGCCGACATGCTCGTCGCCCTCACCAACAGCGACGAGACCAACATGGTCGCGTGCCACGTGGCGTGGAGCGTCTTCGGGACGAAGACCAAGATCGCCCGCATTCGCTCGCGTGACTACACCAGGCATCCGAGCCTGTTCGTCTCGACCGAATCGCCCGAGGTGCCGGTGGCCTTGCCGGGATTCGCCATCGACATGTACCTCAGTCCCGAGGAGGCGGTCACCGCGTACATCGAGCGGCTCATCCGCTATCCGGGCGCGCTGCAGGTCGTCAACTTCGCGGACGGCAAAGTGCGGCTCGTCGGCATCAAGGCGCACAAGGGCGGCGCGCTCGTGGGGCGCCCGATCCGCGAACTCAAGGGCCACATGCGCAACAGCGAAGCGCGCGTGGCAGCGATGTACCGCAAGGGCGACAGCATCGAGCCCGAGGGCGACACGGTGATCGAGGACGGCGACGAGGTCTTCTTCGTCGCAGCGACGCAGGATATCCGCATCGTGATGAAGGAGATGCAGAAGCTCGAGGACCCGATCAAGCGCGTGGTGATCGCAGGCGGCGGCAACATCGGTTTCCGGCTCGCGCAGACCCTCGACGAGGAGAACCAGGTCAAGGTGATCGAGCGCGACTCGAAGCGCGCACGCAAGATCTCCGAGCAGCTGCGTAATTCGATCGTGCTGGTGGGCGATGCCGCCGACGAGGAGCTGCTGGTCGAGGAGAACATCGACAGCGTCGACGTGTTCTGCGCGCTGACCAATTCCGAGGAAGCCAACATCCTCTCGGCCATGCTCGCCAAGCGCCTCGGCGCCCGGCGCGTGATGGCGCTGATCAGCCGGCCCGCCTACGCCGACCTTACCGCAATGGGCGAAATCGACGTCGCGATCTCCCCGCAGACGGTCACGATCGGCTCGCTGCTGGCCTACGTGCGGCGCGGCGACGTCGTGCAGGTGCACTCGCTGCGGCGCGGCGCGGCCGAAGCCATGGAAACCATCGCGCACGGCCTGCGCGGCGGCAAGGTCGTCGGCCGCCCGATCGAGGACATCAAGCTCCCCGAAGGCGTGAAGATCGTGACCATCGTGCGCGGCGAGCAGGTGGTCATGGCGCATCACGACACCGTGATCGAGAACGGCGACCACGTGATCCTGTTCCTCTCGGACAAGCGGCACGTGGAACAGGTCGAGCGCCTGTTCCAGAGCTGAGCCTGGCCGCGACGCGCCATCGCCCCGATGCTTGCAGTCATCAACGTCCTCGGGTCGATGCTGATGCTGTTCAGCGTCACGTACGTCCTGCCGATGGTCACGTCGGTGATCTATCGGGACGGCATGCTCCTCGATTTCGTCTACGCTGCCGTGATCTGCGTTACCGCCGGCGCCGCTATGTTCGTGCTCACCATGCGGCACAAGCGTGAGCTGCGTTCGCGGGACGGGTTCCTGCTGGTAACGCTGGCCTGGGTCTTCATGTCGGCCATCGCCACCGTGCCGCTGATGATCGGCCTGCCGGGGCTCAGCTTCACCGACGCTTTCTTCGAGACGATGTCCGGGCTCAGCACCACCGGGGCGACCGTGCTGACCGGCCTGGACTCGATGGCGCCATCGCTGAACATGTGGCGTGCTGCGCTGCACTGGTACGGCGGCATGGGCATCATCGTCCTGGCGGTGGCCATCCTGCCGTTGCTGGGTGTCGGCGGCATGCAGCTGTACAAGGCCGAGACGCCGGGCCCCGTCAAGAATGAAAAGCTGACGCCACGGATCACGCAGACGGCAAAGGCGCTGTGGGTGGTCTACCTGCTGCTGACGATTCTCTGCGTGCTGTCGCTGCGCGTGGCGGGCATGGAATGGTACGACGCGGTCTTCCACTCGTTCTCGACACTGAGTCTAGGCGGATTTTCGAACTACGATGGCAGCGTCGGTCACTACGATTCGGTCGCCATCGAACTGGTGCTGGTCTTCTTCATGCTGGTGTCGGCGTTGAATTTCTCGCGCCATTTCATCGCCTGGCAACAGAAGAGCCTGCGGACATACCTGACGGACGTCGAGGCGAGCGGGATGCTGCGCCTGGTGGCGACCGCTGTGCTGGTAGTGACGCTCTACATCTGGGCACACGGCGTGTACCCGGACTTCCTGACTTCGCTGCGCTACGTCACCTTCAATCTCGTCGCCATGGCGACGACCTGCGGCTTCGTCACGCAGGACTATGCAGCGTGGCCGGCTTTCGCGCCGATGGTCATCGTGATGCTCTCCTGCTACACCTGCAACACGGGTTCCACCGGCGGCGGCATCAAGATGTTCCGCACGCTGGTGCTGACCCAGCAGGCTACGCGCGAGCTGTTCCTGCTCGTCCACCCGCAGGCGGTGACACCGGTCAAGATCCGCAACCAGGTAGTGTCGAATCACATAGTGTTCGCGGTGCTGGCGTTCGTCGTGCTGTACTTCGGCACCGTGGTCACGCTCACGTTCCTGCTGCTCGCCAGCGGCATGGATTTCATCAGCTCGTTCACGGCGATCATCGCGACGATCAACAATGCGGGTCCCGGCCTCGGCGTGGTCGGGCCGTCCAGCAACTACCAGGGCCTCACCGACTTCCAGACCTGGGTCTGCTCGCTGGCGATGCTGCTCGGACGCCTGGAGATCTTCTCGGTGCTGGTACTGCTTACGCCCACTTTCTGGCGCAAGTGAGCGGGGATCGATGGGCAGGCGCAGGAAACTGAATCGAAGATCACGGCAGAAGCTGCAGCGCGGCTTTGCGATCCTCGCGCTGCTGGCGCTGCTCGCCCTGATCGTTCTCGTCGCCGTGCTGGACCGGCGCGTCACGCAGCAGTTCGAAGGCCGCCGCTGGACCCTGCCCGCACGCGTGTACGCGCAGCCCCTCGAGTTGTACGCCGGACAGAGTCTCTCCGCCGCTCGCTTCGCCCAGGAGCTCGAGCGCCTCGGTTACATCCCGCAGACGCCGGTGGATCGCCCGGGCACGTTCCGCCGCAAGGGCGACTCGGTCGACGTCTACGTCCGCGGGTTCCGCTTCTCCGACGAGACGCAGCCCGCGCAGCAGCTGCACGTCGGTTTCGACGGCGAAGCGATTGCGTCGCTGGCCGGCCCCGACGGCGCCGACGTGCCCGTGTTCCGCCTCGATCCACTGCTGATCGGCAGCATCTTTCCGATTCACGGCGAGGACCGGATCATCGTCTCGCCGGCCGAAGTGCCGTCGCTGCTGCCTGAGGCATTGAAAGCGGTCGAGGACCGCAAGTTCGACACGCACCATGGCGTGAATCCACTCGCGATCCTGCGCGCCGCGTTCGTGAACCTGCGCGCGGGCCAGGTCGAGCAGGGCGGCAGCACGCTCACCCAGCAGCTCGTCAAGAGCTATTTCCTCGACAGCCGGCGCACGCTGCGGCGCAAGGGCGAGGAAGCGATCATGGCGTTCATTCTCGAGTCCCGGTTCGAGAAGGCGGACATCATGAACGCCTACATCAACGAGATCTACCTGGGCCAGGACGGCCGTCGCGCGGTGCACGGCTTTGGCCTCGCGAGCCAGTTCTATTTCGGCAAGCCGCTCGCCGAGCTCAACCTGCCCGAAGTCGCGCTGATGGTGGCGATCGTGCGCGGCCCGTCCTACTACGATCCACGCCGCCAGCCCCAGCGCGCGCTCGAGCGCCGCAACCTGGTCCTCAAAGTGCTGGCCGACGAAAACGTCGTGAAGCGCGCGCAAGCCGAGCATGCAATGCAGGCGCCGCTCGGCATTACGGACAACGCGGGCCGCTCCGCGAACTACTTTCCGGCGTTCCTCGACCTCGTGCGCCGCCGGCTGCGCGAGGACTACCCGGAAGAGGCGCTCACCGAGACCGGCCTCACTGTCTTCAGCACGCTCGATCCCCTGCTGCAGGAAAAGGCCGAGATCGCGCTGAGTGACGAGCTTGCCCGGCAGGACCAGGGCAGCCGCAAGGCAGCTCGCGGCCTCGAAGGCTCCATGGTCGTGACGACACCGCAGACCGGCGAGGTCGTCGCCGTGGTCGGCGGGCGTCGCGCGTCGTTCGACGGCTTCAACCGCGCGCTCGACATGAAGCGGCCGATCGGCTCGCTCGCCAAGCCGATGGTCTACCTCGCCGCGCTGCAGTCGGGCCGGTACACGCCGGCGTCGGTCGTGATGGACGAACCGATCGAATACAAGCTCGAGAGCGGCGACGTCTGGAAGCCCAACAACTACGACAAGAAGATCCACGGGCCGGTCACGCTCGTGCGTGGACTCACGCAGTCCTACAACCTCGCGACCGTGAACCTGGGTCTGGACGTGGGCCTCGGGCCGGTCGCCAGGACCTATGTGCAACTCGGGCTCGACGAGGCGCCGCCGAAGTACGCGTCGATCCTGCTCGGCACCGCACAGCTGAATCCAGTCGAGGTCGCGCAGATGTACAACACGCTGGCGAATGGCGGCTTCCGTTCGCCGTTGCGCGCCGTGCGTGCGGTGATCGACGAAAGCGGCAAGGCGCTCAAGGCGCCTGAGCTCGAGGTCACCGAGGCGGCGCCGGCGGAAGCGGTGTATGCGCTCGACCGCATGCTGATCGAAGTCTTCGAGCGTGGCACGGCGCGGCCCGCGAAACAGGCGCTGCCGTCGGGACTGGTCGTGGCGGGCAAGACCGGGACGTCGAACGATTACCGCGACAGCTGGTTCGCCGGCTTCTCGGGCGGTCACGTGATCGTGGTGTGGATGGGTCACGACGACAACGCCACCACCGGACTCACCGGCACGACCGGCGCATTGCAGGCATGGACGCGCCTGATGGCCTCGATCTCGACGACCTCGTTCGAGCCGCTGATGCCCGAAGCGGTCGAGGATCGCTGGATCGATTACTACTCGGGGCTCGAGACGTCGCCATATTGTTCCGGCTCTGCCGTAAGAATGCCGTTCGAACTGGGGACGGGGCTGTACCCGGACCCGGCGTGCCCGCCGAGCACGACACCCGAGGAGGCCGCGTTGATGCAGCCTCCGCTGCCAGTCGTTCCGAACGAGGACGGCGTCACGGCGCCGGCTGACGGAGCGCCGCGGACCGGCAATCCTCCTTGATCTGGTCCGCGCGGGGATCGGACAATCGCGACCGAGGTATCTCCATGCTGCCGCTGTCGCGAACGTTCGTTGCCATCGCCCTGCTCGCGTCCGCGGGTTGCTCGCTGCAGCCCTTCCAGCCGCCGCCGTCCCCGACCCCGACCAAGCCGGCAACGCACGGCGGCAGCGGGCCGGTGATCTCCGAGCCGCCCACCGTCACCTCGACAATGCCCTCGGAACCAGTGATCCAGGGGCCAGCGCCTTCGATTCCGGTGCCGCGCGAGCGCCCGAAAGCGGCGCCAGCCACGTTCAGCCCGGCCAGCAAGGCGTTGGTCTCGCAGGCGCAGGCGCAGCGCAAGAAAGGCGACCTGCCCGGCGCGGCCGGATCGCTCGACCGCGCGCTGCGCATCGAACCCAACAATCCGCTGCTCTGGATCGAGATGGGCAGGCTGCGGATGGACCAGCGCAATTTCGCGCAGGCGGAGTCGATGGGCCGCAAGGCGCTGTCGATGGCCGTGGGCGACAACCGCACCCAGTCGGCTGCCTGGCAGCTCATCGCCGACTCGCTGCGGGCTCGCGGAAAGAATCCGCAAGCGCAGGAAGCGCTGGAGAAGGCCCAACAACTCAGCGTGGAGTGACTGTTTATGCCACCACTTCTATCCTTCGTATCAATACCGGATTTATCTTCCCACTTCTTAAAATGGTAGCGTCTTTGTCCTGCTTTAAGCAATATTTTCAGGTTGGTGGGATTTGTAGTCTATAAATTGCGATGATTCTCCTCATTCAGCGAGTCTCGGAAGCATTAGTCCACACCGAAGAAGGTATTGTGGGAAAGATAGGCCGAGGCTTGCTGGCATTCGTTGCCGTCGAGCCGGGTGACGACGATTCGACCGCACGGCGCCTGGTCGAGCGGGTCGTGGCTTACCGGGTGTTCAATGACGAGGCCGGACGAATGAACCTGAGCCTCGCCGACACCGGCGGCGAACTGCTGCTGGTTTCCCAGTTCACTCTAGCGGCCGACACAGGCAAAGGCCTGCGCCCGAGTTTCACGACGGCGGCCGCGCCGGATCTCGGCCGCCGCTTGTTCGACCGGGTCGTCGGGTACGCCCGTGAAGCGCTGCCCGGCAGGGTGGCCACGGGCCGCTTCGGCGCCGAAATGAAAGTCTCGCTCGTGAACGACGGACCCGTCACGTTCTGGTTGCAGTTTCCCGCAGGCGCGACAAACGAGTCGTGAGAGCGATTGTCGTATGATGGCGGCCCCCCCATCTCGTGGGCCCCGGAGAACTCCATGGGTATCGGTTTTCGCGAATTGCTCATCATCCTGGCGATTGCGCTCGTCCTGTTCGGGGCCAAGAAACTCAAGAACATCGGCTCGGACCTCGGCGGGGCAGTGCGTGGCTTCAAGAAGGCAATGAACGAGGGCGAGGACGAACAGAACAAGCAGCTGACCGACCTGACCGGCGGCGCCAAGGACGCCGAGTTCAAGGAGAGCGCCGCTTCGACGTCCAAGACGGACGGCAAGACGGGCTGATCCAGCCGCATGTTCGAGGTCGGCTTCACCGAGATCATCCTGATCTTCGGCATCGCGCTGCTCGTGCTCGGGCCGGCGCGGCTGCCGAAGCTCGCGGCTGACGTCGGGCGCTGGGCAGGCCGCGCACGTGCAATGGCGCGCCAGCTCCGCACCCAGCTCGAGCAGGAGACGCAGTTCGACCCGCTCGCGGACCCGAAGCCGGCTCCCGCTGCCCCGTCGCACACGATTCATTCACCGGCGCCGAACACGGCACCCAATACCTCGCCCAATACATCGTCCTGCACGTCGGGCGATGATTCCCGCGCCGCGCCGGCACAACTCGCGTCAGCCACGCCGCCAGCGGCTGCGGCTCTGCTGGACACGGCTGGAGAGCCGGTCGCAGACCTGAGCCACGCACCAGACGTGCACACTCCACCGGACGAGTCGATCGCTGATGAGCCAAAGCCCGGGTGAGGGAGAGCCGCTGGCCGAAGGCACGCTGGTCTCGCATCTGCTCGAGCTGCGGGACCGGTTGCTGCGCTCCGTCATTGCAGTCGTCATCTGTTTCGTGCCGCTCGCGTTTTTCCAGAACGAGCTGTTCACCCTGGTCGCGCGGCCGCTGATCGACAAGCTGCCGGCCGGCACTTCGCTGATCGCGACGAGCGTAGTGTCGCCGTTCATGGCGCCACTCAAGCTCTCCTTGATGGGCGCAATCTTCCTCGCGATGCCCTTCATCCTGTTCCAGGTCTGGGGCTTCGTCGCACCGGGCCTCTACAAGCGCGAGCGGCGCTTCGCGGCGCCCCTGGTCGTCTCGAGCATCGTGCTGTTCTACGTGGGCGTCGCATTCGCTTACTACGTCGTCTTCCCGCTGATGTTCCAGTTTCTCGCCTCGACCACGCCGGCGGGCGTGAAGATGATGACGGACATCGCCAACTACCTCGACTTCGTGCTGCTGCTGTTCATGGCATTCGGCATCGCATTCGAAATGCCAGTGGCCGTGGTGCTGCTGGTGGCGACGGGACTCGTCAAGCTCGAGGTGCTGACTCGCAACCGAGGCTACGTCATCCTCGGCATTTTCATCATTGCGGCGTTCCTGACGCCGCCGGACGCCGTCTCGCAGAGTTTCATGGCCGTGCCGATGTACCTGCTGTACGAACTCGGCATCGTCTTCGCGCGCATGATCCAGAAAAGCCGGGGCACCCCGGCGACTGCGACCGAAAGCTGAGCCCGCCGAGTGCTGGGGGGACATCCGCGCGCGCTGTCGACGCTCTTCTTCACGGAGATGTGGGAGCGCTTCACGTTCTATGGCTTGCGCGCCCTGCTCGTGCTGTTCCTGGTCGATGCAGTCGAAAGCGGCGGCTACGGCTTCGACGACAAGACGGCGACGGCCATCTACGGCCTCTATACGGCGGCAGTGTTCATGGCCGCACTGCCGGGCGGCTGGATCGCCGACCGGCTGATCGGCGCGCAACGTGCGGTGATGGTCGGCGGCGCGCTGATGACGCTCGGCAGTCTGATGCTGACGATTCCCGGACCGAAGCAGCTCTTTTTCGGCGGGCTCGTGGTCATCATTCTCGGTGTCGGCCTGCTGAAACCGAACGTTTCCACGCTCGTCGCCGACCTCTACCCCGAAGGCGGCGGCCGGCGTGACGCGGGCTTCACGATCTTCTACATGGGGATCAATCTCGGCGCGTTCATCGGCCCGCTGATCGCGGGCTGGCTGGCGCAACGCTACGGCTGGCGCATCGGTTTTCTTGCCGCAGCGGTCGGCCTGCCGTTCGGCTTGCTGCAATTCTGGCTGTCACGCCGGCTGTTCAACGGCGCCGGTGCGCAACCGAACCGCAACGACGGCGGCGCGGGACTCGCGGCCGACTGGCAACGGCTCCGGATCGCGCTTGCCGCGTTCGCCGCGGTGGCGGCCCTGCTGTTCTCCGGGGCCGTGCACCTCGACCCCGCGCGTCTCGCGCAGGGCGCCGCGTACGTGCTGGTCGGCATGGCAGCCATGTACTTCCTGTATCTCTTTTTCGGCGCCGGGCTCGATCCCGTCGAACGCAGGCGCATGGTCGTCGTGCTGGTGATGTTCCTGGGCGTCGCATCGTTCTGGTCGGGCTATGAGCAGGCGGGCTCTTCGCTGAACCTATTCGCCAAGCGCTACGTCGACCGCATGGTCGGCGGGTTCGAGATTCCGGCCGGCTGGTTCCAGTCGGTGCAGCCCGCGTTCGTCATCCTGTTGGCGCCGGTGTTTTCTGCACTGTGGGTGCAGCTCGCGCGGCGCCAGATGGATCCTGCGGCGCCGCTCAAGTTTGCGTTCGGCCTGCTGCTGATGGGCCTGGGTTTCCTGTTCATGGTCGCCGCAGCCAACATCGTGGCAGGCGGTGCCAGTGCCCCGGCCTACCTGCTGATCCTGACCTACCTGCTGACGGTGTTCGGCGAACTCTGCGTCAGCCCGGTCGGCCTCTCGACCGTCACCAAGCTCGCGCCGGCGCGGCTCGTCGGCCAGATGATGGGCGTCTGGTTCCTCGGCAGCTCGCTCGGCAAACTGATGGCAGGACTCATCGCCGGCGGCTTCGACGCGAACAATCTCGCCGCGATGCCCGATCGGTTCATGGGCATCGTGCTATACGCCTGCGGTATCGGCGTGTTCCTGCTGCTCATCAGCCGCCCGCTGGCGCGGCTGATGGGCAACGTCCGCTGAACTGCGACCGTAATCATTCCTCGACCGCTTGCAGACTGCAGACCCGCATGCCTTCGACCCCGCCGTATCACGCGTACGGCATTTCCGTGCCGCGCGCAGCGTTGCCGGGCGCACGCTTCGCGCGCGCAACACTGCTGTCGGGCGTGACGACGATCCGCAACGTCGGTGCATTCGGTTACAGCGACGTCGCGCAGCGCGACAACTTCAGGCAGGCCGTGCAGGAGGGGATCAAGTTGACGATGGGCACCGGCACGGGCGTGCACCGGCACCGGGTTACCCGGCCGACCTCGTCGCCGTGACGCGGGATCCGCTCGCCGACATCCATGCGATGGATGCGGTCGAGTTCGTCATGAGGCAGGGAACCGTGTACAAGCAGTAAGCCGGAAGATCAGGGGGACGCGCCATTCGGGATCGGTGGTTCGGGCATCCGCGAGGGCTTGCCACGCTCTTCATGACGGAGATGTGGGAGCGCTTCACCTATTACGGGATGCGCGGGATCCTGATCCTGTTCCTCGTTGATGCCGTCGCGACCGGCGGTTTCGGGCTCGACGATCGCAAGGCCACCGCGATCTACGGCCTCTACACCACGGCGACCTACCTGATGGCCCTGCCCGGCGGCTGGCTCGCCGACCGCCTGCTCGGTGCCCAGCGTGCGGTCGTGTGGGGAGCCGCGCTGATTCTCGCCGGCAACACGCTGCTCGCGATCCCGGCGGGACCGACGCTCTTCTACATCGGCTGCCTCGTGGTCGTGCTCGGCGTCGGGCTGCTGAAACCGAACATCAGCGCGATGGTTGCACAGCTGTACCCGGAAGGCGGCGCCGCACGCGACGCCGGCTTCACGCTCTTCTACCTGGGCATCAACGTCGGCGCGTTGATCGGCTCACTGGCGACACCCTGGCTCGCACAGCAGTACGGCTGGCGCGCGGGATTTGCGGGCGCCGCCGTCGCGATGGCCCTGGGGCTCGCGCAGTTCCTGCTCACGCGCCACCACCTCGGTGACGCCGGCAAACGTTCGCGTCCCACGCATCCGGTCCTGATCGCAGCCGACCAGCGGCAGTGGAGCGGTGTGTTGGCAGTGCTGGGCGCCGTCGCTGTCGTCACGACGCTGATCGCGGCCGGCGTCATCACGCTCGACCCGACACACGTCGCACGCTGGACTGCCGTTGCGATCCTCACCGTGACCGTGGGGTATTTCTTCTACCTGCTCACGTTCGCCGGTCTCGACCGCACCGAGCGACGACGCGTGCTGGTCGTGCTCGCGCTGTTCATTTCGTCAGCGCTGTTCTGGGCCGGCTACGAACAGGCGGGCTCTTCGCTGAACCTGTTCGCCGAACGGTTCACCGATCGCCTGGTCGGCGACTTCGAGATTCCCGCGGGCTGGTTCCAGGCGCCGAGTGCGCTCTACATCCTGCTGTTCGCACCGGCGTTCTCGGCACTCTGGATCCATCTCGGCCGGCGCAACCTCGATCCTTCGGCCCCGGCAAAATTCGCGCTTGGCCTGCTGCTGCTCGGCCTGGGGTTCGTCGTGATGGTCGGCGCCGCCACGGTGGTCGCCAGCGGCCAGCTCGTGGGTCCGCAGTGGCTGCTGCTGGCTTACCTGCTGCACTGCTTCGGCGAACTGTGCCTGAGTCCCGTGGGCCTCAGTTCGGTGACGAAGCTGGCACCGCCGCGCCTCGTCGGCCAGATGATGGGACTGTGGTTCCTGGCGACGTCGCTCGGCCTGCTGCTCGCCGGCCTCATCGCGGGGGAATTCGATGCGCAGGACGTGGCATCGATGCCCGGCCAATACCTGAAGATAGCGCTCGTCTCGCTGGTTTCCGGGGCGTTCCTGTTGCTGATAGCCTCACGCGTGCAGCGGCTGGCTGGCGGCGTCCGGTAGCGACGCGGGGACAGGGGGCGGAAACAGGTACGCGTCCCCCGTTTCCCGTTTCCGCCAGGAAACAGGTGCACGTCCCCTGTTCCCGTCCCCTATTTTCGTCCCCTATTTCGTCCCCTGATCGTGGCGGGCGGCTTGCTCTCGCACCGCAACATCCACCAGACTCTGCGGCCTCGCGCCCGCTGGCGCAACCCATTGGAATGGCGAAAAAATAATGTCCA
>JAOUGW010000068.1 GCA_029865465.1 Gammaproteobacteria bacterium
GGCGCGCGCCTGCTCGAAAAGCTCGCCGCGTTCGGCCGCTCGATCGGCGGCGCGCCCTGATGGGGTTGCTGTCCGACATGGCTACCGGCAGCGAACAGCGCTTGATCGCGGCGCGCGCAGTCGTCGGCGTTGCGGAGTTGCGCAGACGCTGTGCGGCGCTGCCACCGGTTCCGCGCCTGCGGCTCTCGACTGCAGGGTTCGACCTGATCGCGGAGCTGAAGCTGCGTTCGCCCGCGCTGGGCGATCTCTCCGCGCGGACGATGGATCCCGTCGCAAGGCTGCGCGGTTACGCGGAAGCCGGCGCGGCGGTCTGCTCGATCCTGACGGAGCCGTCGCGGTTCGACGGCGACCTCTCGCACCTGCGGCAGGCGGCAACGGCGCTCGCGCCTTACGGCGTGCCGGCGATGCGCAAGGATTTTCTCGTCGATCCGTACCAGGTGCTCGAAGCGCGGGCGAACGGGGCCGGCGGCGTGCTGCTGATCGTGCGCTTGGTCGGGCGCGAGCGCCTCGAGACCATGCTCGACGCCGCGGCGGAGCAGGGCCTGTTTGTGCTGCTCGAGGGCTTCGACGCCGACGATCTCGCCATCGCTGCCGACCTCGCCGCCAGGCGGCGCGGCCGCGACGAACAGGTGCTGATGGGACTCAACTGCCGCGACCTGCAGACGCTGCAGATCGACTTTGCCCGTCTCGCGCGGTTGCGCGAGCAACTGCCAACGGAGTGGCCCGCGGTGGCCGAGAGCGGCGTCATCACGCCCGACGATGCGGCGATCGTTGCCGGTCTCGGGTATCGGCTGGCACTCGTCGGCACCACGCTCATGCAGCGCGACGATCCCGCACAGGCTGCCCGTGAACTGCTCGCGGCCGGACGCGGAGCCGCGCGATGAGTCGCCTGTGGATCAAGGTGTGCGGCCTGCGCACCACGGACGCGTTGGCGGCTGCCGTGGCAGCAGGCGCGGATGCGGTCGGCTTCGTGTTCCACGCGGCTTCGCCGCGCCACCTCGCGGTGGCCGCGGCTCGCTCCATCGCCGCGACCGTGCCGCGAGGCATCGAGAAGGTGGCCGTGTTTCTGCACCCGACGCAGGCGGAGCTCGACGCCGCAATCGATGCCGTGCGCCCCGATTGGGTGCAGACCGATGCCGCGGACCTGGCCGCGCTCCGATTGCCGGCGGGCCAGCGAGTGCTGCCGGTGTATCGCACGGACCGGCCGTTGCCAGCGCCGCAAGACCTGCCGCGCCGCTTCCTGCTCGAGAGCGGTCGCAGCGGAGCAGGCGAGCGCGCCGACTGGAACGAGGCCGCAGGCCTGGCTGCCGCGGGCGAACTCGTGCTCGCCGGCGGACTGGACGCGTCGAATGTCGCAGAGGCCATCGCGGTCGTGCGGCCGTTCGGCATCGACGTGAGCTCGGGTGTCGAATCCACGCGCGGCGTCAAGGATGCCGTGCTGATCCGGAATTTCGTGAATGCGGCGCGTGCAGCGCAGGCGCGGGTCGCATCACAGTCTTTGGGAGTAATGCAGCAATGAAGACCCAGGCCCTCAAGATCGACCGCGAGGCGCTGCTGGCGCAGACGCTCAGGGGCGAGTTTCCGGACGCCCGCGGCCGCTTCGGCCCGTTTGGCGGCCGCTACGTGCCCGAGACGCTGGTACCCGCGCTCGATCGCCTCGAACAAGGCATCCGCGACATCCTGCCGGATCCCGCCTTCAAGGCCGAACTCGACCTGCAACTGCGCACCTGGGTCGGCCGGCCCACGCCGCTCACCTATGCAGCGACGTTGTCGCAGCGCTGGGGCGCGGAAGTGTGGCTGAAGCGTGAAGACCTCGCGCACACCGGCGCGCACAAGATCAACAACGCGATCGGGCAGGGCCTGCTGGCAAAGCGCCTCGGCGCGAAGCGCATCGTCGCGGAGACTGGCGCAGGCCAGCATGGGGTGGCTACCGCCGCCGCATGCGCGCGCCTGGGCATGCCGTGCACGGTCTACATGGGTTCGATCGACATGGAGCGGCAGGCGCCGAACGTCGGTCGCATGAAACTGCTCGGCGCCGAAGTCGTGCCGGTCACGGGCGGTGACAAGACGCTCCGTGCCGCCATCGACGAAGCCCTGCGCGACTGGGTCTCGGACCCGAACGGCACGTTCTACATTCTCGGCTCGGCCGTGGGCCCGCACCCGTATCCGTACATGGTGCGCGAATTCCAGCGCGTGATCGGCGTCGAGGCGCGCGCCCAGATGCTCGCGCAGGCAGGAGCACTGCCGGACGTCGTGGTCGCCTGCGTGGGCGGCGGCTCGAACGCCATCGGCCTGTTTCACCCGTTCGTGCCGGACACCGAGGTCAAGCTGCTCGGCTTCGAGGCCGGCGGCATCGGCCCGGGTCTCGGACAGAACGCCGCTTCGCTCGCGTACGGCACGCCGGGCGTGCTGCAGGGCTGCTACTCGCTGCTGCTGCAGGATGAGCACGGCCAGGTCCAGGAAACGCAGTCGGTCTCGGCCGGGCTCGATTACCCGGGCGTGGGACCGGAACACGCCCTGCTGGCGAGCATCGGCCGCCTCGGCTTCGCCGCGGCCGAAGACGACGAGTCGCTCGAGGCGCTGTCGGAGTGCAGCCGGTACGAGGGCATCCTGCCGGCCATCGAGACTGCGCACGCCTTCGCGGGAGCGCGCAAGTACGCCGCGAGCAACCCCGGGTGCCGCATCCTGATCGGCTTGTCCGGCCGCGGCGACAAGGACATGCCGACGTTGCAGCGCACGCTGCTGAAGGGAAAAACCTGATGACGACTCTGATAACGACTGGCACCGCAAGACCGCGTGACAGCATCAGCGCGGCGATCAAGAGCACGGCTGCGCGCGGTCGGCCTGCCGTCGTGGCATTCATGACCGCGGGGTTTCCGGACCGCGCGCACTTCACGCACAACCTGCGCGCGATCGCGGCCGAGGCCGACGTCGTCGAAATCGGCGTGCCGTTCAGCGACCCGATGGCCGATGGCGCCACGATCCAGCGCGCGAGCTTCGCGTCGCTGCAGGGCGGCTTCACGCTGACGTGGCTGCTTGGCGAGCTGGCGGCCATGCAGCCGCGTCCGCAGGCACCCCTGCTGCTCATGAGCTACCTGAATCCGCTGCTCGCGTTCGGGCTCGAGCGGCTGCCCGAGGTGGCGAGGAATGCGGGCGTGTCGGGATTCATCATTCCCGACCTGCCGTATGAAGAGAGCGCGGACATGCGGGCGGCGCTCGACCGCGTCGGCATCGCGCTGGTGCAGATGGTCACCCCGGTCACGCCGGATGCGCGGCTCAGGATGCTCTGCAGCGCAAGCCAGGGTTTCGTGTACGCGGTGACCATGACCGGCACCACGGGCAAGTCCGTGGCGGTGCCGGACGAAGTGCTGGAGTACATGGATCGCGTGCAGTCGATGTCACCGGTACCGGTGTGCGCCGGTTTCGGCATTCGCACGGCCGAGCACGTCATGCGCATGCGGGGGCACGTCGACGGCGTCGTCGTGGGATCGGCACTGGTCGAGGTGCTCGAGCGCGGCGAGGACCCGGCGCAGTTCCTGCGCAGCCTGAAGTCCTGACGCAGGTCGCGCTTGCCCTGCCCGCGGCCGCGATTCAGGCCGTTTCGACCGCCATGCGGATGTGACGGATCACCAGCGAGCGCATGGTTTCGATGGGATTCTTTTCCCACGTGAACAGGGGCGGTGAGCGCCGCAGCATGCTCCAGTTGCTGGTCTCGAGCACGCGCGTCAGGTAGGCCAGGTTCCGGTTGATCGCTTCCAGGTAGGGATTGCGGCCGCCGTACAGGCTTTCGACGTAGCGGTAGGCTCCGCCGAACTCACCGTCGAGGCGCGTGCGCATCGTGAACTCGAAGAACTGTGGCGTCTGGCGCAGCACGTCGAGGCCCGAGCCGTATTGGACCTTGAGGCCGCCGTCGCTCTCGCGCTGCATGGCGACGCCACCGAGCACGAACTCGGGGTAAAGGCGGTCGCGGCACTTCTCGAGGTAGCAGCGGTCCGACATCTGCGCGAGCATGTCGGCCGTTCCGAGCAGGTGACCGACGCGCCGGTCGCGCACGTCATCGAGCCGGATGTCCTTGAACGGCACCTCGTAGCCGGTGAAGTGAATCACCTGCGCTGCGACCGGCACCCAGTTGGCGAGACCGATGGCCGGCAGGTAGCGCGAGAGAAAGCCCGCCCCCCGCATCACGTGGGTGCGGGTGAATTCCGCGCCGTTGCGATGCTGCCTGTCGTCGATCTGGCGGATGTAACCCGAGTCGTGGAACAGCCCGACGATGATGCCGAGCAGCGCGCGGTCGGCGCCCAGGCGCTGTTCCGGTGCCTGCGTGCGTTCGTAGCCGGCGAGCAGGCGCGCCATCGCGAGCGTGTCGTCCAGCGAATGCTGCATGTCGTGATAGACGGTGTCGCAGCCCAGGTAGCCCGGAAACTGGCCGGAGAACAAACGCTCGAAGTCGGTAAACGCCGTCGTCAGCCTCGCGGTATTCGCACCAGGCCAGGTCTGCTGAAATAGCTCCTCGACGGCCTTGCGCACGGACGCCACCGAGCTCACCTGCACGGTGTTGGTGACGTCGTAATCGCTGCGGCGGAACTGCATGGGCGTTGGGGCGCGCACTGGTTTCGGGCGAGTCTATGCTCTTGGCCCGAAAGCGCCAGAGCAAAGACGGCCCGCACGGGGGCGACGCAGCCGCTTCTTGACCACGCCCGGCTCTATATGTCAAAACTCGCGACGACGGGAGCGTGATCCGACGGCCGCTCCAGCTTGCGTGGCGCCTTGTCGATGTGACAGGCGCCACACTTCTGAGCGAGCGCGTTCGACGCGAGGATCAGGTCGATGCGCAGGCCCGCATTGCGGCGGAATGCCATCATCCGGTAGTCCCACCACGAGTACGATTTCTCGGGCTGTTCGAACAGGCGGAAGCAATCCGCGAGCCCGGCGCCCAGCAGCGCCTGCAGCGCCGCGCGTTCGGGCGGGCTCACGTGCACCGAACCTTCCCAGGCCTTGGGATCGTGCACGTCGCGATCCTCCGGCGCGACGTTGAAGTCGCCGAGCACGACGAGCTGCGGATGGCGGGCCAGTTCCGCGGCCACGTACTCACGCAGCGCGTCGAACCAGCGCAGCTTGTAGGCAAACTTGTCCGAGCCGACCGTCTGTCCGTTCGGCACGTAGACGTCGATGACGCGCAGGCTCCCGAGCGAGACAGCGAGCACGCGACGCTGTTCGTCGTCGAAGCCGGGAATGCCCGCGACGACGTCAGTGACGGGATCGCGGCTGAGGATCGCGACGCCGTTGTAGGTGCGTTGTCCGCTGAACGCGCAGTGCCAGCCGAGGGCCTGCAGGCCGGCTGCGGGAAAATCGGCATCGGGCAGCTTGGTCTCCTGCAGCGCGATGGCGTCGATCGGGTTGGCCGCGAGCCACTCCGTGAGGTGCGGCAAGCGCACCCGCAGTGAATTCACGTTCCAGGTGGCAATCGCACGGGTCATGCGGCCAGGCCCAGCTGTCGCAACAGCGGCTCGAGTTCGGGCTTGCGGCCCCGGAACTCGACGAACGCTTCCATCGCGTCGCGGCTGCCGCCCCGCTCGAGGATCGAGCCGAGGAAGCGGCGGGCAGTCGCAGCATCGAAGATGCCGGATTCCTCGAATGCGCCGAAGGCGTCTGCCGACAGTACCTCGGCCCACTTGTAGCTGTAGTATCCCGCGGCGTAGCCGCCCGAGAAGATGTGCTGGAAGCTGTGCGGGAAGCGGTTGAACGCCGGCGGACGCACGACGGCCACCTCGTCACGCACCTGCGCCAGCGTCTGCATCAGCCGCGAGCCGTGTTCGGGCGAGAACTCGGCGTGCAAGCGGAAATCGAACAGCGCGAACTCGAGCTGTCGGACCGACTGCAGGCCGGCCTGGAACGAGCGCGTCGCCTGCAACTTGCGCAGCGCGTCGAGCGGCAGCGGCTCGCCGGTCTCGACGTGGCCCGAGATGAGCGGCAGCACCTCTGCGCGCCAGGCGAAGTTCTCCATGAACTGGCTCGGCAGCTCGACCGCATCCCACGGCACGCCATTGATGCCGGCCACGCTAGGGAAATTCACGCGCGTCAGCATGTGGTGCAGGCCGTGGCCGAACTCGTGGAACAGCGTCAGCACTTCGTAGTGCGTCAGCAGCGAGGGCCGGTCCGGGCCCGGTGGCGTGAAGTTGCAGACGAGGTAGGCGACCGGCAGCGCGTGCGCGCCCGGCAGGTTGATCCGCCCCATGCATTCGTCCATCCAGGCGCCGCCGCGTTTCCTGGGTCGCGCGTAGAGGTCGAGGAAGAACCCGCCGCGAGGCTCCCCCTCGCTGCCGATGATGTCGTAGTAGCTGACGTCGGGGTGATACACCTCGACGGCCTTGCGTTCCTCGATGCGCACTCCGTAGAGACGCTGCGCCACGGCGAACAGGCCCTGCAGCACGCGCGGCAAGGGGAAGTACGGGCGCAGCTCCTCCTCGGAGACGGCCAGGCGCTCGCGCTTGAGGCGCTCCGAGTGGAACGCCACGTCCCAGGCTTCGAGCCGGGTGCCCGCGAACGTTTCGAGTTCGGCGAACTCGCGCTGCGCGGCCGGCCGGCACAGGCGCGCCAGCCGACGCAGGAACTCCAGCACCTCGGCGGGATCGCGCGCCATCTTGGTGGCGAGCGAGTAGTCCGCGAAGCTGGCGAAACCAGCGAGCTGCGCGGCCTCGTGCCGCAGCGCGAGGATTTCCTCGATCAGCGCCGTGTTGTCCCACTGCGCCGGACCCTGCTCGGAGGCGCGCGTGAGCCAGGCCGTGTAGAAGTCCAGGCGCAGCTGCCGGTCTTCGGCATGCGTCAGGACCGCCTGGTAATTCGGCGCGTCGAGAGTGAACACCCAGCCGCTGCGGCCGTTCTTCTCGGCCTCGGCGCGCGCACGGGCGACGACCGCGGCGGGCAGGCCGGCGAGTTCAGCCCGGTCCTCGACGACGCGCGTCCAGGCATTGGTGGCATCGAGCACGTTCTCGTCGAACTTCGCCTGTGCCGTCGACAGGCGCTCCATGAGTTCGCGGAAGCGCTGCTTGCGGTCAGGTGCGAGCGCGACACCGGAGAGACGGAAGTCACGCAGCGCGTTGTCGACGAGCTTGCGCTGCTCCGGCTGCAGGTCGGCGTATTGCGTGTCCTTGATGCGCTGGTAGGCCGAGCACAGCGCGGCATTCTGTGCGATCTCGGTGTGATACGCGGTCAGCAGCGGCAGGCACGTGTTGTAAGCTGCCCGCAGTTCGTCGCTGTTCGCCACGCCATTGAGGTGACCCACCGGCGACCAGGTGCGCGCGAGCCTGTGCTGCATCCGTTCGATGGGAACGACGATGCCGTCCCAGCCCTCGGCGCCTGAATCAAGCAGTTCCTGCAAGCCTTGCCGGTTATCGCCCAGCACCTGCCTGACGGCCGGTTCGATGTGCTCCGGGCGGATCGCAAGAAAGGCAGGCAGGCTCGCTTCGTGCAGGAGGGGGTTGTCCATGCGCGCCATTCTAGCGGCGCGGCGGCCCCGGATTCAGCCGAACGCGCCCTGCAGCAGCCAGCCGAGCGCGTACACGGCGGCGACGAAGCCCAGGAAAGCGAACGCGGCCCGCCTGCGGTAGTGGCGGGTCAGGTCGCCTGGAGGCAGCGCGGCGAGCAGGAACAGCCGGTCGCCGTCCGGACGGCACAACACGTGGAAAGTCTGCCGGGGCGGGCGCTCAGCGCCGCGCTCCGTAAGAGCACGCCGAGCCTCCTGCCGAGCGGCCTCCCACTCGACCATGTCGATCCGGCCGTCACCGTCCCGGTCGAAGCGCTGCAGCAGGGCAGGCTGGTCCTCCTTCAATTCGGCCAGCACCCGGGCCAGTTCCGCCTGCTGGTCGAGTTCGCCGGACGACGCCGTCGAGCGGAAATTACCCAGGGCGTACAGGCGCTCGTGCTCGTAGATGCGGTCCTCGACGTAGCGGTAGCCGCGGCCTCCGGTCAGCGACAGTTTCCGGTCGGGTCCCGACGCGGGCCAGGGCGTGTCGCCGTACCACGTGGTCGATTCAGCGGGTACGACTTCGGCGCCGTCGGGCTGCACGATGCACTGGCCAGTGTCGTCATCGAGCAGGAACGCGATCGACGACGTGCCCGACGCAATCGTCTGCCAGCTCTTACGCCGGTTCCTGCCTGTGCCGCGTTCCGTGCGCTTCGCGATCCTGTAGCTCCACCACACGCAAGGCCGTTGCGTGAGCGGCGCGGGATTGTTCGTGCCTGGCAGGAGCAGCCCGTTACCGAGGAGCTCGACGTAACCCTGCGCCGCCGAGCGGATGCGTGACGTCGGCGTGTCCTCGATGAGCCGCGCGATCTTGAGCCAGCGCAGCGCTGCCGCGCCGCCCGCCACGACGGCGACACCCAGCGTCAGCAGCCAGAACCAGAAATCGCTATCAGCCAAAGAGCTTGCCCAGGTCCACGTCGCGCTTCTGCTCGTCGGTGAATTCGAGCAGCTGCGCCGCCTTGAACTCGAACATGCGCGCGACCAGCAGGTCCGGGAAGGTCTGGATGCGGATGTTGTTGAGGTTCACCGACTCGTTGTAGAGCTCGCGGCGGTCCGCGATCGCTTCTTCCAGCTGCGAGATGCGGGTCTGCAGGTGGCGGAAGCCGTTGTCGGCCTTGAGGTCCGGGTAATTCTCCGCCACCGCGAACAGGCGGCCGAGACCCTGGCGCAGCTGGTCCTCGGCCACGCCGAGTGCTGCAACGTCCCCGCTGCCCTGCGCCTTGAATACCGCCGAGCGTGCCTGCATCACGCGCTCCAGCGTCTCCTGCTCGTACTGCATGTAGCGCTTGCAGGTCTCGACCAGCTTCGGCAACTCGTCGTGGCGCTGCGTGAGCAGCACGTCGATGTTGGCCCAGGCCTTGCGCACGTTCTCGCGCAAGGCGACGAGTCCGTTGTAGATGCGCACGACATAGACGGACGCCACGAACAGCAGCGCGACGAACAGCAACAGCATGACCAGCATCGGCGGCTCCCTGGGGATATTCCGGGGCGGGAATGACCCCGCGAGCCGCTAGATTGCCGGTTGCCAGGTGGCACCGTCTAGACTGTGCGTCTCAAGTCCGGGGAATGCGAGCAGTCCAGCATGGCGATTCGAACCTATCGCGGCGTACCTCCCACCCTGGGGCCGGGTGCGTGGATCGATCCTGCGGCGCTGGTCGTCGGTGACGTCGTGCTCGGCGCAGACGTGTCGATCTGGCCGTTCGCGCTGGTCCGCGGCGACGTCAATCGGATCCGCATCGGTGATCGCAGCAACGTCCAGGACGGCAGCATCATCCACGTCGCGCGTCCCTATCCTGGCAACGACGCGGGCTGGGCCACCATCCTCGGCGAGGACGTCGTCATCGGGCACAAGGTCGCGCTGCACGGCTGCACGATCGCGGACCGCGTGCTGGTCGGTATCGGCGCCATCGTGCTGGATGGCGTCGCCGTCGCGAGCGACGTGATCATCGGCGCCGGCAGTGTCGTCACGCCGGGCAAGCAGCTCGAATCCGGTTACCTGTACGTCGGCTACCCCGCGCGCCGCTCGCGCGAGTTGCGGCCCGAGGAGATTGCGCGCATCCCCGAGATGGCGCGCGATTACGTGCTGCTCAAGAACGAGTACGCGCAGCTGACGCCAGGTAGTTAGCGCGGAAATGCAGGGCTTGCAGCACGGGGGGCGTCTGCGGGCGCACGCCGCGCCACACGAAGAACGCTTCGGCCGCCTGTTCGACGAGCATGCCCCAGCCCTGCGCCACGTTTCTCACGCCGCGATCAAGGGCCCATCGCGTGAAGGGCGTTTCGCCGATCCCGTATGCCATGTCGTAGCACACGGTGTTCCTGTCCACCGCGCCGGAATGGATCGGTGGCACTGCGCCTTTGAGGCTGGCCGAAGTGGCATTGATGATCAGGTCGAACGGGTCGAGCGGCTCGACACCGTCGAAGGCGGCACCGCTTACTGCACCGCGGCCGGAGAATTCCTCGGCCAGCTCGATGGCGCGATTGGCCGTGCGGTTGGCGATCACGAGCGTCGACGGGTTCAGTTCCAGCAACGGCCCGAGCGCTCCGCGCGCCGCACCGCCGGCGCCGAGCATCAGTATGCGTGGCGACGTGAGGTTCAGCTGGAGGTTCTGCCTGAGGTCGGTGACCAGTCCGGCGCCATCCGTGTTGTCGCCGATCAGTTCGCCATCACGACGCAGGACGGTATTGACGGCATCCGCGAGCTGGGCCCGGGGGGTGAGCTCATTGACCAGCTCTGCGGCCGCGCGCTTGTGCGGCAGCGTGACGTTGGCGCCGCACCCGCCCTGCTCGAAAAAGAACTCGAGCATGTCGTGACGGAACTGGTCCGGCGGCGCTTCATGCAGCCGGTACAGCATGTCCTGCCCGGTCTGCCGTGCAAACAGGCCGTGGATGAACGGCGACCAGCTGTGCTGGACCGGGTAGCCGAAGAGGGCGTAGGAGTCAGGCATGGGGGAAAGGGGTCAGGGGTTAGGGGTTAGTCAGAGGTGCGGCGTCAGTCGGAGGGTTCGAGCTTCGTCGCCCGCGCGACGTTCCGACTGACCCCTAACCTCCTTCCTTCAGCCAAGTCGCTGCTCGTTTTGCAAAGTAGGTCAGGATGCCGTCGGCGCCCGCGCGCTTGATGCAGTTGAGCGATTCGAGCGCGACGGCGCGCTCGTCGAGCCAACCGTTCTGCGCTGCCGCCATGTGCATCGCATACTCGCCGCTGACCTGGTACACGAACGTCGGTGCCCCGAAGCGTTCCTTCACGCGACGCACGATGTCGAGGTACGGCATGCCGGGCTTCACCATCACCATGTCGGCGCCCTCGGCGAGATCGAGCTCGACTTCGCGCAGCGCCTCGTCCGAATTGCACGGGTCCATCTGGTAGTTGTACTTGTTGCCCTTGCCCAGGTTGCCGGCCGAGCCCACGGCATCGCGGAACGGGCCGTAGTAGCTCGACGCGTATTTCGCCGAGTAAGCCAGGATGCGGGTGTGGATGTGGCCCGCAGCCTCGAGCGCGTCGCGCAGCGCGCCGATGCGGCCGTCCATCATGTCGGAGGGCGCCACGACGTCTGCGCCAGCTTCGGCGTGCGACAGGCCCTGCTGCACCAGCGCCTCGACCGTCACGTCGTTCATCACGTAGCCGGATTCGTCAATGATGCCGTCCTGGCCGTGGGTGGTGAACGGATCGAGCGCGACGTCCGTGACGACGCCGAGTTCGGGCACGGCCTTCTTGATCGCGCGTACGGCTCGTTGTGCCAGACCATCGGGATTCCAGGCTTCGCGGCCGTCGAGGCTCTTCACCTCGAGCGGCGTGACCGGGAAGAGGGCGAGTGCCGGTATGCCGAGGCGCGCGACGGCTTCGGCCTCGCGGACCAGTTCATCCACCGACACGCGCTCGATGCCCGGCATGGACGGGATCGCCACGCGCTGCCCGGTGCCCTCCATGACGAACATGGGAAAGATCAAGTCGTCCGGCGTCAGCGTCGTTTCCCGCATCATGCGCCGAGAGAACGCGTCGCGGCGCATGCGGCGCATGCGCACACGAGGGAACTGGCCGGGGGCGTCGGGGTGGGTCATGGGGACTGGCGCTTTTCCGATCCGAGTCCGGACTTTATACCCGAGCGGGACCTGCCGCGAAAAGAACGCAATCGCCGCAGCGCCGAGTGCAGAATCCGCGCATGAGCAGCAGATCCCGTTCGACCCGGTTATCGGCAGTTCCAGGTCGAGCCAAGCCTCCCGCCGCCAAGGTCGCCCGGAAGCCTGCTGCGACCGCCCGGAAGCCTGCGCCAGCTGCGGTTCAGCCCGCGTCGCTAGCGCCTGATTCCCGGCCCCGCTGCGGCTGGTCGTATGCCGGCATGAGCGCGGACTACATCGCCTATCACGACCAGGAATGGGGAGTGCCGGTCCACGACGACCGCCGGTTGTTCGAGTTCCTGGTGCTGGAAGGCGCGCAGGCCGGGCTCAGCTGGTCGACGATCCTGCGCAAGCGCGAGGGTTACCGAGCATCGTTTGCCGACTTCGATCCGGTGAAGGTGGCGAGGTTCGATTCGCGCAAGGTCGAGAAGCTGCTGCAGTTCCCGGGCATCGTGCGCAACCGGCTCAAGGTCGCGGCCGCGATCACCAATGCGCGCTGCTTTCTCGAAGTGCAGGAGGAATTTGGCAGCTTCGCGCAATACAGCTGGCGGTTCGTCGGCGGCCAGCCGATCGTGAATCGATGGCGCGACATGTCACAGGTGCCGGCGACTTCGCCGGAGTCGGATGCGTTCAGCAAGGACCTGCAGCGTCGAGGATTCAAGTTCGTGGGCTCCACGATCATGTACGCGCACATGCAGGCGACGGGGATGGTGAACGATCACCTGGTGACGTGCTTCCGCTACGCGGAAGTGAGGAGAAGGGGATAGGGGATGGGGGTTGGGGGATAGTCGGAGGATCGCGCCAGTGGTCTCAGTCTACGTTCCGACCATCCCCCAACCCGCATCCCCTAGCCCCTGCTATTCGCCGATCCACCAATCGACGCTCGTTCCCCCGGCACCGTCGGGCACCAGCAGCCGGTGCAGGTCCGGCAGCAGTTCCGCGAGCCGTTCATCGAGCATCCACGGCGGGTTCACGATCACGAGGCCAGACCCGCGCAGGCCCACGGCCGTGTCATCCGGCATCACGCTCATCGTCACGTCGAGCACCTTGCGGATGCCCGAACCTTCGAGATTGCGGCGGAAACGCAGCGGCGCCGCGCGTTCCGTGAGCGGGTACCAGATGCAGTACGTGCCGGTCGGCCAGCGTTCGTAACTGGTTTCGAGCGCACCGAGAATGCGGTCGAACTCGTTGTCCGTTTCGAAGGGCGGATCGATCAGCACCAGGCCGCGGTTCTCGCGCGGCGGCAACTGGGCCTTGAGCGCGGCGTAGCCGTCACTCTCGACGATCGACACGAGTTTCTGCCAGCCAAGGCTGGAGCGCAGTGCCAGCGCTTCGCGCGCATGCGTCTCCGCCAGCACCATCCGGTCGGTCAGGCGACGCATCTTCGCGACGATGGTCGGTGAGCCAGGGTAAGCCGTGATCGCGCTGCGGCCCGGGCCGGCGCATGCCTTCACCAGCCGGACATACCCGGCGACTTCCGCCGGCAAGGCGACTTCCGGGAACTCGAGCAGCCGACCGATGCCGTTCTTGTATTCGCCGCTGCGCTGCGACTCGCCGAGGCTCAGGTCGTACGTGCCGCCGCCCGCATGCGTATCGAGATAAAAGAACGGCGCGGGCTTCTTCTTCAGGTGCTCGACGAGCATCATGAGCACGACGTGCTTCAGCACGTCCGCGAAGTTCCCCGCATGGAACGCGTGGCGATAATTCATGTCTGACCGATCCGGGGTCCCGGGTCACGCAACGGAGTCACGCTGGATGCCGACAAGAGTACTGCACCGGGCACGTCCCGGTTCGATGGTTCGCTGGCACGGGCCGCTGACTGGCGCGTGGCTTGCCTGCACGCTGGTGTCCGGGTGTGCGCTGGGCCAGGCGGCTGGCGGTCCACCTCCCGTCGTCAAGGAGAAGGCCGTGACGAACGTGCCGGCTGAGATGATCGAGGCCGCGCTCGACGATGCCGCCAACCGGTCGACGACGGCGCGGGCCGCTATCACGGTGACGAGCGCCGAAGCGGTGACCTGGCCGGACGGGTCGCTCGGCTGTCCGCAGCCCGGGATGATGTACACGCAGGCGCTCGTTGCCGGGTACCGGATCGTGCTGCAGGCGGGCGAACAGACTTTGAATTACCACGCGATGTCCCGCGGCAAGCCGGTGTTCTGTCCAGCGGGTCGCGTCGCGCCGCCGGTGCCGGCCGAGGCCGCGGTCTGATTACGGCATGGAAGGCGTGGCGACAGCTCCTCGTGGCTTCGTATACGTAT
>JAOUGW010000292.1 GCA_029865465.1 Gammaproteobacteria bacterium
TCGATCGCGCTCGACTACGTCTCGTGCTCGGCGCCGCGGGTGCCGATCGCGAGGCTCGCCGCCGCGCAGGCGGCGATTGGCAGCGCCGGCATCATGGACAAGGCGGCCTAGGTTCGCCGGTCGGCGTGCACGGTCTCAGTCCGGGTGCCTGGCCGGGGCGGCGCTCAGCGTCATTCTCTGGCCCGGTGTACGGCAGTCGCCTATATTGCCGGGGAACGGAGGAACCCATGGCCGACAGCAAGCCGCTCAACCTGCTCGACCTGAGCTTCGTGCTCATGGAAACGCGCCAGACACCGATGCACGTCGCGGGTCTGCAGACCTTCGTGCTGCCGGCCGGCGCGCCGCGCGACTACCCGCGCATCGTCTACGAATACCTGCGCAGCTTTCCGGTCACGGCTGCGCCGTTCAATTACCGGCTGCGGGGGGTCGGGTCGGGCCGGTTGCGGCCCACGTTCGAGGTCGCCGAGAAGATCGACCTCGATTACCACTTGCGGCATTCGGCGCTGCCGTATCCCGGCGGCGAGCGCGAGCTGGGCATCCTCGTTTCGCGCCTGCATTCGAACCCCATGGACCTCGATCGCCCGCTGTGGGAAATCCACCTGATCGAAGGCCTGCAGGGCGGGCGCTTCGCCCTGTACTGCAAGCTCCACCATTCGCTGGCGGACGGCGTTTCGGGCGTCGGCCTGCTCAACTTCTCGACCGATCCGCATGCCAGCGAGACACCGCCGATCTGGGCGGCCGACCGGCCGCGCAAGGTGCGCACGCCGACCATTGCAGGAAGGTTCGGCGCCTTCAGCCTGCTGCAGGCGGCCTTCGCAAGCCAGGCGAAGGAATTGCCGAGCCTCGTGCAGGGCCTCGCGGGCACCGCCAAGGCCCTGTTCGGCGTCAAGCCGAGTCCCGATTTCACGTCGCTGGCGGAGGCGCCGCGCACGATCTTCAACGTCAACGTCACCCCGCAACGCCGTGTCGCCACACAGGCGAGCAGCCTGGAGCGACTGAAGGCGATCGGCGAGGCGGCGGGCGGCAGCATCAACGACGTGGTGCTCGCAGCCAGCAGCGGAGCGATGCGGCGCTTCCTGCTCGAGCTCGGCGAGTTGCCGCGCAAGTCACTGGTGACGTCGATCCCCGTCGCGTTGCCGCGCGATTCGAGCCAGGCCGGCGGCAATGCGATCAGCTTCGCCAACGTGCGCCTCGGGACCGACATCGAGGACGTGCGCGAACGGTTCGACGTCATCCGTCGCAGCAGCGCCGCCGGACGCGACTTCCTGAAGCAGATGAGCACCAAGGCGCTCATGGATTTCACGGTGCTGATCAGCTCGCCGCAGATCCTGACGCGCCTGCCGGGCATTGGTTCGCGCGTGCCACCGACCTACAACGTCATCATCTCGAACGTGCCAGGTCCACGCAGCAAGCTGTACTTCCTGGGCTCGGAGATGGAGGCGTATTACCCGATTTCGGCGCTCTTCCACGGCCAGGCGCTCAACATCACGGTGCTGAGCTACGCGGGCGGACTGTATTTCGGCTTCACCGGGTGCGCCGACAAGGTGCCCCACCTGCAACGCCTCGCCGTCTACACGGGCGAGGCGATCGACGAACTGGAGCAGGTGTTCCTAGCCCGTGGCGGCCAGAAGAAGGTGAGGAAGGCGGGGAAGGTGCGGAAGGCTGGGAAGGGCAGGAAGGAGGGGAAGGCGGCGAAGCCAAGCAAGGCGCGGAAGGTGCGGCAGGCCTGAGCCGGCTTTTCGCGACCAGTGCTCGGACCAGGGGCGCAGGTCCAGTTGGCCGTTCAGCGCAGGAACTTGCTCGCCAGCCCCAGGATGTCGTCGAGCGGATTGCCGTCGCCGTTCAGGTCGAGCATGCCGGCCAGGCCAGGCGCCTTTGAGGCGCCGCCCTGTCCCAGCAGGCCGCCGAGCAAGCCGCCCAGGCCACCGGCAGCGCCACTGGCCGGAGCAGCAGGCTGCCCCATGCTCTGCTTCGCCATGAAGCCGGCGACGAGCATGGCGAGCATCGGCAGCATCTTCTTGAGCAGGGCAGGATCGATGCCCGACGTCGCAGCGGCGTTGCGCGCCACGGTCCGGCTCACTTCAGGTGAACCGAAGATCTGTCCGAGGACGTCATTGCCGCGACCGACGTTCGTCGGTTGCGGGCTCAGCACGTCATCCAGCAGTCCGCCGCCGCCGAGATTGCCTAGCATGCCGACGAGGCCGTCGAGCCCGGACGGCTGCGCCTGCGCCTGTTTCTTGAACCCGCCCAGCAGGGCAGGCATGAGCGCAGCGGCACCGGCGGTGACCTGCGCTTCGTCGACACCCAGTTCCTTCGCGACGGACCGCAGTCCGCCCAGCTGATTCAGGATTTCCGTGATCTGCATGGCATTCTTCCCGTGTGATTCGAATCGTCAGCGCAGCGTCAGCAGGTGCGTGCCATAGGCACGCACATCGTCCCAATTGGTGTAGTCGATGACCGCGGTGGTGTCCGTCGGGCCGTTCGTCATCCGCATGATGAGGCGGATCATGAACCGGTCCAGCCACGGCCATGCGGGGTAGTCGACCTTGCCGGCGATGACTTTCAGGTCGCGCGGTCGCCAGGGTGAGAGCTGCAGGAACTTCTGCATGTAACGGTTGCCCGCGACGGTCGACTTCTCCGGCACACGCGCCACGACGGAGACGTTGAAGAAGCTGTTGGGCTTCGCCTCGAGCTGGGTGCGGTGCCGGGTCACGAACTCGATCACGCTCTTGTCGTACTTGCCGTAGAGCACGGGCGCACCGAGTGCAACGACGTCGTAGCGGCTCCAGTCCACGCCTTCGTGCTCGGCCTCGACCAGGTCCATCATTTCGGCGCGGCCGCCGGCGTCGTCGATGTGTTCGCACAGCCTGCGCGCGATGCGGGCCGTGTGTCCGCCGCGGCTCATGTACAGGATCAGGACGGAGGTCATGGCGGCCGTGGAAGAGCCAGTGGAGCGCACATCTTAGTACAGCGCCGGGGATACGAAGAATGAGAGAATGGCCCTCGAAGGTTTCCTGCCAGGAGTCGAGGGCATGACCTCCAGCACGTATTCGGCCAGGGAAGAATGGCTGAACTGCGCGGTGCACGTCGTCGGCATCGTCGCGAGCCTGGCCGCCCTCCCGGTGCTGGTGCTGGCGGCGCGCGGTACGGGAGACCCGTGGTTGCTCGCAGGCGGCCTGGTTTTCGGCCTGAGCGCGCTGCTGATGTTCTCCACCTCGGCGCTCTACCATGCGGCGAAGAACCCGGTGACGCGGCTGCGGCTGCGGCGGGTCGATCACGCCGCCATCTACCTGCTGATCGCCGGGACCTACACGCCGTTCACGCTCGGCGTGCTGCGCGGCAGCTGGGGATGGTCACTCGCGGCCGTCATCTGGACGCTCGCGCTACTCGGCATCATCTTCAAGACGACGTCCCTCGGCTTCCGCTTCCATCGCACGTCGGTCGCGCTGTATGTCCTCATGGGCTGGCTGGCGGTCGTGGCCGTGAAGCCGCTGATGCAGCAGTTATCGCCGTTCGAGCTCGGCTGGCTCGCGGCCGGCGGTCTCTGTTACACCGGCGGTGTCGCGTTCTACCTCTGGAAGAGTCGTCCCTACACGCACGCGATCTGGCATGTCTTCGTGTTCGCGGG
>JAOUGW010000293.1 GCA_029865465.1 Gammaproteobacteria bacterium
CGACCGGGTGATCGCCGCCATCGCTACGCCTTCATCAACTGCACGCAGTGCGGACCGCGCTACACGCTGATCGAGGCGCTGCCGTACGACCGGCCCAACACGACGATGCGCGCGTTTCCGTTGTGCGAGGCGTGCCGCAGGGAATACGAGGATCCGCTCGATCGACGCTTTCATGCGGAGCCCGTGGCCTGTCCCGTCTGCGGGCCGCACCTGGAGTTCGTATCCCGGGACATGACGAATCCCGGGGCAGGCGACGACAGCGCGCTCGCCGCCGCCGCGGCGGTGTTGCGTGACGGTCGCGTGCTGGCCGTCAGGGGCATCGGTGGCTATCACCTGATGTGCGACGCGCGCAGCGAGGCAGCCGTGGCGCGGCTGCGTGAACGCAAGCACCGCCCGGACAAGCCGCTCGCGGTGATGTTTCCGTGGCGCGGCCCGGACGGACTGGATGACGTCCGCGACGAGTTCGATCCGGAACCCGTCGCAAGTGCAGCCCTGCTCGATCCGGCGCGTTCGATCGTGCTGTTGCGCGCAGGTTCGCGCACGGGACTTGCGCCGAACATCGCACCAGGCCTCGCGGAGATCGGCGTCTTCCTGCCGTACAGCCCGCTGCACCAGTTGCTGCTGGACCAGTTCGGTGGGCCGCTGGTCGCGACGTCGGGTAACGTGAGCGGCGAACCCGTGCTGACGTCCGCGACGGAAGCACAGGAACGTCTTGCAGCGGTCGCGGATGCCTTCCTGCATCATGATCGCCCGATCGCGCGGCCCGCCGATGACTCCGTCGTGCGCGTCATTGCGGGTCGGGCCCGTCCCATCCGTCTTGGGCGCGGCATTGCGCCGCTGGAACTCGAACTGCCGCGTTCCGTGCCAAGGCCCGTATTGGCCGTCGGCGGTCACCTGAAGACGACGGTGGCGCTGGCCTGGGGCCGCCGCATCGTCGTCTCGCCGCACATTGGCGACATGGGCACGTTGCGCAGCGAGCAGGTGTTCGCGCAGGTGGCGGCGGACCTGCAGCGACTCTACGACGTGCGCGCCGAAATCGTCCTGAGCGACGCTCACCCCGACTACGCGACGACGCGCTGGGCACGCACCAGCGGGCTGGTGCACGAGACGGTGCAGCACCATCGCGCGCACGCGTCGGCACTGCTCACCGAACACGGCAAGGCGGACGCGCCGGCGATCGTCTTCGCCTGGGACGGAGTCGGACTCGGCGACGACGGCGCGCTCTGGGGCGGTGAAACCTTTCTCGGCACGCCGGGACACTGGCAGCGTGCTGCGCACCTGCGGCCTTTCCGTCTGCCGGGCGGCGACCGTGCCGGCCGCGCACCGTGGCGCAGTGCGGCCGCCGTGTGCTGGGAACTCGAACGCGACTGTCCCGTCGACGTGCCGGACCCGATCGTCCGCAATGCCTGGGAGCGGCGCGTGAACTCACCGCAATCGAGCGCTGCGGGCCGCCTGTTCGACGCCGCCTCGGCCATCATCCTGGGCCTTGGTGAGACGAGCTTCGAAGGGCAGGGGCCGATGTGGCTCGAGGCCATCGCGCGCGATCCGGTCACGTATCCGCGGCTGCGGCTCCGATCGGTGGCGGACGGACGATTCGAACTCGACTGGGCGCCGCTCGTCGAGTGGCTGCTGCAGCCTCCCCCGGACACCGCGGCCGACCAGGCCGACCGCGCCGGCGGGGTGCACTCGGCTCTCGCAGACGGCATCGTGCAGGTGGCCGAACGGCTCCGTGCGCAGTCAGGTGCGCAGACGGTGGGCCTGACGGGTGGCGTGTTCCAGAACCGGCGGCTGGTGGAAGCCGCGCTTGCCGGATTGTCCGCGCGGGGCTTCGAGGTCCTGCTGCCCGTGCAACTGCCGTGCAACGACGGGGGGCTGAGCTACGGCCAGGTCGCCGACTTCATCGGCCGAAAAGCCTAGACTTGGTCGCATGCCCTGGTTCGAACGACCCTTCCTCGCCGTCCTGCGCCACGAGTACTCGCGGGCGATGCGCTTCACGGAGGACGATGCCGCGGAAGTGATGCCCGCCGCGCCCGCGACGCCGTGCCAGCTGTACGTGCACGTGCCGTTCTGCGAAGTGCTGTGCCCGTTCTGCTCGTTCCACCGCGTCCGCTACAACCCGGCCCGGACGGGCCGCTATTTCGAGGCGCTGCGCCGCGAGATCCGGCTCTACCACGACCGGGGTTTCCGCTTCAGCGACCTGTACGTCGGCGGCGGCACGCCGACCGTCGACGCCGACGAACTCATCGCGACCCTGGAACTCGTGCGTTCGCTGTCACCCCTGCGCGCGGTCTCGATCGAGACGAACCCGAACCACCTCGACCCGGACGACCTGCGGCGCTATCGCGACGCGGGCGTCACGCGACTTTCCGTCGGCGTGCAGAGTTTCGACGATGGTTTGCTCGCCGGCATGGACCGGCTCGAGAAGTACGGCAGCAGTGCGGTGATCCGCGAACGCATCGCCGCCGCGCAGGGCATCTTCCAGACGCTCAACGTCGACATGATCTTCAACCTGCCCGGGCAGACGCCGGCGATGCTCGAGCATGACCTCGACGTACTGCAGGAGTTGCGCGTGGACCAGGTGTCGTTCTACCCGTTGATGACGGCGCCCACCGCGCGGCACAAGATGGAAAAGACCATGGGGCTCAGCGACCCGACGCTGCGCCACCCGATGTACGAACGGATCCTGCAGCGCCTGCTCGGCGAGTACCAGGCGTCGTCCGCATGGTGCTTCTCGCGCAACCAGGGCATGTTCGACGAGTACATCATCGACCAGAACGATTACGTCGGCGTCGGCAGCGGTGCATTCAGTTACGTCGGTGGCGCGTATTACTCGACGACGTTCTCGCTGAATCATTACTGCCGCCGCATCGAGGGCGGGCAGAGCGGCATCACGCAGCGCCGTCCGGTGGGGCTGAAAGAGCGCATGCGCTACGATTACCTGGTGCGGCTGTTCGCGGGCGAGCTGCGCCGCGACTACATCGAGCGGCGCCACGGCAGGGCGTTCTGGCTGCTCATGGCGCCGGAACTGCTGGCGATGCGCTTGATCGGCGCAACGCGTCACGACGCGGACGCAATCCACCTGACGCACCGCGGCATGTACTGCTGGGTGCTGATGATGGCCGAGTTCTTCAACTCGGTGAACTCGGTGCGCGAGCAGATGCGTGATCACATCCGCGCCGAACTCGACACCTGGAACGAAGAAGCGACGGTGCCCCTGTCGGCCATCGGCCGCACGCCCACGCGCGAGGTTGGATGATGACGATGCAGGACACGCACGTTTCGCTGGCGCACGGCAACGGCGGGCGCTACATGCGCGAGCTGATCCACGAGATCTTTGCGCGCCACCTCGCCAATCCGTTGCTCGACACGGAATCCGACGCGGCGGTGTTGCCGTGGAACGCCGCGGACGGCGAGCTCGCGTTCACGACCGACAGCTTCACCGTGCAGCCGATCGAGTTTCCGGGCGGCAACATCGGTTCGCTCGCGGTGCACGGCACGACGAACGATCTTGCCGTCGCGGGAGCTGCCCCAAAGTACCTGAGCCTCGGCGTGCTGCTCGAAGAAGGCCTCGAGTTCGCCGTGCTCGAACGGGTCGTTGCGGGGATCGCG
>JAOUGW010000294.1 GCA_029865465.1 Gammaproteobacteria bacterium
GCTGCGCTTGTTCGCATACCACCTCGAGGTCCAGTCGCGCGTGATGCCGAGACGGATGCCGATCGGATTGACCTTCTGACCCATGAGCTCTGGCTCCCTCAGTCCTTGCGGCCGTCGCCGACGAGGATCGTGATGTGGCTGTTGCGCTTGACGATGCGGTTGCCGCGGCCCTTCGCGCGCGCGTGGAACCGCTTCAGGCTCGGTGCCTCGTCGATGCAGATGAGGTCGACCTTCAGCGCGTCGATGTCGGCGTTGTGGTTGTTCTCGGCATTGGCGATCGCCGACTCCAGCACCTTGCGGACCAGGTCAGCGCCCTTCTTCGGCGTGAAGCGCAACGTCGAGAGCGCCTGACCCACGGGCTGGCCGCGGACCATGTCTGCGACCAGGCGGCACTTCTGCGCCGAGATGCGCGCGTACTTTAGCTTTGCTGCGACTTGCATGGCTTACTCCGAGGACGCCTTTCTGTCGCCCGAGTGGCCCCTGAAGGTGCGCGTCGGGGCGAACTCGCCCAGCTTGTGGCCGACCATGTTCTCGGAGACCAGCACCGGAATGTGCTGCTTGCCGTTGTGGACCGCGATCGTCAGGCCGACCATGTCCGGAAGGACCATGGAACGGCGCGACCACGTCTTGATCGGACGGCGATCGTTCTTCTCGGCCGCGACAGCCACCTTCCTGGCGAGGTGGGCGTCGATGAACGGGCCTTTCTTGACTGAACGGGGCACTGGCAGCTCCTCTCAGGCTCAGTTACGGCGCCGGATGATGAGTCCGGACGTGCGCTTGTTGGTGCGGGTCTTCTTGCCCTTCGTCTTCCAGCCCCACGGCGACACCGGGTGCGGGTTGCCCTGGCCGGACTTGCCCTCACCACCGCCGTGCGGATGGTCGACGGGGTTCATGACCACGCCGCGGACCGTCGGACGGATGCCGCGCCAGCGCTTCGCGCCGGCCTTCCCGTAGACGATCAGGTTGTTTTCCTCGTTGCCGACCTCGCCGATGGTGGCGCGGCAGTCGACGTGCACTTTGCGCATCTCGGTCGAGCGCAGCCGGATCGTCGCGTAGAGGCCTTCGCGCGCCACCAGCTGCACGGAGGCGCCGGCGCTGCGGCCGAGCTGTCCGCCGCGACCGGGCTTGAGCTCGACGTTGTGCACGAGCGAGCCGATCGGGATGTTGCGCAGCGGCAGCGCGTTGCCCGACTTGATCGGGGCATCGACGCCCGAGACGATGGCGTCGCCCGCGCCCACGCCCTTCGGGGCGAGGATGTAGCGGCGCTCGCCGTCGGCGTAGAGCACGAGGGCCAGGTGGGCATTGCGGTTCGGGTCGTATTCGAGATGCTCGACCTTGCCCGGCACGCCGTCCTTGTTGCGCACGAAGTCGACGACGCGGTAGCGCCTGGCATGACCGCCGCCCTTGTGGCGCGTCGTCTGCCGGCCCATGTTGTTGCGGGCGCCCGTGCGCTGCTTGGCAGCCGTGAGCGCGTGCACCGGCTCGCCCTTGTGCAGGTGCGAGCGGTCCGCCTTCACGACGAAGCGGCGGCCCGGCGACGTCGGTTTGGTCTTGATGAGAGCCATTGGTTAGCTTCCGTCTGCTTTACCGGTGCCGGTTACTTTCCGGCGCCGGCGAAATCGATCGTCTGGCCCTGCGCGAGCTTCACGTAGGCCTTCTTCCAGTCCGAACGCCGGCCGGGACGACCGCCGAAGCGCTTCGCCTTGCCCATCACGTTCACGACCTGCACGGCGTCGACCTTGACTTCGAACATCAGCTCGACGGCCGCCTTGATCTCGGGCTTGGTGGCGTCGCGCGCGACGCGGAACACCATCTGGTTGCCCTGCTCGGATGCGCGCGCGGCCTTTTCGGACACGTGCGGCGCGACCAGCACCTGCATCAGACGCTCTTTGCTGCTCATGCCAGCTTCTCCTCGAGCATGCGGACTGCACCGACCGTCGCAAGCACGCGCTCGTGGCGGACCAGGCTCACCGGGTCAACCGCCGTCACCGGCAGGACCGTGACGCCGTGCAGATTGCGCGAGGCCAGCTCGAGCTTCTCGTCATAGGCCTCGACCACGATCAGCACGTCGTCGAGGCCGAGTTCCTTGAGCTTCGCGGCCAGCATCCTGGTCTTCGGCGCCTCGAGCCCGAACGACTCGACCACCGTCAGGCGCTCGAGGCGAGCCAGCTCGGACAGCAGCGCCGCAATGGCGCCGCGGTACATCTTGCGGTTGACCTTCTGCGAGAAATCGCGCGGGCGCGCAGCGAACGCGCGGCCGCCGCCCACCCAGATCGGGCTGCGGATGGAGCCGGCGCGGGCGCGACCGCCGCCCTTCTGCTTCCACGGCTTGATGCCGCCGCCGCGGACTTCAGCCTTGCTCTTCTGGCGCTTCGTACCGGCGCGGCCAGCTGCCATGTAGGCAGTGACGACCTGGTGCACGAGGGCCTCGTTGAATTCGCGGCCGAAGGTCTTCTCAGACACTTCGATGCTGTTGCCGCCCTGCTGGAGCTTGAGTTGGGTTGCCATGTCAGTTTCCCGTCATTTTTCCGGGGCGGGTTACTTCTTCGTCTTGGCGGCCGGCTGCTTCGGCGCCAGCGTCTTGCGCTTCGCCATGCGCGCGGCCTTGACCGAAGGACGCACGATCACTTCGCCGCCCGGCGATCCCGGCACGGCGCCGCGGATCAGGAGCAGGTTGCGCACGGCGTCGACGTCGACGATCTGCAGCTTTTCGATGGTGCGGCGGATGCTGCCCATGTGGCCGGACATGCGCTTGCCCTGGAACACCCGTCCCGGGGTCTGGCGCTGGCCGATCGAGCCAGGCGTACGGTGGAACAACGAGGCACCGTGCGAGGCAGGGCCGCCGGCGAAATTGTGCCGCTTGATGGTGCCGGCGAAGCCCTTGCCGATCGTGGTGCCGGTCACGTCGACGACCTGTCCCTTGGCGAACATGTCGACCTTGAGTTCGGAGCCCGTGGCCAGTTCGGCGCCTTCGCCGTCGGCGAGGCGGAATTCGACCAGCGCTTCGCCCGGCTCGACCTTCGCCTTGGCGAAGTGACCGGCGAGCGGACGAGTGATGCGCGACGGCTTCTTGTTGCCGAACGTCACCTGGATGGCGCGGTAGCCATCGCCCTCGACACCCTTGACCTGGGTGACGCGGTTGGGCAGAGCCTCGATCACCGTCACCGGGATCGACTCGCCCGCGTCCGTGAAGACGCGCGTCATGCCGGCCTTGCGGCCAATCAGACCGATCGTCATCTCTGTGTCCTCGTACACCGCCACAGCTGCGATTGGCCGTGGCTGAAAAAACTGGTTCCCGGCGCCAAGATCAGCGGCCAGGCTCGACAAGGAAACCGGTTGAGTGGAGCGAGCCGCCAGACCTGGCAGTCGCGCCGCTCGAGCGGTACCGGCAAAGCCGGCCAGGCCTCGGCGAGGAGAGCCGCGCACTATAGGCGACTCTCGGTTGTCTCGCAACCCCCTTTTCGAGGGGTTAGGGGATGGGGGTTGGGGGTCAGTCGGAGGGACAGTCTTGAGATCGACTATCCCCCATCCCCTATCCCCTACCCCCTACCCCCTACGCAAGCTCGACGTCAGTTGAGCTTGATCTGGACGTCCACCCCCGCCGGCCG
>JAOUGW010000069.1 GCA_029865465.1 Gammaproteobacteria bacterium
GCTTGTGCGGCGCAGTCGCCCTGGCGTCACCGGCGGCGGCTTGCGGCACGAACGCGGCTGACGAGACCGCCGCGACGAGCAACAGGATTGCACGGACGGGCGCGGAACCTCTTCGCGGCGACCGCAGGATGACCGCATCGATGCCGGGAAGTGTCATCCGCGTCATGCCCGGGCCGGTCAGACAGCCGCGCCCGTGATGATGAGGAGCGCGATGACGGCCACCCAGATCCAGAGCGAGCGCCGGACGATCCGCCACGCGCCACGCACCGTCATGATGTCGAGCATGTCCGGGCTCACCGCGGCCAGGCTGGGTTGCAGTGAACCTTTGCCGACGCGCGCCAGCAGGTCTTCGGCGCGATCGAGCATGCCCGTCGCCGGGCCCACGCGATCGACCGCCGAGCGCCAGTTGCCCACCGCATCCTCGAAACTCCCGGCGAGCGCATACGCCAGCGCCGTGAGTCGCGCCGGCAACCACGACAGCACGCCGTGGACCAGTGCCAGGACGCTGCCGAGGTCCCCGCGGATTCGCGGCACGCCCTGGCGCGCAGCCTCGAACGCCGCCCGCCGCCGCAGCATGTCGCTGACCCGGTAGAGCCACGCGCCGCCGGCCCCAAGCACCATGAACCAGAAGATCACGCCGAAGATGCGGTTGTTGGCCTGGATGAAGACCGCCTCTTCCACCGCTTCGCGCACGCCGAGGCCGAGCGGCGTCGGGCTCGATTCGAGCAGTTCCTTGCCGAGGCGCAGGGCTTCGTCGCGATCGTGGCGCTCGAGGGCTGCGGCGTAGTCATCGACTTCGTCCTGCAGGTCGCGCGGACCGAAGGCGAACAGCAGGACGAGGACGGAGAACGCGAACTGGAGCAGGCCGAGCAGCTGCGGATCGAGCCAGCGGGCCACCAGCAACACTGGCAGCGCTGGCAGCGCGACCAGGCCGCACGCCGCAAGCACGACCGGCAGTCCGGTCCGTCCCGCCATGAAGCCATCCGCCCAGTCGAAATATGGATCGAGCCACCGCCACTCGCGCAGGTGCAGCAGGTGAGTGAGGCCCCGCTCGCAGACAAGCGCGAACAGCAGCGCGAGCAGGCTCATGCCGGCGCGACCTCGAGTTCGAACTGCACCAGGGACCGCAGCCGCGGCCAGTCGAAGGCCGGACCCGGATCCGACTTGCGGCCAGGCGCGATGTCGCTGTGGCCGACGACGCGATCGGGCGTGAGCTGCGGGTAGCTGCGGCAAAGCACGGCGATCACCCGGGCGAGCATCGCATACTGCGCGGATTCGTAGGGAGAATGATCGGCGCCTTCGAGCTCGATACCGATCGAGAAATCGTTGCAGCGATCGCGTCCGGCCCACGACGAAACGCCGGCATGCCAGGCCCGGCGCTGGAACGGGACATATTGCACCACCTCGCCGTCGCGCCGGATCAGCAGGTGCGTGGACACGCGCAGGTCTGCCACCTCGGCGAAGTACGGATGGACGTCGGGCGGCAGGGCGTTGGTGAACAACTGGTCGATCCAGGGCCCGCCGAACTCGCCGGGCGGCAGGCTGATGCCGTGCACGACGATGAGATCGGGTTCGACGCCCGGCGGCCGGTCGTCGCAATTCGGCGACGGCTCCTGGCGGGCCAGTTCGAGCAGGCCGCGATCCGTGTCGATCGCGAATCGTGCGGCCGGTGGATTCGCAGGGCTTGGTCGTCGCATCACCCACATGATGCCCTAGAATCCCACCATGACGTCCAGCCCGCCCGTCCGCACCCTGCATCCGCTCGCCGAACGCGACCTGCGCGTCGTCTGGCACCCCTGCACGCAGATGAAGGACCACGAGTGGCTGCCGCTGATCCCGATCGAGCGGGGAGAAGGGGCCTGGCTGTACGGCTACGACGGCCGGCGCTACCTCGACGCCATCAGCTCCTGGTGGGTCAACCTGTTCGGCCACGCCAACCCTCGCATCAACGCGGCCATCGCCGCCCAGCTCGGCAAGCTCGAGCACGTGATCCTGGCGGGATTCACCCACGAGCCTGCGGTGCTGCTGGCCGAGCGGCTCACCCGCCTCGCACCGCCCGGCCTGACGCGCTGCTTCTACGCGGACAATGGCTCGAGCGCGATCGAAGTCGCGCTGAAGATGAGCTTTCACTACTGGCGCAACCAGGACCGGCCGCGCAAGAAACGCTTCATCACCCTGTCGAACAGCTACCACGGCGAGACGCTGGGCGCGCTGGCCGTTGGCCACGTCGAACTGTACCGCGAGATCTACCAGCCGCTGCTGATGGACGTGCTGACCGCGCCCTCGCCCGATGCGTACCTGCGCGCAGCCGGCGAAGACGCCGAGGACTGCGCGCGCCGTGCCATCGCGGCGATGAACGAGCTGCTGGCGCAACAGGCCGACGAGACCTGCGCGGTGATCGTCGAACCGCTGGTGCAGTGCGCGGCCGGCATGCGGATGCACGCGCCGCTGTACCTGCAACTGCTGCGCGAAACCTGCGACCGACACGGCGTGCACCTGATCGCCGACGAGATCGCGGTCGGCTTCGGTCGCACCGGCACCTTGTTCGCCTGCGAACAGGCCGGCATCACGCCGGACTTCATCTGCCTGTCGAAGGGCCTGACCGGAGGCTACCTGCCGCTCTCGGTCGTGCTGACGAACGACGACGTTTATGGCGCCTTCTACGACGAATACGCGCAGCAACGCGCCTTCCTGCATTCGCACAGCTACACCGGCAATGCGCTCGCCTGCACGGCGGCGCTCGCCACGCTCGACATTTTCGCCAGCGACGGCGTGATCGAGCGCAATCGCGCCCTCGCCGCCCATCTCGGCCGCCGGGCCTGCGAACTCCTCGGTGAGCTCGAGCACGTGGCCGAAGTCCGGCAGTGCGGCATGATCGTCGCAGCCGAGCTTGCCCGCGGCGCCGACCGCACCAGACCGTTCGACTGGCGTGAACGCCGCGGCTTGCGCGTCTACCGCCACGGCCTCGAGCACGAGGCGCTGCTGCGCCCGATCGGCAACGTCGTCTACTTCATGCCTCCCTACGTCATCACTCCCGACGAGATCGACGCGCTGATGACCACCGCACGGGACGGCATCGTGGCGGCCACGTGCGACTGACGCGCGTCTTCGTCGATGCGCCGCTCGCGCCCGATGCGGACGTGCGCCTGCCTGATGCGGCGGCCAACCACGTCGGCCGCGTGCTGCGGCTGCGTGCAGGGGCGGCGATCGTGGCGTTCGACGGCAGCGGCAACGACTATCGCTGCGAAATCCTCTCGATCAGGGGCGACGAAGTGCGCGTGCGGGTGGGGGCTCGCTCGTCGGGATTGCCCGAGTCGCCCCTGCGCATCACGCTCGTGCAGGCTGTCTCGCGCGGCGAACGCATGGACTGGACGCTGCAGAAGGCGACCGAACTCGGCGTGCGCACGATCGTTCCCGTGCTCTCCGCGCGTAGCGTCGTGCGCCTCGACGACAGCCAGGCGGAGAAGAAGCGGCGGCACTGGCAGGCCATCGTCGCGGGGGCCTGCGAACAGTGCGGGCGCAGCGTCGTGCCGGAAGTCCGCGAGCCCCAGGAGTTGTCGCGCTACCTCGCGTCGTCGGCCCGCGAAGGACAGCGGTTCGTGCTGAGCCCGACCGGACCGGCTTCGCTGGCGGGCCTGGCCAGCATGGGAGCGCGCGTTGAGTTGCTGATCGGGCCGGAAGGCGGACTCGAAGACGCCGAACTCGAGCGCGCGGCGGCGGCTGGCTATGCGCCCGTTCGGCTCGGGCCCCGCGTGCTGCGCACGGAAACGGCAGGCATCGTCGCGTTGACGGTGTTGCAGGCGACGTGGGGCGACCTGGTCTAGCGGACCAGGGCCGGGCTCGGCGGGCTCGTGAACTGCAGCGCCAGGCGCAACCTGAGCCCTCCATGCGACTAGGCGCGGGTTTCCTCGGCAATCATGCCTTCGAGCTGCTCGAAGTCCGGGATGAGCGGCGTCTCGTTGACCATCCTCACTTGCCCGATCACGGGCATGCGTTCGCCGAAGCTGCGTGAGTCGTCGGCATGGACGACGTCCGGCGTGAGCCGCACGAGCTGCGGAAAGCCCTGCGTCAACACGGCGAAATTGCCTCCGGTCTGGCCCGTGATGCCCTGCATGACGACGATGCGGGTGCGGCCGCTGGCCCGTGGCAAGGCCTTGCCGCAAGTGGCCTCGAAAGACACGAGCGGGACGCGACGGCCGCCCCACGCGATCGTTCCGAGGTACCACGGCGGCGCGCCGTCCATCGGGCTGGGCGCCTGGTAGTTGATGACCTCAGTGACGCACGAGCGGGGCAGCAGCAGGCGATCGTCCGCCAGCGGCACCAGCAGGCAATAGATCTCCTGGCCCGCTCCGCCGCTGCTGGTCTTCGTCGCCGTGCCGGACACCATGCTCACGCTCCTGTCCTCGTCCGCGGTCCCTTCACGACAGCCGCCGTCGCGCGAGCACGAGCGGCTCGATCGCATCCAGCAGCTGGCTTTCCTGGTACGGCTTGCCGAGGTAATCGTCCACGCCCAGTTCGATCGCGCGGGCGCGGTGCTTGTCGCCCACCCGCGACGTGATCATGATGATCGGCACGTCGGCGAGCCGGGCGTCGTTGCGCACGTGTGCCGCAACCTCGTAGCCATCCATGCGCGGCATTTCGATGTCGAGCAGGATCACGTCGGGCACGTGCTCCTGCAGCAGGGACAACGCTTCCACGCCGTCCTTCGCCGTGAGTACGCGCATGCCGTTGCGCTCGAGCAGGCGCTGCGTGACGCGACGCACCGTGATCGAATCGTCGACCACCATCGCGAAGATGCGGTCGTCGTGCACCATGCGCGCAGATTCGGCCGAGCGGGCTCGCCACTCGGAACGGACCAGCGTGCCCATGTCGAGAATGACGACGATGCGGCCGTCGCCGAGGATGGTCGCGCCGGAAATGCCACGGATGCCCGCGATCTGCGGGCCGACGGGTTTCACGACGATTTCGCGGCTGCCGATCAGTTCGTCCAGCACCAGTGCCGTCGAATGCTCGCCGGCGCGCACCAGAATGACGGGCAGCGCGACGTCGGTCTCAGGCAGGATCGAGAGCCCGCTGCCGACGAACACACCCAGGTGCTGGAACCGGTATCGCTGGCCGCCGTAGTCGAACGTAGCCGGCTCCTCGTCCAGGTGGCGCTGGATTTCGGTGCGCGTCAGGCGTGCAACGCCTTCAACCGTGGCCATCGGCAGCGCGAACAGTTCGTCATGCACGCGCACGATCAGCGCCTGCGTGATCGCGAGCGTGAACGGCAGGCGGATCGTGAAGCGCGCGCCCGCACCGGCTTTCGATTCGATGAACAGCGCGCCGCCGAGCTTCTTGATCTCGGTTGCCACGACGTCCATGCCGATCCCGCGGCCGGCCTGTTGTGTCAGGCGATCCGCCGTGCTGAAGCCCGGCTCGAGGATCAGCTGCAGCGACTCTTCGTCGGTGAGTTCCATGCCCGGCTGCAGCAGACCCATCTGCCGCGCCTTCGCGTGGATGGCCGCGACGTTGAGGCCGGCGCCGTCGTCCTCGACGGTGATCACCACCTCGGCGCCCTCGCGCTGCAGCTTCAGCGAGACATGGCCCGTCTCCGGCTTGCCGGCCGCGATGCGTTCCGCCGGCGTTTCCAGGCCGTGGACCACAGCATTGCGCAGCATGTGCTCGAACGGCGGCAGCATGCGCTCGAGCACCTGCCGGTCGAGTTCGCCGGACGCGCCCTCCACGATCAGCTCGGCCTTCTTGCCCACCTCGGCCGCGGCCTGCCGCAACACGCGGGTGAGGCGCTGCACGTGCCGCTGGAACGGCACCATGCGCGTGCGCATCAGGCCGTTCTGCACTTCGGTGACGACGCGACCCTGCTGCTGCAGCAGGTTCTGCGTGTCCCGGTTGAGCTGGGCCAGCAGCCCCTCGATGCTGGCGACGTCGCTGACGGACTCGGCCAGCGCGCGCGAGAGCTGCTGAATGTTCGAATACCGGTCGAGCTCGAGCGGATCGAAATCGGCGCGGTGCACCCGGTCGTCGGTCTGGTGCTTGTTGAGGATCTGGGCCTCGGTCTCCATCTCGAGCTTGCGCAGCTGCTCGCGCAGTCGCGTGACGGTGCGGTCGAGCTCGGCGAGGTTGAACTCGATCGAGGTCATCTGCTGCTCGATGCGGGCGCGGAAGATGCTCACTTCGCCCGCGTTGTTCAGCAGGTCATCGAGCAGGTCCGCGTCGACGCGCGCCAGTTCGCCGCGCTCCGTCGGCGCAACGGGTTCGCGTCCCGGCAGCACCGGCGCATGCGCGGTTGCCGCGACCTCGTACGTAGCAGGCACCTGCGACGGGGGCGGCACCACGAAACGCGCAGGTTGCGGCGCGGCTGCTTCGACCGGGCGACCGGGCGCGGCCTGCGTACGCTCGAACTCGGGTCGTGTGACGGGCACTGCGGCGGCGGCTGCAGCCACTGCCGGCAGCTCGGACGGTTCCTCGCTCGCCGCGGCGGCCGTCGGCTCGGCCGCGGGCTGCTCGGTCCCGGCGGCAACCACCTCTGCGGCAGGCAGCAGCTCCTCGGCAAAGATCGCCGCAAAGTCTTCTTCAGCGGCCGTCGCGACGGCTTCTTCCGCCAGCTCCACCGCCGGTTCCGCGGGCGCCTCGGCCTGCGGCGTCTCGAGCACGATCTCTTCGGCCGGCGGCTCGGCTGCCATGTCGGGTTCGACTGCGACATGCCCGGTGACCGCGGGCGTCACGACTGCCCCTTCGATGAACTCGGCTGCCGGCTCGACGGGTGCAACGGTCGCCGGCAACGCTGCCAGCGCCCGGATCCGCAGGATGAGTTCGCGTGCCGACGGCAGGCGTTGGCCAGACTTGGCCAGCTCGCGCATCCGGTGCAACTCGTCGAGCGAGCTCTGCAGCACGTCAAATGCAGCGGCATCGGCCGCCAACCGGCCCGATTCGATCGCGGCCAGGAACGATTCGACTTCGTGACTCAGGTCGCCCATGGTGCGGATGCCCGCCATGCGGGCGCCGCCCTTGAGCGTGTGCAGCAGTCGCTTGAGTTCGGTGACCTGCGCGCGGTCGGCGCGATCGGCCCGCCAGCGCCCGAACGCAGCCTCGGACTGTTCGAGCAGTTCGGTCGCCTCTTCGCCGAAAATCGCGGCGATGTCCGCGTCGAATTCATCATCAAAGCCGGTTTCGTCATCCGCCGGCGACGGCGGCATGAACGACGCAGCTGCCGGTGTGGCCAGCGCTGCGCCGGTCAGGGGCGGCAGCGCCAGGTCCATCAGTTCCTCGTCCGGCACCGCCGCGGCATCGTCGACGATCAAGGACAGGTCCGGTGCGGCAGGCACGCCCGGCTCCCACGACTGCGCGAGCGTGCGCTCCGCCGCGTCGGCAAGCCGCGCAAGCTCCGCGTCGAGCTGCCGATCGAGCGCCACCCAGCCTGCCGTGAGACGCGTCTGCTCGGGGAAGAACCCGGTGTTCTCGTCGACGTGCTCGGACACCGTCTCGAGCAGGCGCACGGTGTCGTGCAGCAACTCGAGCGCGTCACTGCTCATGCCGTGGCCGTTGTCGAAGAGCTTGCGGACGTAATGCTCCATTGGCTCGGCGACCTTGATGCCCTGGCGTGCCCCGGCCGTCTTGGCGATGCCGCTCAGCGTGTGGCAGGCCCGGTAGAGCGCCTCCGAAACCAGGTGCGGCGCGACGCCACGGGCGCAACGCTCGAGGAACTGCCGCACGACCAGGATGTGGCCCGCGGTTTCCTTGCGGAAGATTTCGCGCAGCACCGGATCCATGGCCGGCTCTTCCAGCGGGGCCGCCGCAGGCTCGGCCGCTCGCTGCTCCGCGGCGGCCGGCTCGGAAAGGGGCGCCGGCACGGCCGTGGCAGGCAACGCGGGCCCTTCGCGCCCCGACAGGATGTCTGCCCGCGCCATGATCGCGGCGATGTCGATCCCGGCCAGTTCACCGCCGTCGATCTCGTCGATGAGCTGCGGCATGGCCGCGACGGCGTCGCGCACGATGGACAGGATGTCCGGCGAACGCAGCAGCGTCTGGCTGATCACGCGATTCAGCAGCGACTCTATGCTCCAGGAGAATTCGCCGATACGTTGTGCGCCGACCATGCGCCCGCTGCCCTTCAGCGTGTGGAATGCGCGGCGCAGGTCGCGCAGGGCTGCGGCGTCCTGCGGGTTCTGCTCCCACTGCGGGTACAGCGCTGCGAGGCGCACCGCGTTCTCGCGCGCTTCCTCAACGAACAACTGCAGGAATTCGGGGTCGGCGCTCGTGATCACGACCGGCGACGGCAACGACGGCGCGGCCACCGCTGCAGGTGCAGGCGCTGCGATCGCTGCGGCAGGCGCAACAACCTGCTCGTCCACGGGTTTCGTCTCGCGGAACGGGAGCACGCGCGCAGGCGCAGGCTCGAGCTCGGCGAGACGCGCTTCGGCAGCGTCGAGCATCTGCCACTGGTCGGCACGGCCGGCCTGCAGCGTCTCCATGTAGTACTCGACGGCGACCACTGCATCGGCCAGCCGCTCGAGGCGGGGCGGACTCAGCGACTGTTCGTCGGGACGCACGATCGTGCCGAGCGCGCGCCCGACTCGTTCCATCACGTCAACTGCGCGCTGCTTGCCGAGCATCAGCAGTCCGGCAGTGATCCCGCGCACGAGCTGCGGCACCTGGTCGAGACCCTGCGCCTCGGCGGGCGCCGACAGGGAATGCGTCACCGCCTCCTTGATCCGCGCCATGTTGACGATGCACTCGCGCAGCACGGCTTCCTGCACCAGGCGGAATTCCTCGTCCGTCGGCTCGCCCGAAGAATCCGCGGACGTCGCTTCGGGCAGGATCAGCCGCACCAGCTGCGCGTCGAGACTGTCTTCGACGGCAATCAGGGCCGCCGCGATGCTGAGCAGTGCCGTGTCGTCCGGCGGGATGCGGCGCTCGACGATCGCCTTCAGCGAATCGAGTTCGCCCTCGACGCGAGCGCGCAGCGCCCCGAGTCCGAGCACGCCGAGCGTGTCGCAGATCTTGCGCAGCATCTCGAGCTGCGGCTGCAGGTCGTCCACGTGCGTGGCGCCTTTGCGGACGAAGATGTCGAGGACATCCTTGACGCGCGTCAGGTCCTCGCGGATGGCGGCGGCAACGGTACGCATCAACCGCACGCTCGGCGCGGACAGCGCTTCGGCCGCGTCGGTCGCGGTGGCATCGGCGGCAGCCACCATGTCGTGCAGGCCGAACGAATCGCGCACCGCCACCACGCGCTTACCGGCTTTCGTGCTCTGGGCGATGTAGTACAGCAGGTTATTGAGCACTTCGACCGGCGGCGACACGGAATACCGCTGCTCGCCTTCCTGCAGGCGCTTCAGCTCGCGGTCGACGTGCCCGAGCACGCGCTTGACCGACACGTTGGGCTCGACCCCGCCGGCCTGCAACGCCTCGAGCAGTGCGCCGACGACCCACCACAGCTGGTACAGCGGTTGCGTCGAGGCCGCCCGCTCGAACTGCTCGGCGATCTCAGCAAGATGCCGGAGGTTCTCCGCGACCTGCTCGCCGCGGATCCAGCCCAGCAATGCGATCTGGAAGCGCGGACGCAACCGCCTGGCGAGCTCCGCCACTTCGCGGTCGGTGAGGACTGGCGCCGATGGCTTCGGCTGCTCGTCCGAGCGCAGGTTGAGCAGCAGCAGCGTGCCTTCCGACAGCAGCGCGCCACCGCGGACGGCGCGCAGGTCGTTGAGCAGCGGCAGCAGCACGAGTGGCAGGTCGCGCGCGCCGGTCGCAACGCGTTCCACGTACGACGGCAACTGCTCCATCGCCCGCATCAGCGCATCGAGACCGTCCGAGTCTGCCCTGCCCTCGCCGGAATGCGCGTCGACGTAACGGGCGACGAACTCCATTTCCTCGGCCAGCAGCGCGCCGCCGTAGACCTCGGCGAGGCGCAGCGCACCACGGGCCAGGTGGATGTGCGCAGCGAAGCGGTGCAGTGCGCCCCGGTCGTCCGGACGCTCGGCAAACGCCTCCAGCGCCACGCGCGCGTCGTTGAGCTCGGACGCGATCTCGCGCGAGACCACCTGCAACGAGGCGTGGGCCTCGTCGACCGTGGCGAGCGGCATCGGATTCTGATTCACGCTGGGCAGCCCGGTTGATCAGCCGGCGAGGCTGCCGATGCGACGGATGCGATCCGTGCCCGGATCCGCCGCCGCTGGCGGCTCTTCCGGCCTGGGCGCGGGAAACTCGCCCGTCAGGCTCGTCATCATCGAGCCGGGCAGCCGGAAACCGGTCACCGACTTGCGCAACTGGGCCGCGAGCTCGGCGAGCTTGCCGATCGACGCGGACGTGGCCGTGGTGCTCTCGGCCGTCTGCGAGCTGATTTCGCGCAGCACCTGCATGTTGCGCGAGATGCTCTGGGACACGCCGGCCTGCTGGCGCGAACTGGCGGAAATGTTCTGCACCAGGCTCGCGATCTGGTTCGAGACCTGCTCGATCTCCTCGAGCGCGGCCCCGGCGTTTTCGGCGAGCAGCGCGCCGCCGACGACGTCGGTCGTGGTGCGCTCCATCGACACGACGGCCTCGTTCGTGTCCGCCTGGATCGTGCGCACGAGCACTTCGATCTGCTTGGTCGCGGTGGCCGCACGCTCGGCCAGCCGCTGGACTTCGTCGGCCACGACCGCAAAGCCGCGACCAGCCTCGCCCGCCATCGACGCCTGGATCGATGCGTTGAGCGCGAGGATGTTGGTCTGCTCGGCGATGTCGTTGATGAGCTCGACGATGTTGCCGATTTCCTGCGAGCTCTCGCCCAGCCGCTTGATGCGCTTCGACGTTTCCTGGATGTTCTCGCGGATCGCGTTCATGCCGGTGATCGTGCGGCGCACGGCGTCACCGCCCTTGTGCGCGACGTCCACCGAGTGACGCGCGACGTCGGACGAGCGCTCGGCGTTGCCGGATACTTCTTCGGTCGAGGCAGCCATGGCCGCGATCGACTCCGAAGCAGCGCCGATCTGTTTCGACTGCGCCGCGGAGGCCTTGGCAAGGTGCGTGGAGAGCGCCTGCGTCTGGCGCGTGGCGCCATCGAGCTTGACGGCCGAATCATTGATCGTGACGACGAGTTCACGCAACGCTTCGATCGCGTAGTTGATCGAGTCCGCGATCGCGCCGGTGATGTCTTCGGTGACCGTAGCCTGCACGGTGAGGTCGCCATCGGCGAGGCTCGACAACTCATCGAGCAGGCGCAGGATCGCCTGCTGGTTGCGCTCGTTCTGGCGGGTCTGGAATTCCGCTGCGTCACGCAGGGCCGCAAGTTCGCGCTGCAGCCAGAAGGCAGCGCCGAGCGCCAGCAGGGCGAGCGCGATGAACAGCAGCGGCAGCCATGGGCTGGCGAACAGACGCCCGTACCCCATGGCGCCCTTCGGGTCGAGACTGGCGAGACCGCTGCTCAGGCCCGCGCCGGTTTCGGTCAGGGCGTTGCGCGCCGCCTGCATCTGCTCGAGCTGGTCGGCGAGCCCGATCACCGCGCGGACCTGCTCGGCTTCGGCGCCGAACGCAGCCGCCAGCACCTTCGCAGCGCCGGACGCATCACCGACTGCCGGAGCGATGCCGAGGGTATTGTCCTGGCCGTTCACGCCCGCCGTGACCTGCGCCATGAATTCGAGACTGTCAGTGAGGCGGCGCGAAGACGCCTCGACCGAAGCCGTGCCGTCGGCGAGTGCAGTGAGGTCCTGGTCGATCGCCTGCGCGCGCAGTTCGAAGCGCTCGAAGTTGCGATTCACGGCGTCGGAGCGGCCGGGGCCCATCGCCTTCAGCACGGCGGCTGCCGTGGACAGCAAGCCCGGCGTGGACTCGCGCACGCTCGCCGCAGCCTCCTGCGCCTGCAGCGCGGCATCGCGGCCGTCCAGCACGGCCTGCGACTGCTCGAGTAGCGCGGGCCAGCCGCGCTCGCTGCCGAGCATGCGGGCGCTCGGTGACGTCAGCATGCCGACTGCGGACTTGCCCGCATCGATCTCGTCGATCACGCGCTCGAGCCGGGTACGCGACGCCGCCAGCGCATCGAACGCCGGGGCGGAACCACGCACGGCGGCGCCCGCCTGCAACGGGATGTTCTGCGCGAGCGCCGTAAGGGAGGACATGTGCTCCCGCAGCTGCGCCTGCTGCTGCATCGCGCGGCCGGACAGCAGCAGGGCCACCGCGGCCAGCAGCGCCGCGACGAACGCCATGCCGAGCAGCATGGGCTGCAGTCGGGCGGCGTCGATTCGATTGGTCATGTCGTCACCATTCTGGTCGGGTCGGGCCGGCGGCTCAGGATGCCGCGGCCTGCATGAACTGTGGGCTCTCGAGCAGTGCTCGCACGCTGAACACCGGCCAGACCTCGGTCCCGCGACGGAACGCGCCGGCGAGGTAGCGTTCGCAGCGCAGCAGGGTCGGCGGCAGGTCGGCCGAGAATTCGCTTTCGTAGAAGCGGCGGAATCCCATCACTTCGTCGACGACGAGGCCAGCGGGAATTTCGCGGTGGTTGGCGAGCAGCACGCGGCTCGAACGCGTGATCGAGGTTGCGCCGGCGCCGAGGAACGCGCGCAGGTCGATGACCGGCAGCAGCTGCCCGCGAACGTTCGACAGCCCCCTGATCCACGGCCTGGCGCCGGGCACGCGGGTGACGGAGGCCGGGTATGCCAGCACTTCGCGCGTCTCTTCTCTCGCGAGCAGGAACGCTTCGCCACCGAGGCGAAACGCGACGCCGACCCATTCTGCGCCTGCAGCGACCGACTCGGGCTGCCCCTGCACGGCCGCACGGGCGCGGCGGTCGATCTCCCGCAGCAGTTCGAAGGGGCGCTCGCGCAGCGAACGGAGGGGCGTGACTTCGGGCTGCATGTCAGGGGGCAAGGGCCGCCTGCGCCTTGCGCACCAGCTGATCCGTGGCAACGGGCTTCACGAGGTAGTCGACGGCTCCCTGGCGCAAGCCCCAGACACGATCGGACTCCTGCGCCTTCGAGGTGACCATGATGACCGGGATGGTGCGCGTGGACGGGTCGTTGGCCAGTTCGCGCGTGGCCTGGAAGCCATTCACGCCGGGCATGACGATGTCCATCAGGATCAGGTCCGGGTGCAGCTCGCGCGCCATGCGCAGCCCTTCGCCACCGTCGGCCGCGGCTGCCGTCGTGAAGCCGTGCTGCTCGAGCGCCTGCTGCATGACGTGAACGTCGGTCGGTGAATCGTCCACGATCAGTACGAGTGCCACAATCAGTTCCTCCGCGGGCCGCGCTCAGGCGCGATGAACGTGAGTCTCGATCGCGCTCAGCAGTTCCTCGCGCGTGAAGGGCTTGGTCAGGTAGTGCTCGGAACCGACGATGCGGCCGCGGGCCCGGTCGAAGAGCCCGTCCTTGCTCGACAGCATGATCACCGGGATGCTCTTGAAAACCTTGTTGTGCTTGATCAGGGAACAGGTCTGGTAGCCATCCAGGCGGGGCATCATGATGTCCACGAACACGATGTCCGGCTGATGGTCGGCAACCTTGGACAGGGCGTCGAAACCGTCCACGGCGGTGAAGACCTCGCAACCCTCGCGGGCCAGGAGGGTTTCGGCCGTGCGCCGGATGGTCTTGCTGTCGTCGATGACCAGCACCTTGAGGCCAGCCAACCTTGGCCGGCTGTTGCTGGCAGCGGTGTTTTCCATGCGGTCGAACCCTCGGAGTCGAGTGGGCGTGCGTACGAGTGCGACGCTATGCGCGAGGCCACCGCTCGCGAGGGCGTTTTAACATATTGGCCACCCCCCTGCCATTGGCGGCTTTCGATACCATGATCGCCATCACAGTCACT
>JAOUGW010000070.1 GCA_029865465.1 Gammaproteobacteria bacterium
CGCCTCCGAGAAAGGCAGCGACTGCACGAACGAGGTCGGGTGCTGGTGCATGACCGCCCTTCAGCCCGGGCCGCCCTTGAACTCGACGCCGTCCTTCATGACGAACGGCACGCGCTTCAGCACGGTGACGTCGGTGAGCGGATCGCCGTCGACGGCGATGAGATCGGCCCGCTTGCCCGGCTCGATCGTGCCCACGTCGGCCAGCAGGCCGAGCAGGTCCGCCGCATTGACGGTGGCCGCCTGCAGCGCCGCGGCCGGGGTCATCCCGTGCCTGACCATCAATTCGAATTCGTCGGCGTTGCGGCCATGCCTGCTCACGCCCGCGTCGGTGCCGAAGGCGATCCTGACGCCCCTGGGCACGGCTTTGCGCAGCGATTCGCCGGTCACCCTGATGCGCCAGTCGACCTTCGCCCGCACCTGCGGCGAATACGCCTCGGGGTTCGCGGCCAGCCGCTCGATGTAACCATTCACGGTGGACAGCGTCGGCACGTAATAGGTGCCCGCCTTCACCATCAGTGCGATGCATTCATCGTCGAGCATCGTGCCGTGTTCGATGGAATCGACACCGGCCATGAGCGCGGCCTTGATGCCGTCCGCGCCGTGCGCATGCACCGCGACTTTCTTGCCATACAGTCTTGCGGCTTCGACGATCGCGCGCGCCTCGTCGTCGAACATCTGCTGGCCGAGCCCAGCGCCCACCTGGCTGTTGACGCCGCCGGTCGTGGCGATCTTGATCACGTCCACGCCGCGGCCCACCTGGATCCGCACGGCGCGACGACAGGACTCCACGCTGTCACACAGGTTGTCGTGCGCGTGCAGCACTTCGCGGAAGTCCTCGCGATAGCCGAGCGCTGCGTCCATGTGCCCGGACGTCGTCGAGATCGACCGCCCCGCGTCGACGATGTTCGGCCCCACCACCTTGCCCGCGCGGATTGCGTCCCGCAGCGCGAGCGTGACGCCGTGTTCGTCGCCCAGGTTGCGCACCGTGGTGAACCCGGCGCGGAGCGTCTTGTGCGCATTGGCGAGCGCGTTGTACGCGAGCGCCGCATCTTCCGCCTGCACCTCCTCGAGCTGGCCCAGTTGCCCGCCCGTGTCCGAAACCAGGTGCACGTGGCTGTCGATGAGTCCCGGCAGCACGAAACGCGCGCGCTGGTCGACGACGAGCTGACTGCCCGGCACGTCGACGAAGCCGTCGCGCACTTCACCGATGCGCCCGTCACGGATCACGATCGTGCTCGGCCCGCGTGGCGGCTTGCCTGGACGATCGAGCAGTCGCCCGGCATGGACCACGACGATGGTTTGCGGTGTCGTCTTTGCGCCTTGGGCCACGGTCGGCGGATCGGCCGCCCGGACGGACGCCACGGCCGCCGCCGCAACCAGGGTGGCTAACAGGGCGCGAAGCATGGTCGATGTGTGGGGCACGGGCAGTCTCGACGGCCGCAGGCCGGACAGTCTATTGTCGGAGCCCTCGCAACGTCCACGCCCATCCCGACCATGCCCGTTTTCGATCGCTTCCGCGCCGGGGTCGCGCCCGTCACCCTGCTCGCGCTCATCGCATTGGGCGCTGGAGGGTGCCGCAATGCACCGGCTGCGCCTGAAACGGCCAGGGCGGGCGCACCGGCTTCCTCGCAGCGGGAGCCCGCACCGCAAGTCAAGCTGACCCCGGGCGTGGTGGCCGCGAATCCGATCGCCGTCGAGGCCGGGCTCGAGGTCCTGCGAGCCGGCGGCGGGGCCGCGGATGCCGCGGTCGCCGTGCAGGCCGCACTGGGACTCGTCGAGCCGCAGAGCTCGGGCCTGGGCGGCGGCGCGTTCCTGCTCCATTACGACGCGCAGACCGGCACCATCACCGCGTTCGATGGGCGCGAGGCCGCCCCGGCAGGCGCGACGCCGGACATGTTCCTGGACGAACAGGGCGCGCCGCTTTCATATCCGGATGCGGTCACGAGCGGACGCTCGACGGGCATGCCCGGCGCCGTCGCGATGCTGGGCCTGGTGCACTCGAAGCATGGCCGGCTGCCGTGGAAGTCATTGTTCGAGGCGCCGATCCGGGCAGCCGAGCAGGGCTTCGTCGTGCCGCAGCGACTTGGACGTTTCGCCAACAGCTCGTTCACGCAGGCGACGCTGCCCGACACGCGCGCGCTGTTCAGCAAGCCCGACGGCACGATCGTCAAGGCCGGCGACACGCTGCGTAACCCAGCCTACGCGGACACGCTGCGCACGATCGCCGCGCGCGGGCCGCGTGCCCTGCTTGAAGGACCGCTCGCGGAACAGATCATCGCGCGCACGCGGGCAGAGCCTCGCCCCGGCACGTTGACGCTGCAGGACATGGCGGCCTATCGCCCCGCCGAAGTGCAGCCGCTATGCCGCCCGTTCCGCGTCTATGTGGTCTGCGTGCCGCCGCCGCCGTCGAGCGGTGTCGGCTTGCTCGAGTTGCTGGGACTGCTCGAACGCACCGACATTGCGTCGCGTGGACCGGCGGATCCGCAGGCGTGGCTGCTCTTCGCCGAGGCGAGCCGGTTGATGTATGCCGACCGCGATCGTTACGTGGCTGATCCGCGTTACGTCGCCGTGCCGGTCGAAGGCCTGCTCGACCATGGCTACCTCGACAACCGCGCGCAGCTGATCGGCGAGCGGGCGGCTGCGACCGCTCCGGAGGCAGGCACTCCGCCGGGTGCAGTGATGACGCTCGCGGGCATCGATGCGACGGACGAGGTGCCGGGCACGAGCCATTTCGTCATCGTCGACGACCAGGGCGACGTGATCTCGATGACCACCTCGGTCGAGTCGCTGTTCGGCTCAGGGCGTGCAGTCGGCGGGTTCTTCCTGAACAACCAGCTCACCGACTTCTCGTTCACGGCCGTCGACGATGCCGGCCGCGCGGTGGCGAACGCCGTCGCGGGCGGCAAACGGCCTCGTTCTTCGATGTCGCCGGCGATCGTGCTGCGCAAGACGGACGGCGCCTTCGTGGCTGCCGTGGGCTCGCCCGGCGGTTCGGCCATCCTCGCTTACAACGCCAAGGCGCTGCTCGGGCTGCTGGCCTGGGACCTGCCGCTCCAGGAAGCGATCAACCTGCCCAACCTGATCGCGCGCGGCGCCGATTTCTACGGTGAGATGCCACGCATTCCGGCGGAGCTGGCAGCGCAGCTGGCGGAGAAAGGCGTTGCGCTCAAGTCGGGGCGCGGCGAGGAATCCGGTCTGCATGGCGTTGCCGTGCGCGGCAATCCGCCGGCGTTCGAGACGGGGGCGGATCCGCGACGCGAGGGTGTCTGGCGGCCGCAGCATTAGCGCCGCCGAAAGCTCAGTCCTGCAGGGCCCTGGCGAGGCCTGCGCGCGTCAACTGCACGACGACCGGCGACAATGCCAGCAGCGCGATCAGGTTCGGAATCGCCATCAGTGCGTTGAGCGTGTCAGCGATGGTCCACGCGAGGTCGAGGTGCGTGATCGCACCGAAGAACACCATCATCGTCCACACGATGCGGTACGGCATGATCGTCCAGTTGCCGACCAGGTACTGCCAGCAGCGTTCACCGTAATACGCCCAGCCGAGGATGGTCGTCAGCGCGAAGATGCCCAGCGCGACCGCGACGAGTTCGCCGCCGATGCCGGGCATCGCCGACTGGAACGCGGCCTGCGTGAGGGCAGCGCCTGTCTTGCCGGACTGCCATGCGCCCGAAACCACGATCGCGAGCCCCGTCATCGTGCAGACCACGAGGGTGTCGAGGAACGTGCCCATCATGCCGATCAGGCCGCTGCGCACCGGATCGTTGCTCATGCCCGCCGCCTGTGCGATGCCGGCCGTACCGAGCCCGGCTTCGTTCGAAAAGATGCCGCGCGCCACGCCGTAGCGAATCGCGGCCATCATCGCTGCGCCGGCGAAGCCGCCGATCGCCGCGGTACCGGTGAACGCCGTTGCGAAGATGAGCGCAAAGGCCTGCGGGATCGACTGCCAGTGATAGAGCAGCACGATCATCGCCGCAGCCACGTACCCGATCGCCATGAACGGCACCAGCCAGTTCGCGACCGCAGCGATGCGCTTGATGCCACCCAGGATCACCGCGCCGGTGACGACCGTGAGTACGATACCCGTGACCAGCGGCGTGACGCCGAATGACCCCTGCATCGCGGCCGCGATGCTGTTCGACTGCACCATGTTGCCGATGCCGAAGCCGGCGAGTCCGCCGAACAGGGCAAACGCGGTGCCGAGCCAGGCCCAGCGCGGACCGAGACCGTTGCGGATGGCGTACATCGGCCCCCCGACGAAGCGGCCCTTCTCGTCGCGCTCACGGAAGTGCACGGCGAGCAGCACCTCGGCGTACTTGGTGGCCATGCCGACGAGCGCCGTCATCCACATCCAGAACACCGCACCCGGGCCGCCAAGCGCGATCGCCGTGGCCACGCCCGCGATGTTGCCGACGCCGATCGTTGCGGCCAGGCACGTCATCAACGCGGAGTACGGGCTGACCTCGCCGTGGGCCTCGTCGCCGCCCCGCCCCCGCCAGACCAGCCGCAGGCCGGCTCCGATCTTGCGCACCGGCATGCCGCCGAGACGCACCTGCAGGTAGAGTCCCGTGCCGAGGATCAGCACCAGCATCGCCGGACCCCAGACGAACGAATCGAGGGCGTTGATCCAGTCGCTGAACGTCGTCATGAGCTCCCCTGTGCGCGAAATTCAACGGGCAGTCGATGCCGCCCTGGCGTGCCGCACGTTAACCTACTTCATTGCCGCGCGACAGCGCGCCGCCCCGGCATCCCGCACGCGTCCATCGACGTCGATGAAGCGCCACGAATAGCTGCCGTGATCGAGCGACAATTGCAGCACACCGTGCTCGAGCACCCGCGCCTCGCTTCGGTACGGCGGCTTCCAGAAGCCGTAGAGTCGTGCGCCACCGGTGCCGACGACGAATTGCCGCGGCGCCTGCCCGTCGCGCGGTTCCTGCCCTTGCGCATCGAGGGGATCGAACCGTTCGTAGAAATGTTCGTGACCGCTCAGCACGAGGTCGGCGCCGTGGCTGTCGACCAGTTTCCAGAATGGCCGCATCCTGTCGCCGGCGCCGCGGTGCAGGCCGGAAGAGAACAACGGTGCGTGCCACATGACCAGCAGGCAGTCCTGCGTCCGCGCAGGCGCATGCGCAGCGCCCGCGAAGAGCCGTTCCAGCCATGCGTACTGGGCCTGCAGCGCGCTGCCGTCGACATTGCTGTCGAGCGCGACCAGCCGCCAGCCATCGGTCAGAGTGCGGGTGAAAGCGATGAAGCCGCCATCCTGCAACGCATCGGTATCGAAGTACGCGAGGAAATCACCTGCATCGCCGCGTACGTAGTCGTGATTGCCGGGAGTGGCGAGCGTCGCCGCACGGTGCCGGCCCCAGGTCGGCTCGTAACACGAGGCGAGCGTCTGCGCGTCGCCGCGCGGGTACGCCATGTCGCCAAGGCCGAGCACCAGCGCACCGTCGGGCACGAGTCGCGACGTGCGGGCGGCCATCGAGTCCGCGGGCGCACGGCCATTGCAGTCGGCGATGTCGCCGGCGGCGTAGAGCTGCTGGCCCGCGCTCGACACGGCAGATACGGCCGACTCAGCCGGTGGTCGCGTGGTGCCGATGCAACCTGCGAGCACCAGCGCCGCAGACAGCGCAGCAGCGGTCCGGTCGCGGGCGAATGCGCGATTATTCACGCGGCGCGGCGCTCGCCCGATTCGTCAGCCTGGCTTCCAGCAGCAGCCATTCGGTGCTCCTCTGCCTCCGGTATCATGCGGGTGCCGGCGCGTCCGGCATGGGCGGCCGCAGTCAGGGGGAGTGTGCGTGACGGAAGGGCCCGAAGGAAAGCGCGAGTCGTCGCTGCTGCAGCAGGTGGAGGGCACGGAGAAACTGTTTCTCTCCGGTCGCCGCAACCGCGCGGCGGACCTCGAGAGCGCCGTGCGCTTCTTCCTCGAGTTCCTGCACGGCTTCGAAAGCTTCGAATTCGACCGGCCGTGCGTCACGGTGTTCGGTTCCGCGCGCTTCGCAGAAGGTCACCGCTATTACCATCTCGCACGCGAGATCGGACACGGGCTCGCCAGCGCCGGGTTCGCCGTGATGACAGGCGGCGGACCAGGAATCATGGAAGCGGCCAACCGCGGTGCGCGGGAGGCCGGAGGCATGAGCCTGGGCTGCAACATCCGACTGCCGCGCGAGCAGAAGCCGAACGCCTACCTCGACCGCTTCATCCCGTTCGAGCATTTCTTCGTGCGCAAGGTGATGCTCGTGAAGTATTCATGCGCGTTCGTCGTGATGCCGGGTGGCTTCGGCACGCTCGACGAAGCGTTCGAACTCGCCACGCTGGTGCAGAACGGCAAGATCGAGCGCTTTCCGCTGATCGCCGTAGGGCGGGACTTCTGGGGCGCGATGGCTCGATTCCTCGATCGGACGCTGGTGAGCGAAGGCACCATCACGCGCGAGGAACTCGGGCTCCTGCGTCTCGCGGACACGGCAGAGGAAGTCGTGCGCATTGCTCGCGAAGCGCCCGGGACCTGAAGGACACGTTCGACATCCGGCCAGGAGCCCGGACCGAAGGCCGCTCGCGGCGCCCTTCCCTCAAGCCGCCAGCAGATTTGCGAGCAAGCGCCAGCGCTCCAGTTTCTGCGCAAGATTCAGCGATGCATGCGCCGGACTCGTGGATGGCAACAGGTGCAGCGGCAGCGCCTGCGCGCGCACAGGCAATCCCGGCTGTACCAGTCGCCGATACAAGCGGTGGGCGGTCGCACCGTTGGTGCACACCCACGCGATCCGTGAATGCTCGCGCAGGAAGCCCGCGAAATCGTTCGGCACCACCGTCGCGAGATCGATCGCGGAATCGAGGCTGCCGGGGCGCCTGGCCGACTGGCACACATCCCACAGCGCGATACCGCTCGCGCGCAGGCGTTCTGCCCTCCTGGCGTATGGAATATCCGGCCCGGCGTCGAACAACGCACCCATGATCCGCCAGAACGCGTTCTGCGGCTGGGCGTAGTACTGGCGCGCCGCGAGCGATGCCTGGCCGGGTAGCGAACCGAGGATCAGCAGGCGCGCATCCGGTGCGGCGATCGGTGGAAAGCCGCGCGCCGCGAGGATTTTCAAGCCGCTTCGTCGCGTCTAGGCGTCTTCCGCTCCTCGGACTCGCGCGCGGCCAGGTCCTGCGCCGGATGCTCGTAGTCGTGCTTCTCCCAGTCGCGGTACTGCGGCGGAATCGGGTTCATCGAGCCGTCGGCGAGCCAGCCCAGGGTGCCGTCCATGAACAGCCCGGCGACCTTGCGGTAAGAGCGGTTGTTGTTCGACTTGACCGCACGGAAGTTCGCCTCGATGCGCCGCCGCGCCTCGCGGCAGAAGAGGTCCGCCAGTTCCTGCGGACTCTGGTCCGCCGGGTTCTCGCCGAGCAGGTGATCCGCGTACGACAGCGTGGTCGACATGACGAACAGGTCGACACCGATGTCGACGAAGTTGCCGAGGATCAGCTGCTCCTTCTCGAGCCTGGGGCCGAACCTGGCCATGGTCCCGAACAGCCGCCGGGCGAGCAGCCTGCTGGTCTTGCCCGCGTAGGCGAGGTGCTTGCGGTTCACCTCGCTGAGGTGCCTCGCCTCGAAGTGATGGCCAGTCTCCGGCATGAACAGCTTCGGCAGCCACGTCGAGTAGAACCCGGCTGCCTTCATCATGGCTTCACCCTTGCTGAGCTTCTGCCCGGGCTTGGGCTGGAGGATCGGCATCACCAGCTTGAAATGCGTATCGAGCGCCTCGCGCGCCATGATCAGGTGCATGACCTGCGACGAGCCCTCGAAGATGCGCCCGACCCGCATGTCGCGGATTGCCATCTCGACGCTGGTCGGTCGCTCGCCGCGCTCGTAGAGCGAAGTCGCCCGCTCGTAGCCGCGGCCGCCGCGCACCTGCAGGTAGTCGTCGAGGATGCGGTAGAGCGTCTCGGAACAGAAGTACTTGGCAGCGGCGGCCTCCAGCCGGATGTCGACGTTCTTGCGATCAGCCAGCGCGCAGGTCAGGTACACCATGCTCTTCATCGCGAACAGGTGCGCGGCGTAACTCGCAACCATGCGGGCGATGGCCTGGTGCTTGCCGACCGGCTGGCCCCACTGTTGCCTCGTCGTGATCCACCAGCGGGCATCGTCGACGAAGGCCATGCCGACGCCGATGGCGGCGGCGGGCAGGCCGAGGCGGCCGACGTTCAGCGTGGCCAGCGCGATCTTCAGTCCCTCTCCGGGCTTGCCGATCATGTTCTCCGCAGGCACACGCACGTTCCTGAACGTGACCGAGCCATTGGCGATGCCCCGCAGCCCCATGAACGTCGAACGCCGCACCCGCTCGACGCCCGGCCACGCGGTCTCGACCACGAAGCACGAGATCTGGGGAATCTTCTTGCCGTTAGGCAGTTCCTTGTCCGGTGTGCGCGCCAGCACTGCGATCAGCGTCGTCTTGGGATCCGTGACGTTCGTGCACCACTGCTTGTCGCCGTTCAGCATGAACGCCTTGCCGTCCTCGACGGGCGTGGCCACCGTGCTCATGCGCGCCGGGTCGGAGCCGACGTCGGGCTCGGTCAGCGCGAACGCGGAAATCTCCCCCCGCGCCAGTCGCGGCAGGTACCTGCGCTTCTGCTCCTCGGTACCGAACTCGCGCAACGGCTGCGGCACGCCGATGCTCTGGTGCGCCGACAGGTAAGTGACCGTGTTCGAGCAATAGCTCCCGATCATGCCCAGCACGCGCGCGTAATTGGTGATGGAGAACCCGAGACCGCCGTACTCCCGCGGGATCTTCATGCCGAAGAGCCCGATCGCAGCCATCGCCTCGAGCGCGGCGGCGGGATACTCGCCGCGCTCATCGATCTGGTAGGGATCGACGTGCTTTTCGAGCACCTCGCGCACTTTTGCCAGGTAGTCGTCACCGATTTTGCGGTCTTCCGGCGACTGCGCCGGGAACGGATGCACGAGGTCCCAGCGAAAGCTGCCCTTGAAGACCTCGGCCGTGAAACTGACGTTCTCCCACTCCGACTGGCGGGCGTCCTCCGCGAGCTGCATCGAGATGTCTTTCGCCTTGGTGTCCATGAAAAGCTCCAGAACAGGATTGCTGCACCCGACCCTGCGGTCGTGACTGCACCAAATATCGGCCAATCAGGCCACGCCGTGTATTGCGGTTATGTGCAGCGCAGCTGCGGCGAGTCTCGAGGGCGTCCGGCCAGGCCATGCCCGATGAACGCGGACGTTCCGCCCCTGCTAGGGGGAATCGGTGAGGCTGCTGGAGGGGATCCAGCCGACGCGATCCGTGCCGCCGTCGTCGCGGAACCCGACCTGCGAGAAGGCGTCCTGCGTCTTCAGCACCGCAACCCGGTCGCCCCGCTTGACCGTGCCGATCACGACGCCGTTCATGTACACGGACGTGTCGGCCAGGACCACCTTGAAGGAATTCCTGGCTTTGGGAGCGGTGACAACAGGCGTCGCCGCAGCAAGCCGTTCGTTGACGATGCCAAGGTTCTTCTGCGCCGCCTCGAAATACCGCGGGGACGCGCTGCTTGCCGACTCGAAGTACTTCCTGGCCTGGAGGTAGTCGCCGCGCTCCATCGCAGCCTCGCCAACCGAGTTGTAGGCGTTGGGGAGGTCGGTCTCCTGCAGGAAACTCTCGAGTGCCTCGGCGTACCTGGCCTGCCGCGCCTGCACCCTGCCGAGGTTCGTCCACGCGCCGTTGCGCGCGCCGAGCCGGATGGCCTCCTTCAGGTCGGCCTCCGCACCCGCCAGGTCTCCCGCCAGGAACCGCGAGTAACCGCGGTTGTTCATCACGGGGGCAGCCTTGGGCTCGAGCGCGAGCGCGCGGCCGTAGTGAGTGATCGCGCCGGCGAAATCCTTGCGGCGGTCGGCGACGATGCCGAGGCCGTTCTCGGAGCGCCAGCGGTTCGGCTCGAGCGCAAGGGCGCGCTCGAACGACGCGTGCGCTTCGTCGTTCCGGGCCGACTCCAGGTACAACAGGCCAAGCCGCTCGCACGCGGCGGCGTTGTCTGGATCGCGCTCGAGCGCCAGTTCGTAAGCCTTTTGCGCCAGCGCCCGGTTACCGAGTTGCTCGTGGATCGTGCCGATCTTCAGCAGTGGCGCGGGGGCGGTGGCGTCGAACGCCAGCGCCTGCACGTAGAGGTAGACCGCGAGGTCGAGCTTGCCCTGGCGCCAGGCTTCGTCGCCGCGCTGGATCCCCTCCGCGGCCGAGGCGACCGGGAATTCCGTGGCATGCACCACCGCGGGCTGGCCGGCGTAGAGCTGGCTGGCAGTGCTCTTGTCGTCTGGCGTAGGCTGCTGCGCCGCCTCATCGGTCGACTGGGTAGCGCAGCCCGCCAGCAGCAGCACCAGCAGCGCCGTGGACAACCAGGCCCGGGGGCTGGCGTCAGCGCTACTCCCCTGGGCCGGCACGCCTGTCACGCGTGCCTGCTCACTGTCCGACCTTTTCTCCGAGATAGCGGAATACATCGATGATGCGAATGACTGCCGGCCCGATTGCGACGACGAAGAAGGACGGGAACAGGCAGAATACCAGTGGGAAGACCAGCTTGGTGCCGATCTTCGCCGCGAGTTCCTCGGCGCGCTGCATGCGCTTGTCCCGGAACTCCTCCGCATAGACCCGCAGCGTCTCACCGATGCTCGTGCCGAACTTCAGGGTCTGGACCAAGAGGCTCACCAGGCCGCGGATGTCCTCGAGGCCCGTACGCGCCGCCAGGCCCTTGAGGGCGACCTCCCGTTCCACGCCAGCCCGCATCTCGGCGGTCACCTGCGCGAACTCGGCCCCGAGTTCAGGGTGGCTGAAACGAAGTTCCTCCGCGACGCGCTGGATGCCTGCGGTGAGGCCAAGGCCTGCCTCGACGCAGACCACGAGCATGTCGAGCGCGTCCGGGAAGCCGTCACGCAGCCGCTTCTGCCGTCGCTCCACCATGTGGTCGAGCACGTAGTTCGGCAGCATCAGTCCGACGAATGCCGCCAGCATCGCGACGAACACCAGTCTCGTCGCCGACCACTGCGGCAACCACGCCGACGACGTGACCACGACGAGCAGGAAGACCAGGGCCAGACCGGTCTTCGCGGCATAGAACAGGGGCAATGCGTTCGGCGAGCGGAAGCCCGCGAACATCAACCGCTGCTCCACCCGTCCACGCTCGCCTTCCTTCGAGGGCAGCAGGAACCTGTTGACGGGCTCCAGTGCCTTCAGGATGCGGGTCGCCACCCGACCGCCGGCCTGGGTGCCGACGGCCATCCTGCCCAGGCGGCGGCGCACGGGATCGGTTGCGGCCAGCACCAGGAACGAAACGCCGAGCGCGAACAGGAAGGCGGTCGCTCCCGTCGTCAGCAGGAACAGCACGTACTCCGGGTTGGTTCCCACGCTCAGCGACCGGAAGAAGGCGAGTAACGTATCCATGGCATCAGAGGTCGATACGGATGATCCGGCGCATCCAGAGGATGCCCACGACCATCATTACGCCGGCGAACACGACCATCTTCTGCCCGGTCGGGTGCACCAGCAACGGCGGCAGGTACTTCGGCGACGTGATCCAGATCACGCCGAACAGGATGATCGGCACCAGCGCAAGAATCCACGCGGAAAGGCGGCCCTCGGCGGACAGCGTGCGCACCTTGCGCCCGAACCGGAACCTGCTGCGGATCACCTGCGAGATCCGCTCGAAGATCTCCGCGAGGTTGCCACCGGTCTCCTTCTGGATGAGGACGGCCGTCACGACCGCCATCAGGCTCGTGCTCGGCACGCGGAGCAACATGCCGAGGAGTGCGCGCCGCACGTCGTTGCCGTAGTTCACGTCGGCGAAGGTCAGCTCGAACTCACGCGCGATCGGCGCGTCCATGTCGTCGGCGACGAGCTTGAGGCAGGCGTTGAACGGGTGTCCCGCACGCAGCGCCCGTTTCATCACGTCGACCGCGTCCGGCAGTTGCTCCTCGAACTTCTCGAGCCGGGCCCGGCGTTCGCGGAAGATGACCACGAATGGAGCGGCGCCGCCCGCGATGAACGCCAGTAGTGCAAGCGCGGGGTTCCCGAACACGATCAGCACGGCCGCGAATGCCGCAACGGCGATCAGTGCGGCCAGCGCCACGAGACGGTGCGCCATCGTCGACCGGCCCGATTGCTCGATGACGCGGCCGAGCGCTTCCATGAGCGGCGTGTCCTCGAGGCGTCGCGCCAGCGGCGACAGGTCACGCAGGTACTTCTGGCGCAGCAACGAGGCAACCTGGCTCTGCCCATCGAACGCGTCGATCTCGCGCAGCTTGCGCCGCAGCAGCTTGCGCGTCCGCGCGTCCGAGCCGAAGGCCGGAACGATCAACACCTGCGACAGCAGGAACACCGCTCCCCCGAGCAGCGCCAGAAACAGGACGACTCCGCCGTTCATGCGCTTCTCCTACCGCTTCGCCGTGTCGGTCGAGAACAACTCGACCGGGAGATCGATGCCGCGACGCGCCAGGCGCCGCTGGAAACCGGGCACCACCCCGGTCGCCCTGAGCTGGCCGAGCACGTTGCCCTCCTTGTCCACGCCAGTGCGCTCGAAGGTGAAGATCTCGGACATGGTGATCACGTCGCCCTCCATGCCGTTGATCTCCTGCAGGCTGATGATGCGGCGGCGGCCGTCCTCGTCACGGGCGATCTGCACCACCACGTTGATCGCGGAAGCCATCTGCGCGCGCAGCGCCCTCATCGGAAACGTGATCCCGGTCATCGACACCATCGTCTCGATGCGGCCGAGGGCATCGCGTGGCGAGTTGGCGTGAACCGTGGTGAGCGAGCCGTCGTGGCCCGTGTTCATGGCCTGCAGCATGTCGAGTGCCTCGGCGCCGCGCACTTCGCCGACGATGATCCGGTCCGGCCTCATGCGCAGGGCATTGCGCACCAGGTCGCGCTGCGCGACCTCGCCCTTGCCCTCGATGTTCGGCGGGCGCGTCTCGAGCCGGACCACGTGCGGCTGCTGCAACTGCAGTTCCGCCGAGTCCTCGATCGTGACCACGCGCTCCGTGAGCGGCACGAATCCCGACAGGATGTTCAACAGCGTCGTCTTGCCGGCGCCGGTTCCTCCGGAGATCACGACGTTGAGCCGCCCGTGCACGATCCCGTTGAGCACCCGCGCCACCGGCTCATTGAGCGTGCCGAGCCGGATCAGGTCGTCGACCTTGAGCAACTCGATGGCGAAGCGGCGGATCGAGAGCGTCGGGCCATCGAGCGCCAGCGGCGGGATGATGACGTTGACGCGGGAGCCATCCTTCAAGCGCGCGTCCACCATGGGCGAGGACTCGTCGACGCGGCGCCCGACCGCCGAGACGATGCGGTCGATGACGTTCATCAGGTGTGCGTCGTCGTTGAAGCGCACCTCCGTCAGCTCGAGCTTGCCGCGCCGCTCGATGTACACCTGGTCGTACCCGTTCACGAGGATGTCCGAGATCGTCGGGTCGGCGAGCAACGGCTCGAGCGGCCCGTGGCCCATGACCTCGTCCTCGATGCGCCGCGTCACGAACTGGCGCTGCGCCAGGCTCAGCGGGGCCGACTCCTCGAGCAGCAGCCGGTTGGTGATCTCGCGAATCTGGGTGCGTGCAGCCGCTTCCTCGAGCGAGCCGAGCAGCGAGAGATCGAGCACCTTCAGCAGTCGCTCGTAGATCCGCTGCTTCCACTCGCGTTCCGTCGGGCTCAGCTGCCGGGCCTGCTCGGCCTCGCTCGCCAGGGCCG
>JAOUGW010000071.1 GCA_029865465.1 Gammaproteobacteria bacterium
CTCGACCCGCGCATGCGAATCCCCGTCGCATTCATGGTGCTGGTGCCACTGGGTTTCGTTCTCGTGGGCTCGAGCCCGCCGGAGATGCTGTTCGCCCTGTTCGCGGCTTACGCCAGCTCCGGCCCGCTGTGGTGGGCCTGGCGCAGGATGCGCCGCGGTCGCCGCACGCGCCCGGAGACGGGAGGCTGAGCGGATGGTGGATGCCCGCCAGGTTGCGTACCTGCAGGCGCTCGGCGTGGACGTCTACGTGCCACGCAACGCGCCGCCGTTGCAGGCAGAGGTTGTCGTCGATGCGCCACCGGCCGCCGTCACACCGGCCATCGATGCTGCAGCGTCGCCCGCCGTGGCCGCCAACCTCGATTGGGACGCATTGCGGGCCGAGGTCGCCGCCTGCCAGCGATGCGATCTGCATGCCACGCGCACGCAGACGGTGTTCGGCGTCGGCAGCCGGCAAGCCCGCTGGATGTTCATCGGCGAGGCGCCTGGTGCCGAGGAAGACAGGCAGGGTGAGCCGTTCGTCGGCCGTGCGGGGCAGTTGCTGACGTCGATGATCCGCGCGCTCGGCCTGCGCCGCGAGGACGTGTTCATCGCGAACGTGCTCAAGTGCCGCCCGCCCGACAATCGTGACCCCAGGCCGGCTGAAGCGGCCCGCTGCCGCGGTTTCCTCGAACGGCAGGTCGCCCTGGTCGATCCGACGCTGATCATCGCGGTGGGGCGCATCGCGGCCCAGAACCTGCTTGCCACCGAGACGCCGCTCGCCAAGCTGCGTGGCAAGGTGCACTCGTTCGGCGCGCAAGCGTGGCCCGTGGTGGTGACCTATCACCCGGCCTACCTGCTGCGAAGCCCCGGCGAGAAGCGCAAGTCCTGGCAGGACCTCCTGCATGCCAGGCAACTGTTCGGCCGGCTCGAGCGGGAGTCGGCCAGCGAGGGCCGGGCGTGAGCGCGGCCGAAATGACGCCGGAGCCCGATTCCGGCAACCTCGTGCGGTTTCGTGCGATGACGCCGTTCGACGTGCCGCATGTCGGCACGATCGAGCGGTCTTCATACCCTTTTCCCTGGAGCGAAAGCATCTTCCGCGACTGCCTGCGCGTCGGCTACCTCTGCCGCGTGGCGGAGAGCGCGGGTGAAGTCGTCGCGTACGGCATCGTGGCCATGGGCGCGGGCGAGGCGCACGTGTTGAATCTCTGCGTGGCCGGGCCCGTCCGCGGCCGCGGCATCGGCCGCCGCATGCTGCTGCTGCTGATCGAGCGCTCGGTCCAGGCGGGCATGCAGGACGTGTTCCTCGAAGTGCGGCCGTCCAATCTGCACGCGATCGCGCTGTACCAGTCGCTCGGGTTCGTCGAGGTCGGGCGCCGGCGCGGCTACTACCAGGCCGAGGCCGGTCGCGAGGATGCGTTGGTCCTCAAGCTGTCAATGCCGGTAAAATCCGGCGGATGAATCAACCGCTCGACGAAGTGGCGCGTCGCCGCACCTTCGCCATCATTTCGCACCCCGACGCCGGCAAGACCACGCTCACCGAGAAGCTGCTGCTGTTCGGGGGCGCGATCCAGCTGGCCGGCACGGTCAAGGGCCGCAAGGCCACGCGCCACGCCACGTCCGACTGGATGGCGCTGGAACAGCAGCGCGGCATCTCCGTGACCTCGAGCGTGATGCAGTTCCCGTACCAGGGGCGCATGGTCAACCTGCTCGATACGCCAGGGCACGAGGACTTCTCCGAAGACACCTACCGCACGCTCACGGCGGTCGACTCGGCGCTCATGGTCATCGACTGCGCCAAGGGCGTCGAGGAGCGCACGATCAAGCTGATGGAAGTCTGCCGGCTGCGCGACACGCCGATCATGACGTTCATCAACAAGCTGGACCGCGAAGGCCGCGAGCCGACGGAGCTGCTCGATGAAATCGAGCGCGTGCTGAAGATCACGTGCGCGCCGGTTACCTGGCCGATCGGCATGGGTCGGGCACTGGCCGGCATCTACCACCTGCTCGAAGACCGCATCTACGTGTACCAGGCGGGCGAGAAGGGCCGCGCGGGCACCAATGCAATCATCGAGGGGATCGACAGTCCCGAGGCGACCGGGTTCCTCGGCGACCGCGCGCAGGCGTACCGCGACGAAGTCGAGTTCGTGCGGGGCGCGTCGCACACCTTCGATCTCGCGGAGTATCGCGCAGGCCGGCAAACGCCGGTGTTCTTCGGGTCGGCGATCAATAACTTCGGCGTCACCGAGCTGCTCTCCGCGTTCGTCGCGATCGCGCCAGCCCCGCAGCAGCGCGCAACGACGACCCGCATGGTCGATCCGCACGAGGACGCCCTCACGGGCTTCGTCTTCAAGATCCAGGCGAACATGGATCCGGGCCATCGCGACCGCATCGCGTTCCTGCGCATCTGTTCCGGCCGTTATCGCAAGGGCATGCGGCTCTTCCACGTGCGCCACGGCAAGGAAATCCGCGTCGGCGACGCCGTGACGTTCCTCGCCGCCGACCGGCAGCACACCGACGAGGCCTACGCCGGCGACATCATCGGCCTGCACAACCACGGCACGATCAACATCGGCGACACGCTTACCGAAGGCGAGAAGGTCATGTTCACGGGCATCCCGAACTTCGCGCCGGAACTGTTCCGTCGCGTCGTGCTCAGGGACCCGCTGCGCATGAAGGCGCTGCAGAAGGGCCTCGACCAGCTGTGCGAGGAGGGCGCCACGCAGCTGTTCCGGCCGCTGCGCAACAACGACCTGATCCTGGGCGCCGTCGGCCAGCTGCAGTTCGACGTCGTGGCGTTCCGCCTGCAGGACGAGTACTCGGTGCAGGCCAGCTGGGATGCCATCAGCGTCTACACCGCGCGCTGGGTGTACTGCCCGGACGCGAAGAAGCTCGCGGAGTTCCGCAACAAGGCGCACGACAACCTCGCGCTCGATCATTCCGGCGCGCTGGTCTATCTCGCGCCGACCCGCGTCAACCTGCAGCTGACGCTGGAGCGCTGGCCCGACATCACCTTCCGTGAAACGCGCGAACACCTGGCGAGCGCTGCGTGAGCGAGGAGTGAGCAGCAAGGCCGTCCTGCGCCGCCGGCCCGTCCTGTCCTGGGCGCTTTACGACTGGGCCAATTCCGCGTTCGCCTGCACGGTCATGGCCGGGTTCTTCCCGGTCTTTTTCAAGCAGTACTGGAACGCAGGCGTCGTCGCCACCGAGAGCACGTTCCGGCTCGGCGTCACCAGCGGCATCGCGAGCCTGATCGTCGCGTTGCTGGCGCCCGTGCTCGGCGCGATTGCAGACCGCAGCAGCTCGCGTGTGCGGCTGCTGCTGATGTGCACGATCCTGGGCGCCGCGGCCACGGCCGGGCTCGCAATGGTCTCGCAGGGTCACTGGCTGGGCGCGGCCGCGCTGTATATCGTCGCCTCGCTCGGGTTCTGGGGCGGCATCGTTTTCAACGATTCACTGCTGCTGCACGTGGCCGAACCCGCCGAATACGACGTCGTTTCGGGGTTCGGGTATGCGCTGGGCTACCTTGGCGGCGGGCTGCTGTTTGCCGTGAACGTGCTGATGACGTTGCAGCCCGCGCTGTTCGGTCTCGCCGACGCGGGCGAGGCCGTGCGCCTGTCGTTCGTCATGACGGGCATCTGGTGGTTCGTGTTCGCGCTGCCGTGCGTGTTCTTCGTGCGCGAGAGGGTCTCGGAGCGGGCGGCCGTCGGCGCCCGTGAAGCCGTGCGCCTCGGCCTGCGCGAGTTGCGCACGACGCTCGGCGAGATCCGCCGTTACAAGCCGCTGATGCTGTTCCTCGTCGCATACGTCCTGTACATCGACGGCGTCAACACGATCATCAAGATGGCCGTCGACTACGGCATCTCGCTCGGCCTGGACCAGGGCGGCCTGATCAAGGCGCTGCTGCTGACGCAGTTCGTGGGCTTCCCCGCGGCGCTCGCCTACGGCTGGCTCGGGCGGCGGATCGGCGCGCTCAACGGCATCTTCATCGCGCTCGCCGTGTACGTCGGGGCCACGTGCTTCGCGTATTTCGTCGACGACGTGGCGGACTTTTTCCTGCTCGCCGTCGTGATCGGCCTGGTGCAGGGCGGCATCCAGTCCCTGAGCCGCAGTTACTACGGTCGGCTGGTGCCCGAGGGCAAGTCATCCGAGTTCTTCGGCTTCTACAACATGATGGGCAAGGCGTCGGCCATCGTGGGCCCGATCCTAGTGGGCGTGACGGCGGCGGTCACGCACGACCAGCGCCTTTCGATTCTCTCGATCCTGCTGCTGTTCATCAGCGGCGGCTGGATGCTGATGATCGCGGCGCGCAGCGCGCGGGCGGACGCAACGGTCACGCGGTAGATCCGCCGGGAGCTCGCAACGAATTGTCCCTTGGACGGGCTGGCCCAGCGAAACGGATGTGCTCCGGAAGGGGTGTCCATGCCGCGGAGCCCGAGCCCGGTAGACTACCGAGATCGCCAGACCGGTCGCGCCGGCGGCTGCAGAGGTCCCCTGAATGGAAATCTACGTCCTGGTCATCCTTGTCGTACTCAATGGATTCTTCGCGATGTCCGAGATCGCGCTGGTCAGTGCCCGCCGGGCACGCCTGCAGCCACTGATCGACAAAGGCGACTCGGCCGCCCGAATTGCGGCCGATCTCGGGTCCGAGCCAACGCGCTTCCTGTCTACCGTGCAGATCGGCATCACGTCGGTAGGGATGTTGAGCGGCATTGTCGGCGAGGCGACCCTGGCGCCACCCCTGGCCGGGCATTTCATCGAGCTGGGAGCGGCGGCGAAGGCCGCTGGATACCTGGCCACAGGGACCGTGGTCGCGATCGTCACGTATTTCTCCATCGTGATCGGCGAACTGGTGCCAAAGAGGATCGGCCAGATCCACGCTGAATCGGTCGCCCGGCTCGTCGCGGCACCGATCCGGGCATTGTCGATCGCGTCGAAGCCCTTCGTCTGGCTGCTCATGGGTTCGACACAAACGCTACTGCGCCTTCTCGGGGTAAGCGATGCGCGTCGCAATGCGGTGACGGAAGCAGAGATCCATGCCGTGCTGCACGAAGGATCGACCGCCGGCGTGATCGAGGAGGAAGAAAGGAAGATGGTGCATAACCTGTTCCGACTCGACGACCGCTCGATCTCCACGCTCATGACGCCGCGGCCGGACATCGCCTCGCTGGACGCCGACGCCACGCCTGAAGATGTCATCGCGACGATGGAAGCACATCCGCATTCACGCTATCCCGTCGCCAAGAGCGACAGGCACGACATCGTCGGCGTCGTTTCGGCGAGAGTGCTGCTCCTTGCGCTCCTGCGCGGCAAACCACTGGACCTCGAGTCCCTGGCGCGGCCACCGCTGTTCGTTCCGGAAACCATCAGTGGGCGCGACGTACTGGGCCGATTTCGCGGGTCCCGCTTGAACATGGCCTTCGTGGTCGACGAGTACGGTGAACTGCAGGGACTCGTCACTCTCCATGACGTGCTCGAGGCAATTACCGGCCAGTTCGATGCGTCGACAGAGGACAGCGAGGCTGTCCGCCGGGCGGATGGATCATGGCTGCTCGACGGACAGATTCCGATGACCCAACTTCCCCAGTACCTTCCCGTCGAGTGGCCCGATCCTGGCCATGGCGTCGACGCGGATTTCGAAACGATCAGCGGCCTGATCTTCTGGCAGCTTGGCCGGATTCCGAGGACAGGAGATTCGATCCGGTGGCAGGGATGGACTTTTGAGGTGGTCGACATGGACGGGCAGCGGATCGACAAAGTCCTGGCTTCACGTACGCCCGCGCGGACGAGCTGACCGACCGAAGAGTCATGCCGCCCAGGCGGCGGGATCGATGCCGTAGAACTCGCGCATCAGCGCGTACAGACGCGGATGTGCAGCGCGCAGCTCGGCCGGGCACTCGATGAATTCCTCGCTGACGACCGCGAAGAGCTCGCCCTCGTCCTCGGCGGCATAGGGATCGAGAAACGTCGGTTCGCCGCGATCCACGGCGTCGCAGAGTGCCTCGTATTCGGCGACCAGGTCCCCGTGCCAGGCATCGAGGGCCCGCGCGCGATCGCTGGCCGGCCGCTTCCGCGGGCGCGGGATGCGTGGGGCCTCGGTCCAGGTTGCTGCATGGTTCCGCGGGAGAGGCGCAAGGCCCCGTCCCTCGGCATCAAGGTAATGCGCGAACTCGTGCAGCACGACGTTGTAGCCGTCCGCGGGCCCGCGTGCGGTCTGTTCGATGTCTTCCCACGACAGGATGATCCGCTGGGAGTCCCACGCCTCGCCGGAGAGCTCGCGGCGGCGGCGCGTCACGAGTCCGTCGTCGTCGTGCACTTCGTCTTCGACCCAGAACGCGCCGGGGTACACGAGGATCGATCGCAGTTCGTCGTACAGCCCCGGCCGGCCGAGCAGCAGCAGGCACGCCTGCGCGGCGATCGTCGCGCGGATTTCGTCGGTGATCGCCAGCCCGTTACAGCCGACGAACTGCTTCTCGGCGAGAAAGGAAATGACGAGCCCGTCGAGCCGCCGGGCAAGGTCCGGGGGCAGCGCGCGCGTGACGGGAACGTTGCGCGTGATCGCGGCGCGCATGGGCTCGGGCAAGGCCTGGCCGAAGGCGAGACGCCGCCGGCGTCGGCGCAGCAGGGGCGGCACCAGCAGGCCCGCGAGCACCGCGACGGCGACCGCCAGGATGGCAGCGATCGCGGCGCTCACGTCCGGTTCAGCCGTAGCTCTTCTTCAGCCGCTCGACGAGCTTGACGTAATTCTCGCGCGCCTTCGCCTGGTCGGTGCCCTTGAGCTTCGCCCAGGCGTCGTACTTGGCGCGGTCGACGAAGGAGAAAGCGCCCGGGCGCTCGCCCTGCACGTCGCCCTCGGAGCCCTGCTTGTACAACGCGTACAACCGCAGCATGTCCTCGTCGTCGGGACGCCTGGTGAGCTTCTTGATGTCGTTCGCAGCTGCCTCGAACTTCTTGTCGGTCACGGCCATCGGTGGTTCCCCCGGAGAGGAGTGCAGCATACCCGAGGCCACGCCAGGCGCGCCTCCGGGACATCAGACCCGCAGGGAATTCACGGCGTGCTTGAGGCGCTGCAGGTCGTCCGTCCGGGGCGCGGGTCCGTACCGCAGCGCGGCGTAGAGCCGGCGGATGTCGGCCAGAGTGCGCGCCAGGTCGGGACACTCCCGCTCCGCGCGCTCGATGAATGCGACCGGGCCTTCGGCGGGGCCCGGCGTCAATCCGCGCCTGCGCAGGCGCGTGATGACGACATCGTGCAGCCGGCCGGGCCAGTCCCGGGGCGGCGGCCGGTAACGCCAGGCGAGGTAAGTCGACAGCACGACGAAGAACGCGGCGAGGCTGCCGGCCAGTCCGAGGCCGAGCGCGCGCCAGTCGGGATCGTCGACGCCGAGCCGGTCGAGCAGGTCGAACTGCGACTGCGCGTCGAAGCGCACGACGCGCTGGTTCCAGAAGTCGTTGACCGCGTCCCACCCCATTTCGACCTGTAACCAGACGGCGCTCGCGTCGCGCAGGCGCCCGGGGACTGGTTCATCCTCCGCAACCGCATCGATCAGGCCGCCCTGGATGCGCTCGGGAGCCACGGTGGCGGTGGGGTCGACCCGCATCCAGCCGCGGCCTTCGATCCAGACCTCCGACCACGCGTGCGCGTCGGACTGCCGCACGATCAGGTAACCGCCGAACGGATTGAACTCACCGCCCTGGTATCCAGTGACGACGCGCGCCGGCACACCTGCGGCGCGCATCACGACGGTGAAGGCCGAGGCGTAGTGCTCGCAGAAGCCCTTGCGCGTGGTGAACAGGAATTCGTCGACGGCGTTGTCGGCCAGCCGCGGTGGCTGCATCGTGTACTCGAACGGCTGCTGGCGGAACATGGCCAGCAACTCGCTCACCATGGCGCGCGGGTTGCCGGCGTGGCGGGCCGCGAGGTCGCGTCCGAGCGCAACGCTGCGGGCATTGGTGCCATCGCGCGGCAACGCCAGGTCCTTGCGTCGCATCGATTCCGCCAGCGACAGGCTGGCGGTGTAGCTCGTGTGCGAAGTCAGTTCGAAGGCGGCTACGTTGTTGATGGCGCGCGCCGACAACAGCGTCAGGTCGTACGACTGCGTCGCTGTGCGTTCCGACCATTGCGACGGCAGGTCGAGCGCCAGCACCCAGCGCCGCGCGTGCGGCTGCAGCGTGACCTGGTAGCGGATGGCGGGTCCGCGGAACGTGACCTGCGGCTGCGGAAACGACTGTGCGCTTGGCCGCCGCCAGCTTCGCCCGTCGAATTCGTGCAGCACCGGACCGCGCCAGTAGCGTTGTTCGGGCGGCGGCGTGACGCCGAAGAACCGGGCGCGGAAGGCGACCTCGCCGGACGCGCTGAGGTCGGAGACGTCACCGGGAGTCATCTCGTCGTCGAGGCCCGTCCTGGCTTCGCCGCGCGCATCGATGCCCCAGAACGGCCCGGGCAGCCGTGGAAAGAGCAGGAACATCAGCAACGCGAGCGGCGCAGCCTGCAGCAGCAGCTGCAGGGTGCGTCGCACGATATGGCGTGCCGGCGCCTGCGCTGAAGATGCGTGCACCCGCATGAGGGCCACCGCCGTCAGGAAAGCGCTGCCGAGCAGCCAGGGCAGTTGCGACAGCGACTGTTCCCGCAGCAGCGCGGCGTAGAGCAGGAACCAGCTGATGAACACGATGACGGTGAGGTCGCGGGAGGTGCGCGTCTCGAGCAGCTTCGCGGCCGCCATCAGCACGAGGAGGGCCGTCCCGGCCTCGATGCCGTTCAGCGTGCGGTAGGTCCCGAAAATGGCGACCGTCGACACCAGCACGACGACGACGCGCACGGAGAAGGGCGCGAGCCTCCAGCCCCGCAGGTCAGCCGTCCAGCGCCACCCGCACACGGCGAGCAGCAGCAGCGTGACCCACGCCGGGAGGTGCAGCACGTGAGGTCCCACGGCTGCGCCGAGTGCAGCCAGCACCCAGTCCAGTCCGCGGATCCGCGACGGCGCGTTCGGCTCACGCACGCGCAGTCTCCGGCATTCCGAACAGCGCCAGCGCGTTCAGGCAACGTTCGCGGTGGGCCGGCCCCACGTTGGTCTCGATGTACGTGCCAGGCAGGCGCAAGGCGAAGGCCTCGCCGCGCTCCTGGGCATCGAGCACCCAGCGGCAGAGTTGCTCCAGCCGCGACTCCGCGGGCAGCCCCGCCAGGCTCTCGTAGTCGAAGACGTGCGAGACGACGTCGGTGCCGGCGAACTGCTTGGTGTACAGGCCCTGGCCACGCGCATAGGCTTTCCAGGCCACGCGCCGCAGCGAGTCGCCGGCCTGGAACGGCCGCAGCCCGGCAAAGTCCTCGGCGCCGATGGCCCCTGATTGCGCGCCTCCCGTATCCGTCGCGGTGAGCGGCGGCGTCATTGCACGCTGCGCGGGCCGGGGCCAGGCAATCGCCGCATAGGCCGGATGCACGACGGCCCAGGCGCGAAACAGGCCGAACGGGTGGCTGGTCGAGACGATGAAGCGCTCGAGCGTGACGCGGCCGCGACGCTGCGCCGGCAGGACCAGCGTGGCCTCGCTCGAGCCCCGGGGCGGCAGGTCGGCAGTGACGCTGCCTGGTTCGTCCCTGGCGAAGCCGATCTCGAGGGCGGGTCGGGCGACGTTCGACGCATGCTCGAGCAGCAGGCGGAACCGGACGTCGCTGCCCACGAATCCGGGCACTGCCTCGAGCAGGCGCAGTCGCACGCCGGCCAGCGTACCGTGCGCGTGATGCATGGTCACGAGGCCGAGGCTCACGAGCAGGAACGTGAGGCCGAGACCGAGGTTGTTGTTGTAGTTCATGCCGCCGAGCAGCATCGCGAACAGCATCGCGCCGTACGCGACACCGAGCCGCGTGGGCAGGATGTAGATGCGCTGGCGACGCAGTTCGACGGGGTCCGTGTCCGCACCCTGCCGGCGCCGGATCCACGCGCGCGCGCGCCGTTCGATATGCGCCCGCAGGTCCCGCAGCAGCCGGCGCATTGCGCTCAGGGAACGGCGACGGCCGCCAGCACGTGTTGACCGATCTCGCCGGCGTTGCGGAAACGGGCCTCGTCGCGTGCAGCGAGGCGGTGGCCGACGACGGCCGGCAGCACGGCCTGCACGTCTTCCGGCAGCACGCCTGCGTGCCCGTGCATGAAGGCCCAGGCCTGCGCGGCTCGCAGCAGCGCGATCACGGCACGCGGCGAGAGCCCGGCTTCGAACTCCGGAGCCTGTCGCGTGTAGCGCGCCACCGCCTGCACGTAGTCGAGCAGCGCTGCCGAGGCGTGCACTTTCGGCACGGCGCCCTGCAGGCGCAACAGTTGCTGGGGCGTGATCGCGGTCGCGAGTTCCGCGAGCAGGTCGCGCCGGTCGCGACCGAGCAGCAACTGCCGCTCGAGCGATGCGGCCGGGTAACCGAGCTCGATGCGCATCAGGAAGCGGTCGAGCTGCGACTCCGGCAACGGGTAGGTGCCGACCTGGTACGAGGGGTTCTGCGTCGCGATGACGAAGAACGGTTCCGTGAGCGGATAGGTCTGGCCGTCGGCCGTGACCTGGTGTTCCTCCATCGCCTCGAGCAGCGCGCTCTGTGCCTTGGGCGTTGCCCGGTTCACTTCGTCCGCCAGCACGAGCTGGGCAAACACCGGTCCGCGATGGAAGCGGAACTGCCCGGTGTCGGCTTCGAAGACCGAGACGCCGATGATATCGGCCGGCAGCAGGTCGCTCGTGAACTGGATGCGCTGGTACGAGAGACCCAGCGAACGGGCGAGGGCGTGGGCCAGCGTGGTCTTGCCGACCCCCGGGATATCCTCGATCAGCAGGTGCCCCTGCGCAAACAGGCAGGCGAGACACAGGCGGACCTGCGTCTCCTTGCCGAGGATGATCTCGTTGAGGCCTGCCACCGCCGCATCGATCAGCGCGTGCAGCGACGGCTCGGTGGTTGCAACCGGTTCGACGGGGGTCGACACGTCAGCCGCCCGCCGGCGCTGCGAGCGCCGCCAGCCGCCGCATCTGCTCGCCCAGCTGCTCGAGCTGGCGCTCGAACTCCGCGCTGCGGTCTCGTTCCTGCGCGACGACACTCTCCGGCGCATTGGCGACGAAGTTTGCATTGGCCAGCTTGGCTGCGCACTTGTCGCGCTCCTGCTTCGTCCTGGCCCTGCGCTTTTCGAGCCGGGCCAGTTCCGCCGACACGTCGTCGATGAGGCGGTCGAACGGAGCGAGTACGGTACGTCCGGCACTGATCGCGATCGCGCACGGCGGCAGGTCGGCCTCCGACTGCACGAGTTCGATCGACTCGAGGTTCGCGATCCTGCGGATCGTCGCGGCGAGCGCGCGGATTGCTTCGGCGTCGCCGGCCTTGTCGCTGCGCACGTACACCGGTGTCGCACGCGAATGCGGCACGTCGAGTTCGCCGCGGATCTGGCGGATGCCGAGCACGACGGCCTGCAGTGCCGCGATCTCACGCTCGGCCATTGCGTCCGGCGCGAAGTCGGCGGCCGACGGATAGGGTTGCAACATGATCGTGCCGTCCGTTCGCCCTGCCAGGGGCCCGACCTTCTGCCAGATTTCTTCGGTGATGAAAGGCATCAGCGGATGCAGCATGCGCAGCGTGCCTTCGAGCACCTCGAGCAGCGTGCGGCGGGTGCCGCGACGTCCCGCCGGAGCGACGTCGGCGGCCTGCAGGACGGGCTTCGACAGTTCGAGGTACCAGTCGCAGAATTCGTACCAGACGAATTCGTACATTGCCTGCGCAGCGAGGTCGAAGCGATAGGCCGCGAGGTTCGACCGCACGGCCGCGACCGCGGCGCCGAGGCGGCCGCGGATCCAGCGGTCGGCAACGGAGAACTCGCACGGTCCGCTCGCAATGTCCGCCGCATGCTCCTCGGTGTTCATGAGCACGTAGCGCGCCGCGTTCCACAGCTTGTTGCAGAAATTGCGGTAGCCCTCGACCCGGCCGAGGTCGAAGCGGATGTCGCGGCCCATGGTCGCAAGCGCCGCGAAGGTGAAGCGCAGCGCATCCGTGCCGAAGGACGGGATGCCCTGCGGGAACTGCCTGCGCGTCGCCTTCTCGATCGCGTTCCGCATCTGCGGCTGCATCAGGCCGGTGGTGCGCTTGGCGACCAGCGTCTCCAGGTCGATGCCGTCGATGAGGTCGAGCGGGTCGATGATGTTGCCCTTCGACTTCGACATCTTGTCGCCGTGCTCGTCGCGGATGAGTCCGGTGATGTAGACCTCGCGGAAGGGCACCTCATTCTGGAACTGAAGACCCATCATGATCATCCGGGCGACCCAGAAGAAGATGATGTCGAAGCCCGTGACCAGCACCGAGGTGGGGTAGAAGGCCGCGAGTTCCGGCGTCTGCCGCGGCCAGCCGAGCGTCGAGAACGGCCACAGCGCCGAGCTGAACCAGGTGTCGAGCACGTCCTCGTCCTGGCGCAGCGCGACGGGCCTGCCGTGCTGCCGGGTCGCGGCGGCCTGCGCGTCCGCCTCGCTGCGCGCGACGAAGATGTTGCCGTCTTCGTCGTACCACGCCGGAATGCGGTGGCCCCACCAGAGCTGCCGGCTGATGCACCAGTCCTGGATGTTGCGCATCCACTGGAAGTACGTCTTCGACCAGTTGTCCGGGACGAAGCGGATGCGGCCATCTTCGACCGCCGCGATCGCCGGCGCGGCCAGCGGCGCGATCCGCACGTACCACTGGTCCGTGAGCCAGGGCTCGAGCACAGCCTGGCTGCGGTCGCCTCGTGGCACCGGCAGCGTGTGCGGATCGACTTTTTCGAGCAGCCCGGCCGCTTCGAGGTCGGCGACCACGCGCTTGCGTGCTTCGAATCGATCGAGCCCTCGATACTGCGCCGGCACTTCGTCGTTGAGGGTGGCGTCGGCCGTGAAGATATTGAGCAGCGGCAGCGAGTGGCGCTTGCCGATTTCGTAGTCGTTGAAGTCGTGCGCCGGCGTGATCTTGACGCAGCCGCTGCCGAACGCCGGATCGCAGTAGTCGTCGGCGATGATCGGCACGAGACGGCCGGTGAGCGGCAGGCGGACCTGCCGGCCGACGAGGTGCCGGTAGCGCTCGTCCGCGGGGTTAACGGCGACGGCCGTGTCGCCGAGCATCGTTTCCGGGCGCGTCGTCGCGACGGCCAGGTGGCCGCTGCCGTCCGCGAGCGGATAGCGCAGGTGCCACAGGCTGCCGGCTTCGGGTTCCGAGATCACCTCGAGGTCGGACAGGGCCGTGTGCAGCACCGGGTCCCAGTTGACGAGACGCTTGCCGCGATAGATCAGCCCGTCCTCGTGCAGGCGCACGAAGACTTCGAGCACGGCCGCCGAGAGCCCTGCGTCCATCGTGAAGCGGTCACGCGACCAGTCGACCGAATTGCCGAGCCGGCGCATCTGGCGCGAGATCGTGCCGCCCGATGCCTCTTTCCACTGCCACACGCGCTCGACGAATTGCTCGCGGCCGAGGTCGTGCCGCGTCTGGCCGTCGGCGGCGAGCTGGCGCTCGACGACCATCTGCGTGGCGATGCCCGCGTGGTCGGTGCCCGGTTGCCAGAGGGTGCGATCGCCGTCCATGCGGTGCAGCCGGGTCAGCACGTCCATCAGCGTGTGCTGGAAGGCGTGCCCCATGTGCAGCGTGCCCGTGACGTTCGGCGGCGGGATGACGATGCAGTAGGGCGGGCCATCACCCGCGGGGGCAAACCA